>JBASFN010000098.1:0-26406 GCA_049653045.1 Alphaproteobacteria bacterium
GTGTAGCCGTAAGCCCAACCTTAACGCCGTCAAAATGATCTAGAACAGTGCGCCATTTGCCGTAGATGCTTCTGTGACATTCATCAATAATAATAAGGTCGAAATACCCAGACGAATGTTTGTGGTATTCCTTAATCATGCTTTGCAGGGTCGTAACGCAAATTTGCTTTTCGTTTTTGAATTTCCCCTGTTTAAAAACATAAGATGAATAACCTTGTAAAATATCCTGAAATTCTTCATCGGTTTGCTTGGCTAAAGCAATTCTGTCTACAAGAAATAAAACGCGGGTTGCGTGACTTGCTTCAAACAGTCGCTTAATGAGAGCGGCCCCTGTGCGGGTTTTTCCTGTTCCCGTAGCCATTTCTAGTAGAAATTTGCGCTTGCCAAGGGTCATGCCCTTGCAAACGGCATCAATCGCATCAAGCTGATATGCCCTGCCATCGCCGCCGACTATTTTGCGATCTATTTGGACTTTAAGAATATCAGTACGGATTTTACGGCTGGCGACACGGCGTTCTAGATTTTCTTGATCAAAGACAGTTTTAATGTCGTGGGGATACGCTTCTTTTTTATAGTCCCAAAATTTTACTTCTTTGCCGTTCGCCAAAAAGATAAAATCTACTCCTAGCTGATCAGCGTAGTTTTGAGCTTGTTTACAGGCGATTTCCAGAGGCTTGTTTTCAGAGAAGCGCTTGGCTTCTAGAACTGCTAACGGCCTTCCATCTCGATCACAAAGTACATAATCCGCTTTTGTCCCGTCCCCAAGGATGTATTCAAAATGGACGCTTTTACCGTCTTCAAGATTCCACTCGACCGCCTGCAATTGCTTATCAATTTTTATTCTGGCAAACGCTTCGTTAGTCATTTGGCTTCTTTTGATGAAATGTTATACTTGTCTGGTCAAAGCCAAGACAAACCTAAGAGATTTTTTTACAATTTATATCTCCGGTTGTCGCCTAAAATTACTAATGGGGGTATATTTGGGGGTACATTGCGCTAGAGCAATGAAATATTCACATAAATATCAATTGGTTATGGCCACAATTTGAATCCCGTAGGGCTTAAGTCAAATACCTAGCTTCATAAAAATTTGACTGGGGTAATTTGGGGGTAATATCCAAGATATAATTGCCCATACCTTATTTTCAAAAAATGCCTACAAACCCGCAGAAAACCACAGCGACGAATATTGGGGGCCTTTTTGGGGGCATCGGAAAATGCCAGTTCGAATCCCGATTGTGCAAAAGTTGGGATTCAAACCAGTGTCGTCAAAAGATAAATAATCTTTCAAGTCTAGTTTAGCGCTGGGTGCTGTATGGGGGAAGTGGCTCCTCGAGTAGGATTCGAACCTACGACCAATCGATTAACAGTCGATTGCTCTACCGCTGAGCTATCGAGGAACAGGGCTAGCGAGCTATTTTCTATGGTTTTCTTGCCCTTCTGTCAACTCCATAGGTTGTTTTTGTGGTGAGATTGTGAATTTCCTGCCGGAAACGCGGCTACAACCTTTATTTGCAAAAAAAACTCTGAAACAATCCCTTTGGCGCGGGGAGGCGCTGTATTATGGGGAAACTAGGTCAATATCTCCTGCCATTTCTGGTGGTGGTCGGCGGTGCAGGGCTTTCGGGGTTTATCTGTTGGCAAATGGATCAAAACATCCGGGCGAGGCTGCAGGACGATTTTATCAGCCTTGCGCGGGAGGATTTCCACTCCATTCATAATACTCTTCAGTGGCATACGGAAGCCGTCCAGACACTCGGTAGCTATTTTTTGGCATCGAGTTGGGTTGATCGCGGCGAGTTTGAGACGTTTGTCGGTCCCAAACTCAGGAGTCACGGGTCGTTCGACGGGATCGGATGGATCCGGCGGGTTGAAGACGCAGAGACGCTGGAATCAGTGTATGCCCGAGTTAAGGAGAGCCACCCGTCGACGACGCCAATGGTTTTCGATGCTGATAGGGGGGCAAATGATTTTCTGACGCAGGTTGAGCCTTATAATTTATTTGGGCATTTGATTGGTGCTCGGGTTTCAAGCGATCCGGTTTTTAAGGACATAGCGCGGCAGGCCGAGATAGGGCGACGCGCCGCCCTGTTTGTCAGGAAGCTCCCCCTTTTGGGGGTCTCCGATAGGCATGATGATTTAACCGCCGAGCGCAGAACGACAGACAATCACCTTGTTATGATCTATCCGGCAGTTCGGCAAGATGATAAGGGCGCACATGTAGTCGGGTTTGCATTCAGCATTATCGATTTGGCCAATATTGTTGAAGAATCTCTGGATCATAAAAATGAAAAACTGATTGATGCCGTAATAGAAGCTGACATATCCGGCGGCGGGCATCAGGTGATTTTCACAACGGGAGAAGGAGCCAGGGCAGAAAAAAGTTCTCCTTATAGTTATATGCAGACGATACCCATACAGGAGGGCAGCCTATCCGTTACCTTTACGCCGCGCTCGGAATTTCTGGAAGAGCGCAGGGATAACAGCCCCTGGATTATGTTCGTCGTTCTGAACGCGTTTACCGTAGTTGTTGCCTTTGCCATGATGCAGACGAACAGAACGATGGCAGAAATTCACAGTGCTCATGCCCGGATTAAATCTATTCTTGATACGGCAGGCGATGCGATTATCACGATTGATGAGAAGGGAAATATTCAATCTTATAACCGGGCAGCAGAAGTTATGTTCGGGTATGACAGCACGGAAATTCTTGGAAAAAATGTTTCGGTGTTGATGCCTTCGCCATATCAGCAAGAGCATGATGGGTATCTGGCCAGCTATATGAGTGGAAATCCTCCAAAAATTATTGGCATTGGCCGACAGGCGCACGCTGTCCGGAAGGACGGACAGACGTTCCCGATTGATCTTCAGGTTGCAGAAGTGAAACAGAGTGCCACGCGGATTTTCACTGGGTTTGTGCGCGACATTACAAAGCAGAAAGAAGATGAGGCAAAAATCCAGCAATATACCGCAGGGATGGAGATGCAGGCGTTGGCCTTGAAGGCCGCGAATATCGAGGCAGAAAAAGCGACGAAGCTTAAATCGGAATTTCTTGCCAACATGAGTCATGAAATCCGCACGCCCATGAACGGCGTGATTGGTATGGCTAATTTGTTGCTGGAGACAAAGCTGGATTCCACGCAGCGTCGTTATGCGGAGGTTGTCGTAAATTCCGCCGATAATTTGTTACAACTTGTAAATGACATTCTCGACTTTTCAAAGATCGAGGCGGGGAAAATGGAGCTTGAAATTATCCCGTTCGACTTGTTTTCGCTGATGGAGGAAGTGAGGGAATTGATGTCCCTGAAGGGGAATGAAAAGGGCGTGGAGATCGGGATGAATTTTGCGCCGGGAACGCCGAGATTTGTTCGGGGTGATCCATCGCGTCTGCGTCAGATTTTCCTCAATCTTGTCAATAATGCCATGAAATTTACTGAAAAAGGCCATATTACGATCAGTACGGAGGCGCGGGGCGCAGGAAAGGATGGCGCAACGCGGTTTTATGCGTCCGTCGAGGATACCGGTATCGGCATTCCCCTGGACAAGCAGGATTACATCTTTAACAAGTTCAGTCAGGCCGATGAGTCCACAACCCGCAAATTTGGCGGCACAGGGCTAGGATTGGCGATCTGTAAGCAGATTGCTAGCATGATGGGGGGAGACATCGGTGTAACCAGTGCTCCAGGGCAAGGATCGACCTTCTGGTTTACATTTTCCATGACAGAAGACCGTGAGGCTGCGGCAGGGACATCCGTTTCTGTGCCCGTGCAGGAGCAGACCATAGGTCGGAATGAAAAAGAGTTTGTGGGTGTTCGGGTGTTGTTGGCAGAGGACAACCCCACCAATCAGCTTGTGGCGATGACGATGCTGGAGAAATTTGGTTGCGTGGTAACTGTGGCTGGAAACGGGCGGGAAGCGGTTGATTTTGTGGCGCAACGTAACTTTGATCTTATTTTTATGGATTGCCAAATGCCGGAAATGGATGGATATGAGGCCGTCGGATTGATCCGGAAGATGGAGGGAGAGGGACATCGCCGAAAAACTCCCGTTATTGCGTTTACTGCGTATGCATCGGCTGCCGATGCCGAGAAATGCCGGGCAGCGGGCATGGATGATCACATCACCAAGCCTGTGCGCCGTGCTGCGATGCGCGGGGTATTGGAGAAATGGGCGGCTATCTGTTGTGCCACACAAGATGATTTTGATGCAGAGGTATTTGATAATTTGAAATTACTGATGGGGGATAAATTTCCCGATCTCGTCGATAAATATATTGCGAACAGCGCAAAACATATCGAGCAGGCCGAAAGAGCCTTGGCCAATAATGATGCGCGGTTGTTGGCGGAGGCCGTCCATCCGTTGAAATCGTCCAGTGCCAGTCTTGGTCTGATGAATGTTTCAAGAATCGCAGGGGAGATAGAACGCCACGCAGATGAGGGGAATTTGTCGGAGGTGACGCCCAAAGTTGTGGAGTTGAAGGACAGTTTTTCCGGCGTTGAGCAGATACTAAAAACCGGCTGATCCGCCGGTTTTTTTATTCTTATTTCTTTGAAGGGGGCATTTTCTTTTCGACAAACTTGACATGCTTGCCGGGCTTGCCCGTTTCTGGGTTGATCGCCCAAGGGTCGAATTTGTTCATTTCCAGTTTGTACTCCGCCCGCGCATTGCGCTTCGCGTAGTAACGAAATCCTGTGCCAGCTTCGCTCTCTAAGCGAACTTTAACGGACTTTCCTGTTTTGGCCATGGTGTATGCTCCTTAAAATCTGAAGCGGCTTTATGGGGTATTTTGGGGTTGTTGTCAAGCTTAACGACGGTGCTTTGGCCCCTTTTTAAAGCCCTTTTTGCCGTATTTTTTCCTTTTTTCATCGTCATTTGGCGAAAAATGGGGTTTTTTAAACTTTACGCCCGGAATGTCGGCTCCTCGTTCGTGGCCAATCAACTGAAGGACGGTGCTGCCGCTCAAACCATCAGCTTCCATCAGCATGACGGTGACGGGCGCGCCCAGTCGGAAGACCCGGCCTGACTTTCGACCGACAAGGGCATGGAGTTTTTCATCGTGGACGTAGAAATCCTGGGGGAGTGTTCGGATGGGTACGATGCCACTCGCCCCGCTTTCGTTCAAATCCACAAACAGGCCAAAGCGGGTGACACCGGAAATGCGGCCCTGAAATTCGGCGCCAATGCGGTCGGAGAGGTAGGCGGCGGTGAAGCGGTCGATGGAATTGCGCTCGGCTTCCATCGAAGTGCGTTCGCAGGCGGAGATGTTTTCGCAGATTTCTTCCAGCCGCGCGACTTCGCCTTCGTCCATTCCGCCATCCCCTAGGCCATAGGCCGAGATGAGAGAGCGGTGGACAAGGAGATCGGCGTAACGGCGGATGGGTGAGGTAAAATGCGCGTATTTTGAAAGGGACAGGCCGAAATGGCCGATATTCTCCGGGCTGTAAACCGCTTGCGCCTGCGTCCGCAAAATGACGGTGCTGATGAGGTGGCTGTAGGGCAATTCGGCGGCCTTCAGCAAAAGATGATTTATTTGTGATGATTTTGTGACCTGCCCCTTGGGTAGGGATAATCCAAAACTCTCGACAAATTCGCGGGCACTATCAAGCTTTTCGGCAGACGGACGGTCGTGGATGCGGTAAACACACGGGGCTTTTTTTGCCTCCAAGGCCTTGGCCGCCGCGACATTGGCGAGGATCATGAATTCCTCGATCAGTTTGTGGGCATCGACGCGAGTGCGGAGTCGGATACCCGTCATATTGCCTTTGGCATCGATGATGACTTGCCGTTCCGGGAGGTCGAGTTCGAGTGCGCCGCGTTCGCGCCGAGCCTTATCGAGTATATAGAAGGCTTCGTAAAGGGGTTTGATAACAGGATCGAGAAGGGAGCCGGTCGTATCGTCGGCTAGGCCGTCATGCGCCGCTTGCACCTGTTCATACACCAGCCTTGCGGCGGAGCGCATCAGTCCGCGTACAAATTTGTATCGTAGAAGATTACCGTTTTCGTCGATCCACATATGCGCGGCGAGGCAGGCTCGGTTTTCCTTCGGCTTCAGCGAGCAAAGCTCGTTCGAGAGGGCTTCGGGCAGCATTGGGATAACGCGGTCGGGGAAATAGGTGGAGTTGCCGCGCCGCACGGCCTCTTTGTCGAGTGCGCTGTAGGGGCGCACATAATGCGCCACGTCGGCGATGGCGACGATCAGGTGGAATCCCTCGTCGGTTTTTTCTGCGAAGACGGCGTCGTCGAAATCGCGGGCGTCGATGCCGTCGATGGTAACGAGGGGAATTGATCGTAAATCTTCTCGGTTTTTGAGGTCGGGGACAGTCATATTCTTCGTCTCGTCAATGACCTTATCCGGGAATTTTTCGCGTAAGCCCGCTTCGGATAGGCTGATGAGGCTTATGGCTTTCGGGTCATCACGACGGCCTAAAATCTCTACAATCCGTACCTTTTTACGCATGCCGCGACCGGGCATGATTTCGCCGATGGCGATGTCACCTTCTTTGCCGCCGTTTAAATCTGTGTGCGATATTTCAAAATCGTGACGCGCTTTTTTGCTGGCGGGGATCAAGAGGCCGCCGCCCTTGGTTAGTTTTACCATACCCATGACGCGGCCATATTCGCTGTCCAGCTTTTTGATGATGCGGGCTTCGTAGAGGTTTTTTGAAACTTGTATCAATCGGGCAAGGACACGGTCGCCGGGTTTTAGGGGCGGGTGGCCTTTTTTGTCTGGCATGACCTCGATACGGGGAGGCTTGCCTTCGCGTTCCCATTTGACAGGGGTCGCAAAGGTATCGCCGTCGATATCGATGTCAGTGATCTCAATCAGGGCGATGTCTTCGAGGGCTTCCGGTTGGCCGTAGGCGCCACCGGGCTGTTTGGTGATAATTCCTTCGTTTTCCAATTCTTTCAGGATTTTTTTTAATTCGATGCGCCCCTCGGTTCCTTTGATACGGAACGCGTCGGAGATTTCCCGCTTCGTAACCGGTTTCGGCGAGGTCTGTATGTAATTCACTATGTCTGATTTATTCACTGTTATTCGGCGCTTTTCTTTTTAGCTGCCGCTTTCTTTTTTGGTTTTGGTTTGGCCTCGGAAGGCTCTTTCTTTTTAAAGTTCCGGGGTTTGAAGCCTTTTGCTTCACGCGCCTTAGCTTTTTCTGCGGCCTGCGCCAGCACTTCGACGGCGCGGTTCATGCCCACAATCAAGACATCATCGTCCTTGGGCAGCGAGGTAAATTTCCCTGCATGAAGGAGATAGGGCCCGAAACGGCCAATTCCAGCCTTGATAAGCTCGCCAGTTTCCGGATGTTTGCCGACATCGCGGGGCAGGGCAAGAAGTTTCAGGGCGGAGGCTAGCGTTATTTCATCAAGGGCAACCCCGTTTGGAAGTCCTTGACGCTTTGGTTTAGGCTTGACGGGCTTTTTCGGTTTTGGCGGGGCACGTTTGCCATCAAGCTTGTTTTTGGCCTTGGCTGTTTCCCATTCTTTCATCGCCGCGATATAGGCGGTTTCTTCGGCGGCATTTTCCGGCGGCGGGTCGATTTGGACATAGGGGCCGTAGGGGCCGCGTCTTAAGGTGACGCTACGGCCTGTGCCTGGGTCGGTTCCCAGGACTTTAGGCTCAATGCTGAGGGCGGCAAGTTCTTTGTTGCCTCCATCATCGCCCGCGATCACAAGAGGACGCGTGAATTTGCATTCCGGATAGTTCGAGCACCCAATGAACGCGCCGAATTTTCCAAGACGCAGGCCAAGCTTCCCCGAGCCGCAGGCCTTGCAGATTTTTGGTTTAGGATCGTCTTTTGTAACAGGAAAAAAATGGGGGCCGAGTTCTTCGTCCAGATGGTCGATAACTTGGGTGATGGTTAAATCTTTTGTGCCATCGATAGATTTTTTAAAATCTTTCCAAAACTGGCGCAGGGCTTCCTTCCACATGACGTGGCCACCGGCAATAGCGTCCAGTTCTTCTTCCAGATTGGCCGTAAAATCATAGTCGACATAGCGCGTGAAGAATTTTGATAAGAAGGTTGTAACAAGACGTCCTCGGTCTTCAGGCACAAAACGGCGCTTTTCAAACTGGACGTATTTGCGGTCACGCAGAACCTGCAAAATCGAAGCATAGGTGGACGGGCGGCCAATGCCGAGTTCCTCAAGTTTTTTAACCAGTGAGGCTTCGGAGTAACGTGGCGGTGGCTGGGTGAAGTGCTGGCTGGGTGTGATGTCTACCAGTTTTGACGGGTCGCCCTCGGTCATCGGCGGCAGGCGGCGTTCGCTTTCATCCGTATCTTCATCCGTGTCATCCACGTCTTCGTGATAAAGCGTTAGGAAGCCATCGAACGCGACGACGGAACCGTTGGCGCGGAGGACTGCATCATCAGTGCCGTCAGAAATATCGACGCTCATCTGGTCGAGGATGGCGTTTTCCATCTGGCACGCCATGGTGCGTTTCCAGACAAGATCGTAAAGCTGCCACTGCTCGTCGTCGATTTTTCCTTTGATGGAGGCAGGGGTGCGCGACAAATCGGTTGGGCGGATAGCTTCGTGTGCTTCCTGCGCGTTCTTAGCCTTGGATTTATAGACACGCGGCGCACTCGGCAAATATTTGTCGCCATAATCCTTGCCGATCAGGGCACGGCATTGTTGGATGGCATCATCGGAAAGCGTCGTGCCATCGGTACGCATATAAGTGATAAGGGCGGTGGCTTCGCCGTCGATTTCAAGCCCTTCATATAATCTTTGCGCGAGGCGCATCGTGTGCGCGGCCGTGAAACGGAGTTTTCTTGCAGCTTCCATCTGGAGGCTGGAGGTGATAAATGGCGGATAAGGTGAACGCCGTACCTGTTTCTTTTCGATCTTCTGGATGGAAAGTTTTTTGTGGCGGATGCGCTCAACGGCCTTTTCCGCGGCATCGCCCGTAACAATGTCGAATTTGTCTAACTTGTTGCCCGCCAGATGCGTGAGGCGAGCGGTGAAGGGTGCGCCATCCTTTGTGTGCATCCTCGCTTCGATGCTCCAGAATTCACGGGCGATAAATTTTTCTATTTCTGCTTCGCGTTCGCAGATAAGGCGCAGTGCCACGGATTGCACACGGCCTGCCGAGCGGGAGCCCGGAAGCTTGCGCCACAACACGGGTGAAAGGTTGAAGCCGACAAGATAATCCAAGGCGCGGCGGGCGAGGTAGGCCTCAATCAATCGTTGGTCAAGCGGGCGTGCGTTTTTAAAGGCTTCCTGTACCGCTTTTTTCGTGATCTCGTTAAAGGTGACGCGCTGGACATCCTTGCCTTTTAGCAGGCCATCCTCCCTCAGGATTTCTTGAACATGCCATGAAATAGCCTCCCCTTCGCGGTCGGGGTCGGTTGCAAGATAAAGCGTGCTGGCGGTTTTTAAGGCTTTTTTAATGTCGGCGACGTTTTTGTCTGCGCGCTCGCCGAGTTCCCATTTCATAGCAAAATCTTCGTCAGGGAGGACAGAGCCATCCTTGTTTACAAGATCGCGCACATGGCCGTACGAGGCGATGACTTTATAGTCGTCGCCCAGATACTTATTGATGGTCTTCGCCTTGGCGGGCGATTCAACGATAACGAGATTGGTGGTCAATTAAGTTGGTTCCTTTTTTTACGCGCACCTTGCGCCTTCGCGGTTAAAATTTTGTAAACTTATATCATGCGCCGTGTAGAACTGTTTTTCCTGTCCAGTTCCTTCCCCGGCGTTCAAGTCTATTGTCAACATTCTCACCATCAAAATTAGTCAAAACAGGCTCGCTGGTGAATTGATAACCCTGCATGGCCTTGATGTTGAGTACGCAGCGTTTGCGGTCTTCGATTTCACAAACGGCGACCATCAATACGCCACATTTTTTACAAGTCATGAAATCAGCGGTTTTTGTACCAAAGCGGTAAAAGCTGACATTCTCTTTGTCTTTATAATGTATATGCGCCTCGCCCTCGGGATCGGAAATCCAGCTTGCGCCGTGTCGTTTGCAAAGGGGACATTGGCAGGTGCGGGGCACAAGATTTGTTTCATCTTTGTTGGTGTGCAATTCAAAATGCATTTGTCCGCAATGGCAGTTTCCCTTTAATACATTTTGATACGACATTAAAAATCTCCTTAAGACACAAGGCTTACCCGGTTGCCCGGATGTCGTTTTATTCGCCCCGCCAATTCCATTTCCAGCAGAACTATTTGAACGGCTGAAATGCTTAATAGGCTGCTCCGGATCAGTTCGTCAACCCCGATGGGGGTGAAGGATAGATGTTCCATAATGTTTTCGGTCGCGTTTTCGGGCATATCCGGCTCATCTGAAAACGAGCCGTGGAAGTCGGTTTCGGGCTGTTTTGGCTCCCGCATCCCAAGGCCAGAAAAGGATCGGATGGACTCTAATATGTCATCCGCGCTGCGCACAAGGGTTGCGCCTTCGCGGATTAAGTGGTTGGGGCCGGTGGCACGGGGGTCGAACGGATGGCCGGGTACGGCCCAGACATCGCGGCCCTGTTCCCCCGCCAATCTCGCGGTGATGAGGGAGCCGGAGCGCATGGTGGCCTCGACAACAACGACGCCCTTGGACAGGCCGGAGACGATGCGGTTGCGGCGGGGAAAGCTCTGGGCTATGGGCGGCTGGCCCAAAGGGCTTTCGGCGATAATGGCGCCCTTTTCCTTGATCTCGTCGTAAAGTTTTTTATTTTCCTCTGGGTAAATGATGTCGATGCCGCCCGCGACGACGGCGATTGTCCCGGTGGCGAGGCTTCCGATATGCGCTGCCGTGTCGATTCCCCGTGCAAGGCCGGAGACGATGATTTGATTGTTTTGCCCTAATTCCTGCGCGAGTTTTTCCGCGAATTTCTTGCCGTTCAGCGAGGCGTTGCGCGCCCCGACGATGGCGATGCAGGAATTGTGGTCTTTGGCAATGTTTCCCAAAACGGAAAGGACGGGCGGCGCATCGTCGAGGGCGGCGAGCGCGAGGGGGTAGGAATCTTCGCCAGCCGTTATGATGTCGCCGCCGAGCTTTTTGAGGGATTCGTATTCTTTTTCGATTTGGGCGATGGAGGGGGCGTTCAGCGGTTTCGTGCGTCCGCCGCGCCGGGACATATCGGGTAGGCGTTCAAGGGCTTTCGACGCCGACCCGCAAAAATCGACGAGGCGGTAGAAGGTGATCGGCCCGACATTTTCTGTGCGCGATAGGCGGAGCCATGCGAGTTTTTCTTTTTCGCTCATGCTACTCCCTCTCTCTTCAGGGAGAGGGATGGGGTGAGGGTTTTTGAAATTGAACAGGTTCATTTCTTTTTTCCAATTTTTGGCTCTTCGCCTTTTAGCAGGCGGCGGATGTTGTCTTTGTGTTTATAAAACACGAACGCGGCGATAAAGGCGCAGACATAGGGTAAGACTTGCTGGTGCTGGTTCATCAGGAAGGTGACGGAGCCGTCTTCGCCTGTAATTTTATCGGAGAAATCCTTTGTCAGGAACCACGAGACCACGGGCGAGAGTCCGATGGAGACCAGTGCGGCGAGAGAGGAAAACCGGAACGTGAAGGCCGTCGCCAGCCAGAGGACGCAGGAAATAATCCCGAGCATCGGCGAGAGCGCGAGGAAAATGCCGAGTGTTGTGGCCACGCCTTTGCCGCCCTTGAATTTCAGCCAGACGGGGAATAGGTGGCCGAGGAAGGCGCCGACGGCGGCGTATAACGATGCGTCGTAGGTCATGGCGCCATGTGCGAGGAGGACGGCGACCGCGCCCTTGCCTCCGTCGAGAAGCAAGGTCAGGGCGGCGAGTTTTTTATTGCCGGTGCGCAGTACATTCGTTGCGCCGATATTGCCGGAGCCGATGGAACGGATGTCGCCGTACCCCGCAATTTTCGTCAGCAGCAATCCAAAGGGGATGGAGCCGATGAGGTAGCCAATTAAACCAACAATCATATAATCAAACATTGCTGATTAACCTGTCCAGAACCGCCATGCGCGTCGGCACACTGTTGGCGACTTGTTTGAGGATAAGGCTGCGTTCCCTGTCTTCGGCGATGTCGTCCGAAATGTGGACGCCGCGAATGAGAGGGCCGGGGTCAAGCACAACGGCCTTCGGGCAATATGTATCGACGATGCTGCGTTTCAGTCCAAATTCGTTGAAATAGGCAATGTCGGATTCAATCAATCCGCGCTGCATTCTTTCTTTTTGCAGGCGGATGGTCATCACGGCGTCCACGCCTTTCAGGCCTTCGCCGAGGCTGTTGTAGCGTTCCACACCCTCGGCGGGGAGTTTTTCGGGCATCAAGGTCTTGGGTGCGATGACCCGTACATTCACGCCAAATTGGCGTAGCAAAATCATATTCGACGCGGCAACGCGGCTGTGGGCGATGTCACCGATGATGGCAAGGCTGAGACCTTCAAGTTTGCCAAAATGTTTTCGGAGTGTCAGGGCATCAAGCAGGGCTTGCGTCGGGTGTTCGCGCCATGAATCGCCGCCGTTAATGATAGGGCAGTCTGCGCGGCGTGCAACGAAAGCGGGGGCGCCGTATTCGCTATGGCGGATAATAACCGCATCGGGGCGCATAGCGTTCAGCGTGTCGATCGTATCGACGAAACTTTCACCTTTAGAAAGCGAACTTGTCTCGGGGTTCCAGATGACGACATCCGCGCTGAGGCGTTTGGCCGCAATCATAAATGAGGTCAGGGTGCGGGTGGATGCCTCGAAAAATAATGTCAGGATAATTTTATTTTTCAGTTTTTCGCGATCCCATCGCCCATCCTCCAGTGCCTTTGCATAGTATTCTGCGCGATTGAGCAAATCTTCGATTTCGTCTTTTGAGAGGTCGCCGATGCCAAGAAGATGTTTCATGCGATTACGCTTTTCTCTTTTCTATAACGCCAGATTTTTCCAGCTTCATCAGTTCATCTGTGCTTAAACCGAGCAAACTTTCAAGAACTTCCTCGGTATGTTGCCCCATAATCGGGGGTGCGTGTTCATATGTTACCGGCGTTTCGGAAAGTTTCAGGGGGCTGCCGACGAGGTGGATTGGTGCTGGCGAGAGAATATGATTCATCGAAATTTCCATTTCCCTGTGCCGGGTTTGTTCGTCGGCGAAGATTTCATCCATGCGATTAACAGAGCCACCGGGGATGTCGGCGGCGCGCAGTTTTTCAATCCATGAAGCCGAAGAATATTTTTTGATAACGCTTTCGATAAGCGGTACAAGAATGTTCCGGTTCGCAACGCGGGCGGAATTTTTTGCGAATCTTTCATCCTTCGCCCATTCCGGTTTTTCGAGTAGGGCGCAAAAACGAACAAACTGGTCATTGTTGCCGACGGCAATAACGATGTGGCCATCCTTTGTCTCAAAGGCCTGATAAGGAACGATGGTGCTGTGTGCGTTGCCGAGGCGGGGTGCGGGCTTACTGGAGGTTAGGTAATATTGTGCGAGGTTCGTCATGGCGGCCAGCGTGCAATCGACGAGGGCGACATCAACCATCTGACCCTTACCGGTTTTTTCGCGGGCGTGCAGAGCCGCGAGAATTCCGGTTGCAGCATTCATGCCCGTTATTATATCGCTGAGGGCAACGCCAACCTTCATCGGTGCGCCACCCGGCTCGCCTGTTGCAGCCATGAGCCCGCCCATAGCCTGCGCAATCAGGTCATACCCCGGCTCGGAGGCCAGAGGTCCCGTCTGGCCAAAGCCAGTAATAGAGCAATAGATAAGTCGTGGGTAGCGGTTTTTCAGTTGTTCGTAGCCAAGGCCGTATTTTTCCAGCCCGCCTGTCTGAAGTTTTCGATCAAGATGTCGGATTTTTCGAGAAGCTTATGGACGAGGGCTTGCCCTTCTTTTGTTTTTATATCAATGGCGACGGATTTTTTATTGCGATTGATAGAGAGGTAATAGGCACTTTCTGTTGTGTCGTTACCGTTCTTGTCCTTCAGGTAGGGCGGCCCCCAACTCCGTGTGTCGTCACCCGCTCCGGGTTTTTCGATCTTGATGACTTCCGCGCCTAGATCGCCGAGCATCTGCGTGCAGTACGGTCCGGCGAGGACGCGGGAGAGGTCGAGAATGCGAAGGCCTTCGAGTGATTTTTTCATTGTATGGTTACCCGGTTGCTTTGATTAACATTACTGCCCCTGCCAGAAAAATTCCAATCGCAAATCCCGGTCCCGCAGGAAGAGAGAGATTGTTAAAATCAGGCATTTTCCCGCTCCGGCGTTTTTCTCGTCCTGCGAGCAATGCGCCATGAAAAAGACCGGCAATGCCGCCTGCTGTAAGTGATAGTAGGATGTAGTGTGGGCCTAGCCAAACGCCCCCGGCAGTCAAAAGCTTGACATCACCAAGGCCAAGGGCATCCTGTTTGTATATCTTGTTGGCAATTGCCCGGATGAGGTACAAAAATCCCCCGCCGATGAAAGCGCCGAGTGCCATGTCTTCGATATTTAAATACTCAAAGGCCGTGGCCAGATGGAAAACTGCGCCCGTTAAGGCCAGCCCCAGAACATATTCGTTGGGCAGCAGGCAGGTCTTCAGGTCAATGACCGACAAAACAATAAGCAGGGTGATGGCGGCGACAATACAGAGGAGGGCAATGATCTCAAACATGGGCTTTAGAGTAGAATAATGTGCGTATTCCTACAACGGGGTGTTTTATCGCTGCGTTTTGAGTTAGTATGAAGGGAGTATTATTTTCTGAAACGAGGCCAGTTTCCTTCCGGCCTCGGGTTTTCGTTTTTTTTTACAGGGTTGCAATGGTCGATAAGGCGGATAGCAAGTCCAATCCCGGTGCTGGCAGGATACTGGTCGCCGAGGATAATGACTTTGTGAGGATGCAGATTGTTCGGTTTCTCGGGGAGGCGGGATTTGATCTTGTTGAGGCCAGGGACGGGAACGCAGCATTGGAGCAGATGAGTGGCTCGATTGATATGGCTATTGTCGATGTTCGTATGGAACCCTTGGATGGATTTGATTTTATTCGCGCCATTCGTGCGCGGGATATTGGCATTCCTGTGATTCTTGTGACTGGCGATCATAATCCCGATCTTTTGAGTGAGTCGGCTAAGTGGGGTGTGGCGGCGGTCTTGATGAAACCTGTCCAGCGCGATAGGCTGGTCGGGACGGTCAATCGAACTCTTCGCGCCCGGGAGCGCGCCTCGTAATGGTTTCGTTTTTTACAGCAAGGTATGGGTTTTGGGCGCGGACGCCGCTTTTTCTGTGCGCTTTTGCAATGCTGGTATCGTGTGCGCAGGCTGATCTGCCAGGAGCGCGCAATGCTAAAATCCCGTCGCCGACCATGGCGGATGAGAGGCCGGAGGCGATTAACGAAAAGCCTGATAGCGTCTTGTTCCTGCCGCTTGGTAGCGATGTTCTTGTGCCTCAGGCGGAGGGGGGTGAGTCGTTGCCGGATGAGATTGTCGGGCCTTTTGAGCTTCGCTCGGAGAGCGTTGCCGGGGCATTGCAGCTTATTCTTGCTGATTATGAGTTGCCGATGGCATTCGAGACGAACGAGGCGTTAACACGCACGATCACGGTGGCCAATCTGCGCGGGCCGATGGATAAGGTTGTAAAAAAAGTTTGCGGTCTTGCCGATCTTTATTGTGCCTATGAGGATGGCGTTCTGGTTATTAAGGAAAAGCAGACATTTACGGTGACTGTGCCGCCGGTGGGTGGGGAGACTGACATCATGGCCGCGCTGGCAACGGGGCTTCAGGCGATTACGGGGCAATCGGCGATCACCGAGGCTGGTACACGCACCATTATTTACGAGGCGACGAATCGTACCGAGGAAATGGCGGATCGTTATTTCCAAAAGCTCCGTTCCAATACGGCCCTTATCGTATTTGAAGTGTACATCTGGGAGGTTTCCCTTAACACTGATAACGCGACAGGGATTGACTGGCAGAAGATTGGCAAGCTGGGCAAGTTTAATCTTGGTGTCAATCTTCCGGGGACATCGAGTGCTGATTCTCCTGTCAGTATAGGCTTGCCGACAACGGGTGATGTGGCGTTTGATGGCGATGACGTCCTTGAGTTCATTTCGTCTTACGGAGCCGTGAAGACGATTTCACAGCCGCAGATAACTGTGTTGTCTGGTTCAGAGGCAACCTTGAGAGCGGCGGATACGGTCAATTATGTTTCCTCGCTCAGCCGCTCTACCGATAACGGTGAGGTGACTGTTTCGACAGAAACAGATTCCGTGGATACCGGCTTTACCCTGACCATTTCAAGCGCGTGGGATCATTCGACGATTTACGGCAATATTGAGATTAAGCTTCAGGAATTCCAAGGGTTTGATAATTTTGAGACGGAAGGAACAACTTTGAAATTGCCGAAGGCGACGGAGCGGGAATTGACAACTCAAATCCGTATTCGCCCAGGCGATTCCTTGTTGATTGCAGGCCTCGTTCGGGAGAATGACCAGTTTGACTCTTCCGGGCCGGGCTTTAAGCAACCGATTATTCCAACATCGCGGGGTGTGAGCGCAAAAAATACGGAGCTTGTATTTCTGCTTAAGCCGAGGGTTATCGTCTATACATCGGAGGATACCAATAAGGCTATGGGGATTGGCTCCCATGGCGTGACGCACAGCACGATGGATCCGTCTTCGGATAAAACGTCCGATGCACCGATGCCTGAGGACAGGTTTGATGCGGGGACAATTCCGCCCACCCTGTTAAATCCGGGCGGCTAATCGCTGATTCAAAACGCAAAATGACGACTTGTCCTTTTTTAGGGCTGCTTGTTTTTTAATTTTTATGATAGAATCACCCTGTGGGTAATTTTTTGTACCCACATCCTTTTTGTATTCTGTCAACTCCAGCTTGTTCTCATGCGCCCGTTTATATCCGGCTTTTTAGTTTTAGGCGTCTGTCTTTTCGTGTTTTTGCAGCCCGCAAAAATCGCGCAGGCGCAGCATGCGGGGTTTAACGATCCTGGTTCCCGTCAGGGCGGTTCCGGTGGCGGGGCTGCGGGTGGGCTTGTTCCCGTGGCTCCGACGGTTGACGGGGGTACTATCCCTACGGGGGCATCGGCGCAGGTTGTTGTTCGCTTTCGTAATGATGCGTCGCAGCCCGTGACGATGGGTGAGATACGGCTTTACCCTTCCTCGACAGTTTCGTCAGGCGTCGCTTTAAATCAGTGTAAGGAAGAGCCTTTGGCTCCCGGCGCGGAATGTGCTGTAGCGATTCAGGTGAAGGGGCTTCAGTCGGGGACGTGGCGCGTTGAGATGTTGATGTCGCATAGCGGTAAGACAAGGTTAGTTTCAGCGACGCTTTCTGGTCAAGTCGATTCATCGGGCGAGTCGTCGGACAAGCTTTCAAGTGACATTGAGGCTATTCCTAGTGAGGTAGAGTTTGGAAATCTTGAGTCCGGTCAGACACTGACGGAACCGGTTATTTTGCGGAACATTACATCGGTGTCTCTCGATATTTCCGAGATTAAAATTGATGCCAGCGAGCAATCAGGCTACGAACTGACAACCGAGTGTAAAAAACTTGCGCCGGGGGAAGCATGTATTGCGTTGGTGTCGTGGTCACCAAAAATACAAGGGCGATCATCAGGTGTTCTTGTGGTGAAACACACCGGTCCGACAGCATTGACCAGTGTGCCGCTCGCGGGTGAATACAGGCCGGGTGGCGTTGTCAAAGCCGAAGTGTTTCCCCAGCCTGTTCCGGGGCGGGGGCTTTTGATTGCATCGCAGACGGAGTTAGATTTCGGCGCGGATGTCCAGACGGCTTCAACGATTACCGTCTCGCTGGTGAATTCTGGGGACGCGCCCGTGACAATTCAAGATATTCGTATTTCCGGTAGTGATAACGGCCTTAGTTTTAAAAATGACGGGTGTGCAATTGCTACGGTTCTTGCTCCCATTGAAGCATGTCCCTTGACTATTTCGTGGTCGCCAACGCGGGTTGGAACTTTATTTGATGACATACAGATATTGCATGACGGCGCGCGCGGTGTTCTTGTTTTGCCGATACGTGGTGGTTCCCAGACACCCGTCAGTCAGGATCAGAAAGCGATTGTTCTGAATGGCGGAAGTTCTGTTCAGCTTCCGCTTGATCCATCGATTGATCCGAATATTGCGGGACAGCAGCAAGAGGCGGCGTCTCGGAATGCGGAAACATCGGGACTTTCGTCTTATGAGGTCGATGTACCTAATCCGGCCAGCGTTTTAGACGGTTACAAAATTACTTCTTTTTCTCCCAACCGGGCGATCATCAGTGGTCCCGGGGGGAGTCGGATCGTTTTTGATGATGAGGAAATTGTTCTCGGTGGTGTACCGTGGTTTGTTGTAATCCAGAAAAACGGTATTGAGTTTCTGCATAAGGGGCAGAGGATTTTGCTGCTATTTGATCGTTCTTTATCTTCTATTAACGCTGTTTCGTCCTCACCGGGAGGAGGGGTTAATTCTACTCCCAGTGGCGGAACGTCTGAGGCTCCAGCCCCGGCAACTGTAACCGCAACTGGTGGTTAATCCAGATGTCAGACGGAACGACAAATGATCTTGACGCCGAAAGACGCAAAGGGAAGGATGAAAATCCCCCCGGTGGTGTCGAGCGTCGTCAGAGTGCATCGCGTAAAAAAGTGAGATCGTCCGAGGGACGTGAACGTTATCTCGATATGGTTCAAAGGGAGAGATCTCTTTTACTGGAACAGGGAATTCCTCGTTCGACCGAACAGCTTCTGGATATGGCCGGCGCGGTAGCACCATCCGATGTTGAGGAGGAAGGGATTAAGGATCGCGCCACGGGCGACCAGCTTCGATCAGTTTTGCCTGTACAATCATGGCTTCCACTTAGTATTCACCTGATTGGTTTGCGCGACGGTGTGATGCGAATCGCACCCCTGCACGACCTGAATGATCGTCAACTTGAAAATCTGTTGTCCACTGCTAATCGAAGCGGTTTCCACGTCGAGCGTATCGAGGTTGAAGTCTGGGACCGAAAAGAGTTGATAGACACACTACGTTCCGTGCATGACCTTTCTGCTGACAGATGCGAAAAAACCCTATCACTATGGCTTGCCGATAGTGATAACGGATTGCTGCTCAACCAGTTTCAGCGCGATCTGATGGCTGAGGCACTCCAGATGCGCGCTTCTGATATTCATCTTGTGCAAGACAACAACCCGGATGCGCCAAACTGGATTAAATACCGTATTGATGGTGATTTGATCCCAATGCACCTGCTTCCTGCTGATGCGATGGCACGTTTAACCACGCTTTTGAAACGCGATGCCGGCCTGAACTTTGGAGACCGCACAACTCCTAAGGATGGGCGTTTCGGTTTTACGTGGCAGGGGCGAGCTATTGACGTCCGGGTTGCAGCAGGGCCACAGGCGCAGGACGGAGAAAAGCTGACGCTTCGTCTTCTCGACCGCGCCGCGCTAAAGGGATTCGATGAGTTATTCCGGCGTCACGAAGATGTCGGCGATTATCTGGCGCATCTTCTATCGCCAGAAATTAAGGGCGGCGGCGGGATGATCGTTCTTTCTGGCCCAACCGGATCGGGTAAAACGACAACGCTTTATGCGTGTGTGCAGCAGATCGACCGCCGCCGAAAGCACGTCCTAACCATCGAAGATCCGATTGAATACGAATTGCGCTACGCTACGCAATGGCAGGTGCGACCAGGTATGCCGGGCGGAAGTTTTGCCGATTTGATCCGTGCCGCGATGCGTCACGATCCCGACTATATCATCATCGGCGAGATGCGTGATGGTGACACCGTTGAAACATCTCTGCGCGCCGCAGAGTCGGGTCACACAGTGCTTTCAACGGTTCATGCCGATACCGCGCTTCAGACGTTTGAGCGGTTGCGTTCCCTAATGCCGACGGCGCGGGAGCGTTCCTCTACTTTTACGTTGGCGCAACAGGTGCGCGCGATTTTGAATCAGCGTCTTGTTCGGACGCTGTGCCAGGGATGTGCGCATAAAGCAAAAATCAGCGAGGCACTGAACGAGGAAGAAATTCATGCCTTCGGTTTCAAGGAAGACATTATCGTTCGCCGTCACAACACAAGCGGGTGCGATCTATGTAATCGGACGGGTATTTCAGGTCGGGCTTTGCTGCTAGATGCGGTTCTTATAACGCTTGGCCCGTCCCAACGTAATCATATCTATGAAGCCCTGATCGGCAACGTCAATAACGTCATTCATCAGGATGGCGTTGTTGTCCATACGCGCCGCGAGGGGTTAGTAGATCTGGTGCTTTCGGGTCTTGTTGATCCGAAATCGGCACTTTCCTACCTAGAGGAATAAGGTGCCATGCAGCAATGGGTTGCAGAAATAGCCTATGAAACGACTTCGGGGCCGAAAAGGGTTGAAGAGTCCTTCTATCTGCCGACGAAGGATGATGTGCGGGATGCTATCGTTAAAAAAGGTGGATATGTCCTTGCTATCAGGCCGCATGAACGTTCGTCACTCGAGAGGCTTCTTGCCCGTTCGACATGGTGGCAGGTGCAGCTTTTGCGTGGTATCCAGTTTCGCTCCATTTCGCAGTCTCCCGGTGTTGCCTTGTGGAAGATCATTCAGGCGGAAACAAATCCACGCCGACAAAATATCCTTGCTCCGGCACGTGAAGCCCTGGCGCGGGGTCTTGGTGTTATTGATGCTCTGAAAGCTTTAAATATTTTTGATCATGGGACATTGGCCATCCTGGCCGGAAGCGAGCGTGCTAACAGGCTGGTGGAGGGGATTCCTCACGCTATTCATTCGATTACGCAGAAGCGTAAAAATGCCCGCGCCATCATGGGAACGATGGGGTGGTTGGCGTTCGACGTTTTCTCGATCGTAACATCGCTCTGGTCAGGCAAAGACATGGTGATGAAGTGGTTTAAGGACAATCCGCCGACCGAACCGGATCAACTGGAAAAATTCAATCTTGTTACCGGGCGATTGGCGTTAACTTGGGATGTGCTCATCTGGTTTGCGATTGGGATGGGGGTCTTTATGGCCTGGTGTGTTTTTTCCTTTTGGGTCAATCGGGGGAAGAAAGACTGGCTGACGGCGCGGATCGTTCGGCGTATCCCCTTGGTTGGTGGTTATCTGCGCGATCTTGCGTTTGCGGACTCAATGGCGGCCGCGGCGCGGATGCTTCAAGGGATGGTTCCGATCAGCGATACGCTGGCGCAGTCGGCCGAAGCGTCTGCCGCCCCCGATGTGGGCATGTATTGGACAGAATCTCTTAAAGATCTGGGAAGGGGGGTAACACTGGGTGCTGCACTTGATAGAGCTCCCCTGACCCGAAGCGAGAGACTTGAATTGGCAAGCTTGTCTGATCTCGGGCAAGTTGCTACAGTGATGATGTCTATTTCCGAGATGCGTTCGCAAGCAGCCAAAACCAAACATTCTCTCATCGTCTGGCTTGCTTTTGCCCTTACAGGCGTTTTCCTTGCGATTGCTTTCGGCAGTGCTATTTTTGCCCTGACGGTAATGAATATGAGTATGGATTCCATGATGGGCGGCTTAATGAGCGGAGCGATGTAGGTTTGGCAGTTGGTACAAAGGAAAGCGGTGGCCTCCAAGGAGGGAAAGCCGATGGAAGAAAGCGCAGCGTCGAAGGGACCGCTCGGCTGCGTCCCGGCGTATCTGATTTTCTTGCCGGTGAGGCAAAAGATTTTGTCGGGGAGCTTTACCCTTTTCTGCCTCAAGAATTGATCGGCGGCGTTGTTCCCCATGTGCCGGGAACCGAGGAGGAGGCCGTCTGGAATGCGGCGGCGCAGGCGTGCAGCACCGAAAAGGTTCATTTCTGTTATTCGGTGCATGAGGGCAAGGTCTGGTATCTCGCATGCCCCTCGTCATCCATGGCATCTAACCCGAACAGTTGGTGTCCTCTTGCAGCCGCTCTGCCGGGGCGCAGCGAGTATTGGGACAAGGAAACGGTTTACCTATACGAACAGGAGGGTATCGCTTCGGCTCTTCGCTGGGATCCAGAGACCGGGCGGATGCAGGTTTTTTTAGGTGCAGCGCGGACAATCTTGCCGCGTGTTCAGAGTATGGATGCCAATTTCGTGACAATTAACCCGGAAGTGGCCGAGGTTGTTCCTTGGCGCAACAAAATGCTGAAGACGGAAAAATTATCACGGGCAACGGCGCGCATGCTGTTGTTCTCAGGGATGATAGTCGCGCTGATCGTAACTTTTGTCCTGATCGCCAATTACATTAGTATCAATATGATTGAGCGCAATTTGTCCAAGGTTCACACTGATACCGAGAATGCCTCGAACGATCTGATGCTGAAGGCACATTCCGCCATGCAAAGCGATACCATCAAGCATATGGTTCGGGTTCAGGAGCTTTTGGATGGTCTTGCCGCCAAGGATGGCACGCTGGTGCGTTATGAGGTCAAGGGCGGGAAGGTTGAGTGGGAAGCTCTTTTGCCCCCGGCCTTTGCGGCAGAATTTGGACAGCCTTTGGGGATTGAAAAAGACGGGCGTGTCAGAGTTAAGAATAGTAAATAAAAATGTTAATAAATGCGGATATTTAGCTTAAAATTAAGGGATAAAATTTTACAATGGATAATGTACAAAATTGGGCGTTGTTTTTTGGCAGGGAATTTACCAAGTGATTGATTTTAAATCATTAAAATCGTTCGATTGGCGCAGTCTGAAGAAGTATGCGGATCCAAAGGTTTCTGAGGATGTAAATGCTTTTCTTGAAAAGCTGCCCCAGCACGCGGGTCAGAGCATCCTTGTGATGGCAGGTATTGCCTGGGCGGCATCGGGGGCTATTGGTCTTTATACGACTTTGCAGATCCAGAAAATGACAGAATTGCGGACAAAGCTTCAGGAGGCTGAGGCTCTTCAACCGATAGTACCGATTGTAAAAGACGTTCCTGTTGATCCAAAGGAAGTCACAGCCTTTGTTGATAAAATCAAGGGAATTTATGGTGGCCTCTCGATTAAGGCTAATGGCCCGAGTATTCTTATCACAGCCACGAGCACGGGCGGTTTTAGCCAGTTCAGGGAAGCAATAGGCCATATTCAGAACGGCGGTATTGGTTGGCGAGTTAATATTGAGCGTTTTTGTGTTGGCCGAGAGTGCGAGCGGGTTCCGCTTGCTGCAGCGTTGAAGATAAATAAGGTTTCCGTCGATAAGCCGGGATGATATAGTCGATCACAGTATGAAGTGGAGAAAACAAATGGCCTATAATACAAACCTGCCTCAGCAATCCGGGGAAAGGGGCAACGTACTCTTTCTTATTCTTATTGCGGTGGCATTGTTTGCTGCCTTGTCTTACGCGGTGACCCAGTCGAGTCGGTCGGGCGGTGGTGATGCCAGCAACGAGACAAACTTGATTAGCAGTGCTGCGGTTACGCAGTATCCGGCCTCCGTCAGAACATCCATTATCCGTATGATGGTTTCCAGCAATACGTCCGCTTCGGAATTGCAGTTCAACGCGCCATCCGATTTTGGAACCTGCACCACGACAGCGCGATGCGTATTTCATACGGCTGGCGGCGGAGCGACATTTGTACCTGCGCCGGAGGATGTGGTCACGGGAGCGTCTCCTCAGCCCTGGGTCTTTAATGGAGAGAACGAAGTTAATTATGTTGGCACAACGGGCGGTGGTAACGCTGTGACGACGACGACAGCCGACATAATGGCTATCTTGCCGAATGTTGAGACATCTATCTGCACAAAGATCAATAGCGAGCTTGGTATTGGGGCGACGATCCCCGCTGATACGGGCATTGATGTTGCTAGCAACATGGGTACGGGTAGCGGCGGCGCGTGGGTTACAGCTCTTGCATCTGGTCCCGGCGGTACGATTGGTGAGGGTGCAGCATCGGCTCTTGATGGGCAAGCATTTGGTTGCTTTTCGCAGGGCGGTGCTAACTATTATTACCACGTCCTTATCGAACAATAAATTTCATAGGAGAGAGCTTTAAAACTCTCTCCTTAATTTTCTTTGGGATCTATTTCATGCAGCGTGAGCGTTTCGAACGGGCTTGTGAGAAGGGCAGCGCTCTCGTCTACATTCTGATTGCTATAGCCCTTCTGGCGGCATTAACCGTTACGTTTATGGAGCCATCCAGTCAGCAGACATCGACTCAGAATACATTCAAAACTTTGGCCGAGGTCGAAGGGCAGGCTAATGTTATTCGGGCATCTATTCAAGAATGCGTTCTGGCTTATCCGAAGGGGGATAATACCATTGATAACGGCGGGGGCGGGACAGATCCCGGTGCGCGTAAGAACTATCCAATCAATCCAAATTCTGCGCATTACGCTACGGCAACGCCCGGACAATCCGGCGATCGGCTGGTACGTAATATCCGCTGCCCCGGCAACAACCCGGGCGGAGCAAATAAAGATGATCACGAGTTAATTTTCACAGGTCAGGAGGGAAAGTTCTTGCCACCGGCACCCGATCTTTTTTCCGATTGGCAATTTTACAACGAAACGGACGGTATCTTTTTTTGGGCGGACACAGATAAGACGGACGCATTTTTGTTGACGGCACTGTCAAAGCTCGATGAAAAATTCGGTGAGTGCGAGGCCGACATTATTGATACGTCAGACGCACCAGCCGGAGCTAAGGATTTAGATAGTCTTGGCGTTGTAGAATGTGCGGCAGGGCATGTGTGCTTTCGTGTGTGGCTTGTTAAAAAATCGAGCGCCGTATTCAATGGCGATGTCGATGGCGATGAGGCCGGCTGCTAAATAAAATACAAACCAAAAAAAATCGGCCCCGCAGGGCCGATTTTCGTTTGAGATAAAATATTATCGGGGAACGCCACCGCTCTCCATTGGTATAGGTGTCATGGGCGGAGATGTCGGCGCAGGAGGAGTTGTCGTCACATCGACCTCAGCCGGAATGATTTTGGTCAGCCGCACAAGATTAACGAATTCAGAGCGCAGTCCAAACGGATCGTCGCCCTTGTTGGCTGTCGCAAGGCCGAGCACTTCGTCATAGGTGATAGTGCCAATATGCGTATCGCCCTTGAGTAACTGGCCAAATCCGGCTACTGCCACCGCCCAATTGGTATCCGTGTTTGCCTCGGTATTGACCGAAGGGATAGGCGTAGTGATAAGTTTGGATACATCCTCGTTCGGCAGTTTGTAACGGATTTTGAGGAATGCAAGTTCACCTGAAAATCCTGAGGATATTTTGTCATCTTCCTCTTTTGAAATCCCACCATAGCGCAGGGGATCGACAGAAAGATTATCGCTGCCCTTGGGGGTGATTTCATAGATCGCCGTGACTGCGTGGCCTGCGCCGATGTCTCCTGCATCGATTTTATCATTGTTAAAGTCCTCGCGGTTGAGGGCGCGGGTCTCATAGCCGACAAGGCGGTATTCAGACACTAACGCCGGGTTGAACTCGACCTGAATTTTAACGTCTTTGGCGATAGGAAAGAGGGTGGAGGATGCCTCGTCAACCAGAACCTTGCGCGCCTCGCTGAGTGTGTCGATATAGGCCGCCGTGCCGTTGCCGTTCTGGGCAAGGGTCTGCATCAGGGAGTCATTGAGGTTGCCCATGCCAAAACCAAGGACTGAGAGGAAGACACCGCTTTTGCGCTTTTCTTCGATGATGCGTTTCAGGTCTTCGTCGCTTGCTGCGCCGACATTAAAGTCGCCGTCAGTAGCGAGGATAACGCGGTTGACTCCCTCCTTATTAAAGTTCTGCTGTGCCAGTTGGTAGGCAAGGTTGATGCCCGCCGCGCCCGCCGTGCTGCCACCCGGTGTCAGGCTATCAATAGCGTTATAGATTTTCACCTTATCGGAAGCCTTAGTTGGCTCCAGCACCGTGCCCGCCGCTCCCGCATAGACGACGATGGAAACCGTGTCGTCAGGGCGAAGTGTATCAAGCAACATTTTGATCGAACTCTTGACGAGGGGAAGTTTATTGTCTTCGTTCATCGATCCGGAAACATCGAGCAGGAACACAAGATTGCTATGCGGCTGTTCTGTTTTGGCCACGTCGTAGCCCTTGATACCGATATGAACAAGTTTCTTTCCTTTTGACCACGGGCTGTCGATCACGGAAATGGTCGGTTTGAAGGGTTCCGCTTTTGTGTCGGGCAAGGGATAATTATAGTCGAAATAATTAATGAGTTCCTCGATCCGCACGGCATCGGCAGGCGGTTTGGATCCGCTGTTGATCTGGCTGCGGATAAAGCTATAGGACGCAGTATCGACATCAACTGAGAATGTTGAAACAGGATTCTCCACCACGATTTTTATTGGACTGGTGTCAAATTTTTTGAACTTATCGCGCCCTTCATCCTGATACGAGGGAGCGGGCATGGGTTCAGGATAAATTATGCCGGGATAGGGAGAAGCTACCATTTCACTGGATGCCGCAACCCCGGACGCCATATTGGACACGGCTATGTCTGCGCGAGCCATGGCTTTTTTAGGCATACGCATATCTTCTTGTTTTGTTTCTAGTGACTCTGCATAGGAAGGGGAAGGAGGAGAGGTAGTAGGTTTTTGTGCTGGAG
>JBASFN010000099.1:0-3490 GCA_049653045.1 Alphaproteobacteria bacterium
GCAAAAGGCAGTAAACCTCATCAGTCCCACGACACTGAACGATATATGGCCGCGCCACTTCGCCGACTCAGCGCAACTTGCATCGCTACTTCCTGAAAACTCCACCATCGCCGACCTCGGAAGCGGAGGAGGCTTCCCCGGAATGGTGATCGCCATCCTCCGCCCCGACATAAAAATGCACCTGATCGAATCGGACTCAAAAAAATCCGAATTCCTGAAAAATGTTTCACGTGAAACAGGAATCATCGTATCGATACATAATGACCGGGTTGAAAAAATTTTAAAAACCCTCGCACCGGATATAATCACGGCAAGAGCCTTTGCGCCCCTAATCGAAATTTTAAAAATGATCCCGGAGAATTGCAAAAAAACGGAAATGCTTTTATTAAAGGGAAAAACCGCGCTGGAGGAAATTGAAACGGCAAAGAAAAAATTTTCCTTCAATGTCAAAATGCTCCCAAGCGTGACGAGCGGCGAAGCCCATATTTTAAAAATCTCCCCTGAAAGCCACCCCTTATAATTTCTTGACGCCTCAAAAGATTCCCTGCATGATCGCTTATCCAAACAATCAAAACATGCGGGGCAGGTACCATGAATAATCCTCCACCAGATAAATATGTTTTCAAAGCATTCACGGCCGAAGAATCCCCGGAAGACAAAGCAACAAATCAAAAAAGTTTACGTAATTCAAAAAGCGGTGGCGAGCAACAAACAAACCGCCCTAGACTGATCGCCATCACCAATCAAAAGGGTGGGGTAGGGAAAACAACAACAGCCATCAATCTCGCCACCGCCCTCTGCGCCGTCGGCAAAAAAGTTCTGTTGCTGGATCTAGACCCGCAAGGCAACGCGAGCACCGGCCTCGGCATTCGCCGCTCGATGATAAGGACAAGCGTCTATGATGTGCTATTTGAAGATGCCGACCTGATCGACGCCGCCATGCCGACACGCGTACCGCGCCTGTCGATTGTCCCGTCCTCTATTCACCTCTCCGGCGCGGAAATCGAACTGGTCACAGCCGAAAACCGGGAATACCGCCTGAAAAAAGCCCTGCATCGGCCTCTGCCCTTTGACTATGTGGTTGTTGATTGCCCACCCTCGCTGAACCTCCTGACACTGAACGCGCTCGTGGCAATGGATTCGATCCTCGTCCCACTTCAATGTGAATTTTACGCACTAGAGGGACTAAGCCATCTGGTCAAAACCATCGAACGCGTACAGAAATCCTTCAACCCCGGTCTCGATATTCACGGCCTCGTTCTCACCATGTTCGATCAAAGAAATAAATTATCCGCCATGGTCGAAGAAGATGTGCGCGGCCATTTCGGCGACAAGGTTTACAAAACGGTTATCCCGCGCAACGTACGCCTGTCCGAAGCCCCATCGCACGGCCTGCCCGCTATCGTATACGATATGAAATGCGCGGGCGCACAAGCCTATATCCAACTCGCCCGCGAAGTGATCGCCCGCGAAAAGAAAATAGCCGCCGCAAACGAAGCAAGCGACAGAGACAACACATCACAAGTAGCATAAAGGAAAAAACATCATGGCAAAACCAGAAGCAAAACGTGGATTAGGGCGCGGCCTCTCGGCTCTCTTTGACGACGAAGAGGACACAGGATTTCAAACGCCGCCGCAGGCAAACGATTCATCAAGCGAAGAAACAAAGGGATCAACCCCGCAACGCACCTCACGCCCTGAACTCGACATCGATCAGTTACAACCCGGCACGTTCCAGCCGCGCCTGACCTTCGACGACTCGTCGATCGCTACGCTCGCCGAATCGATTCGCACACACGGCATGCTGCAACCCATCCTCGTCCGCGCCCTGAAAGGGGAGACGAACAAATACGAAATCATCGCCGGTGAACGCCGATGGCGCGCCGCACAAAAGGCAAACCTCCACAAGGTTCCGGTCATCATCTCGACGCTCGACGATACGCAAGCCTTAGAGGTCGCGTTAATCGAAAACCTCCAGCGCGAAGATTTAAACGCAATCGACGAGGCGATGGGCTACCAACGCCTGATGGCGGAATTCGACCGCACACAGGAAGAAATATCAACCGCACTAGGAAAAAGCCGCAGCCACATCGCCAACATGGTGCGCCTCCTGAACTTGCCGCCCAAGGTACAAAATTATTTACGCGAAGGAAAAATCACCGCCGGCCACGCCCGCACACTGGTCACGGTGACAAACGCGGAAATCCTAGCCGACGAAATCGTCAGCAAAAGCCTGAACGTCCGCCAGGCCGAAGCCTTAAGCGCGGAGAAGGGCGGATCCCTGACGAAAAAAACGTCAAAGGCACGCAAAGACACCGACACCCTCGCGCTCGAAAACGATTTATCAAACATCCTCGGCATGAAGGTCGCCATCGAAACCCGCGACGGCAAAAGCGGCAAACTGAACGTCCAGTTCAAATCCTTGGATCAACTCGACGAACTCATCCACCGCCTGTCGAAAATGCCCAATCAGTAAAAAATAACCATTATTTTTATTGACGATCTTTAAAACACGCCTTATATTTCGACAAATAATTATGGGAAAATTATAGTTGGAAATAAAAAATGTTTAAGAACATCGAACAAAGGGGACAAAACCTGATTTTTCAACATCAGGAAAAATTGGCGGCCTTACAAGAATTAAATATCTCTTTGGGCGATAAAACCACGAGTTCAAGCCACATCATAGTCACTTATCCTCCAAAACAAATCCTAACGCCCTTTAACAACAACGATATAATTTTACCCGAAAGCAAAATCCAAAAAGCTCTTTATGTCCACATTCCCTTCTGTAGCGGAATTTGCACCTATTGCAATTACGCCAGAACGGCAAGCGGCAAAGACGATCAGATTGATAATTACCTCAGCCTGCTTGAAAAAGAATCCTCGATCCTAAAAGAAAAATTAGGCACTGATAGAATACCGATTGAATCAATTTATATCGGCGGTGGAACGCCAACGCTTTTATCCGAAAACCAACTGGCCAGATTATTTTACCTGCTGGCAAAAGATTACGATTTAAAATCTGGAGCGGAATATTCACTTGAAGGAAGCCCGGAAACAATCACAAAGGAAAAAATTGAAATCGCCAAAGCATACGGAATAAACCGCATCAGCATTGGCATAGAAAGCTTCAACGATAAAATTTTACAAAACGTCATGCGCCGCCACACAGCAGAAAGCGCAAAAGAATCGCTAAATATAATTAAAGAAACCGGAATAGAAAATATTGACGTTGACCTGATACGCGGGCTACCGGGCTATGATAGACAGAAATTGATCGACGATTTGAAAGCAATAAATGAACTACAACTGCCTTCAATCACAAGCTACCAATACGTAATGAAAGAAAGATCAATTGACTACAAAAGACAATTCAATGCGCTCAACGAAAGTCAACTCCATCACGCCATGTTCCTGATCGGAATGGAAGAAATGGGATATAAACACGCAGCACCAATTATTGATTGTTATATCAAAGATGAAAACG
>JBASFN010000100.1:0-5375 GCA_049653045.1 Alphaproteobacteria bacterium
CATTTGTGTTTATTTGTGGTTATAAAATCTTATGAACATCCTATTTATTACCTCCAGCCGGATTGGCGATGCGGTTCTTTCAACCGGGTTGCTGGCCTATATTGAGAAAGCTTATCCGGCGGCGCGGGTGACGATTGCTTGCGGTTCCTTAACGGTCTCGCTGTTCGAGGGCTATTCCAACCTTGAAAAAATAATCTCCTTGAAGAAACAAAAATATAACCGTCATTGGATCGATTTGTGGTGGCAGGTCGCGGGCACGCGCTGGGACATGGTGATTGACCTGAGGAATTCCGCTGTATCGCGTTTTGTCTTGGCGAATAAAAGGTTCATTTTCGGTGGGCATATCGATGCATCGCGTCATAAGGTGGAGCAGGCCGCGCAGCTTATGAAACTGAAAGATATTCCCGCCCCGGCATTATGGTTTACAAAGGAACAGGAAGAAAAAACCCGCACCATGATGGGCGCGGGGAGGATTCTGGGGGTCGGCCCCGCCGCGAACTGGCAAGGCAAGACGTGGCCGGCAGAACGATTCATCGAAATTATCGGCGAGATAACCGCGCCGGAGGGGATATTGCCGGGGGCGCGGGTGGCCGTGTTCGCCGCACCGGGGGAGGAAGCCATCGCAAACACGGTTTTAAATTCCGTCCCGGCGGATCGGCAGATTGATATGATAGCAAAGGGCAATCCCGGCATGGCCGCTGCGGCACTGGCGCGGTGCAGCTTTTATATCGGGAATGATTCGGGTCTGATGCATTGCGCGGCGGCGGCGGGCGTGCCGACTCTCGGCCTGTTCGGGCCAAGCTATCCGAATTTATACCGTCCGTGGGGGGCACATTGCGATTATGTGTCGACGCCGGAAAATTATGATGAGTTGATAAATTATCCGGGATACACGCCAAAAACGGCTCCATGCTTGATGGAGTCCTTAACCGTAGATATGGTTAGGGAAAAACTGGAATCGTTCCGCGTCAAACTGCAAAAATCAGCCTAGTCGTTCAGACCTTTTGGCGGATTTTTCGGGGGACTCATGTCCGCGTCGCGGGGGTCTTTGCCGTAATCAACGTGAGACTGGAACCATGTCCGGCGTGATTTTTCGGCAACATCATAGGGCACATATTTAATGCGCTCCCATCCCTTGGACATCATGCAGCCTTCAAAGTCGGTATAGTCTGTGTGCTCGGCCAGTAGCATACCGTCACGCTCTGGGCTGTCCCAGTCGGCCAGTTTCATTTCATCGGGATTCAAAACCCTGCCCGTTATATCCGATGGTATGGCATCCTTGATCGATCCAAGTCCTTCGAGTTCGCGCAGTTCGGTGACGCAACGCCCAATGTCGCGGTTTAGCATTTGCTGGGCTTTTGGCCCCTGCTGATAGGCGGCGTCCGATACGCTGGCGCGTTGCCAGTACTGGCCGTTATCGATCTTGGGGGTCGAACAGGCGCTCAGTGCGAGCAGGGCTACGGGGACAAAAAATACGGAAACTTTGCGCGTCATGGGGAATCTACCGAATATTGTTAAAACACTCCGTAAAACAATAGCAGGAGAGAGGCGCAGGCTCAATGCTGTTTTCCGCTTTCCGGTGTATCCATCCACCATGTCTCTAGCACAGTTCCGTAAAGTGGCGGTTTTTCAGGGTGTCTTAAAGGTTTCCAATAGGCAATATCGTCGGTTCCGGCGTAATAAAGCGGGATGATATACGATCCCTCCATCAGTTTTTTATCGAGAGCGCGAACGGTCGATACAAGTGTTTCCCGGTCTTTGGCCTGTGCGATGCTAGCGGCGAGGGAGTCGATTTCTGGGGTGCAGACCCCGGCATAATTGAATCGGCCGGATTGTTTGGCGGATTCGCAGCTCCAGTTTAAAACCTGCTCCGTCCCCGGCGAGAGGGTCGCCTGCCAGTAATAAAGCGTCATGTCATAGTCATATTCATTCATGCGGCGGATGTAATCGGCTCCGTCCAGCAGGCGAATATCAATATCAATTCCCATTTTCTTCAGGGCGTTTTTAAATTGCAGGGCGATTTTTTTATCGCTGGAATCGCTGAGGATGATTTCAAATTTAAAGGGCGTCCCATCCGGCTTCATTCGTTTGCCGTTTGTTACTATCCATCCCGCTTCTTTCAGGAGTTTGTCTGCCTTTCGCATATTTTCACGCATATTGCTTTTTGTGCTGGGGGGCTGATTTTGCGCAGCGAGTTCTGAGTTTGGGAAGTAACTGTTGATGGGTTTGTATTTTCCATGAAACAGATTTTTGTTCATCCAGTCGAAATCGAATAACAGGTTTAAAGCCTGCCGCACGTGAATATCATCGAATGGTGCGCGGCGGGTGTTGAAGATGAAGGCGCGGGTTTTTTCCGGGCGGCCGTGGGTAAGGGATTCTTTCGCTACTTTGCCGGAGCTGACCGCCGGAATGGTATAGCCGGAATTCCATTTTCCGGCATCGTATTCCCGTCGTAGCGACAGGTTCCCAGCTTTGAATGCCTCGAAGGCGACGCCGTCATCACGGTAATAATCGTAAATAATCCGCTCGAAATTATTATGGCCGACATTCTGGAATAAATCTTTTGCCCAATAATCCTTCACCCGTTCATAGATGATCCGTCTTCCTGGATCGATGGAGGCGATTTTATAGGGGCCGCTCTGCAGTGGGATCGTCAGCGTGCCGGCATCGAATGTTTTTTCCGTCCACCATTTTTTTGAGAGGACTGGCATCATGGCGAGGATCATCACTGTCTCGTGGTCGTATCCGGAGCCAAAAGCGAAATGCACGGTCAGGGAATCTATTTTCCTGATTTCTTTCACCAGTTTGTAAACCCGGCGCATGTTGGGGCGGCCGTGCTCGCGCAAGGTTTCGAACGAGAAAATGACGTCGTCGGCGGTGATGGGGGAGCCATCGTGAAATCGCGCCTTTGGGTTGATATGAACCGTGACGGACGATCTGTCCTCCGCCACATCCATTTTTTCGGCGATCAAGGGGTACATGGTAAAGGGTTCGTCCCAGACCCGGGTCATCAGCCGATCATAGACCAGATTCAGCCCCTCGGCGGCCTTGCCCTTGAGGGCGAAGGGATTGACGCTGTCGAACGACCCAAGCCCCGCCATGGTCAACGTGCCGCCCTTAGGGGCATCCGGGTTCACATAGTCGAGGTGGGGGCTTTCGGCCTTATATTTGGGCTGGCCGTGCATGGAGAGGCCAAAAGCCTGTTCCGCCATGGCTTTTGGACAAAAAATAAAGAAAATATAAAGGAAACAAAGGGTAAAATACCGCATGACCTTAGTGATAACAGACCCGAAAAAAGCTTCCAATCCTTATTTGGATCGTATCCGCATGGTCAGGGGTAGTATTGCGGAGCAGGGGACTGAGGCTATTGTGACGTTTATCCCGCAAAGCCTTGAATATAGAGGGGAAATCAATGCTGCCATTCTGAAGGGGGCGGGGGAGCGCATGGACAGGTTTGTTCTGGATAACATCTATAAACCTCGTATTGGCGATATTTACACTGTGCCGGGGTTTGACCTGCCCTGTGACCATATTTTCTTTTGCATCGTGCCGATCAAGCGGAGTGACATCGACAGGCCGGACAGGTATTTGCTCAATGCATGTCGCCGGGCGATGGAGACGGCCAGCATGATGGGGTTGAAAACGATTTCTTTTCCTCCCTTGGGGGCGGGGCGGCGCGGATTTCCCAAACCCCGTGCGGCGCGTTTGATATTGCAGGCTATCTCCGAACGCCTCGATGAAAATATCGAAGAAGTCAGGATTGTTGCGCGCACGGATAAAACTCTCGATATATTTCGTGAACGCTTTCGGTCTATTGGGGGTCAATGTTGATTTGTAGCCTATCCATGTCTTCAGGATTATACAGCGCGATATAAGTAACTTTATGCTGGAAGTGCTTGTTTTGTAACTCGTACCCCTTTGATATGTTGCCCTGATTGATTCTGATTCCGTGCAGGCGGGTTGAGTTGTTGTTGAAGATAATTGTGAATTCTTCGCCGGGTTTGACTTCTTTTACAATCCTGTCGCCCTTGGCATTTGGAACCGTTGAAATTGTTTGCGCGACTAGATTGTTTAAGGGCTGGCTCTGTTTGATCCAATCATTGAGGTTGGTAACAACTCTGGAGATTCCGTTAAAGCACTCCATTCTGGTTTTTAAGTTTAAGCTGATGTCCGCATCTGGATTTTGGCCAACTCTGTGGAATTCTTCGGATATTTTTCTATTTGAGCGCAATAGCGAAGGCATTGGCATTTCTTCCCTGAATTCAGGATGGTAGGGATGGGTGATAATGAGCGTGTCGCCATGCTGTTTTGCGGAGCCGGATACAGTCGTTTTAAAACCGAATCGTTCTTTTAGAAGCTTTGAAAAATATTTGCTGTCATCAGGGTGGCCAAAGATAAACTCATAGAGTTCATCCTCCATATCAACCCAGTCCCAGTGGGGGCAAAGGCCGTTTTCATTAAGATCAATCTGTTTTTTGAAAACGGTTCCTGTGATTGGATGCCCGTAGTTTATCTCGATTGCTTTTCTTCCGTCCTCTAGCGTGAGTTCTTTTGCCTCACCGTTTTTTTTGTATACTTCTATCGTGCGCTTGAGTTTGTTGTTCATAATTTTTTCATGTTCGTCCTGCGGAATAGGCGTAGACGCCCAGTCGTTTAATTGATTGATAATTTTTTCAATGGTTATCTGGCATTCTTTACGCCGTTCAAAGATGTCCATTGCCCGCGTTGCGAAATCGAAGTCTCGGTTTTCATAGTCGGTAATTAACTGGATTATTGTCTGAATTTCCGATGGATCGGGCATTTTCAGCTCGAAGTCCTGATGCAGGGGATGGGTGATGATGATGCTGTTATTTTTGGTTTTTTTGTCTTTTGGTCTATTTACTGTAAATCCGAAATTCTCATGAAGAATTTTGGAGAAATATTCTTTGTCTCCGGATTGTCCAAAACGGAACTCGAACATATCGTCCTGTGCTTTAATCCAGTCGAGCATATTCACCATTCCGGAGGGAAGAATATCGAGTCTTTTTCGGAATTCTTCGCGTGTGATCTGGTTTTGAAAATGCAATTCGATAAAAGGATCGCCGTTTTCCTCAGTTCCTTCGTCGATAAATCCAAATCTTTTGTATTCGGCAATCGCCTGTTTGCAGATATCTATCGTGTTGTCTATTTCGGCGTAGAAATCGGTAATGAATGAAACGGGGTTTACCTGATTTTGTGTTGTGTAGGGCGGATATTCAGCACTGAAAAAACTTTCTTGATACTCGACGACAAGATAATCATCTTCGGCAATGAAATGATCGGTGTCATAGATCTCCCGTCCAAAATTAATCGTCTCTTCCAGTTGGGATTCGCCGTTTTTTATTTCGGAGATATAT
>JBASFN010000101.1:0-2104 GCA_049653045.1 Alphaproteobacteria bacterium
AGACACCTCCGAGAAAATCTATAAAACAGACTTTACCGAAGCCGATTCCTATTTTGAACAAGCATGGAGAAAAGAAAAACAATTCGGCAACGAATCCGACCTAAAAACCCTGACCCTGTCTAATCAGGAACAATACGTCACAATGCAAATAAATATAAAACAAGCCAGCAACAAGACAATAGACACAATCCTCGACGGCCAGAAAACGATAAACGAAAGCAAAATAGAGCAAAAACGCAATATGATAAAAACAGAGGCAAACGGCGGCCTCGCCCCGGACACCAGCCCGCACAAAGAAAATTTCAACACGGCGGTTGCTCCAGCAACCCCGGAAAACACGGCCTCAACGCCCGATCAATCTGATCCAACAAAAAAACTGAATCAACCGCCGCCATCGCCGACATCCGACGCCAGAAAGCTATAGGCCGGAAATTTGCAAATAAAGGGTAAAACGAGTAAAATGAACATAAATAAAAAACACAATAAAAAACGGCAAAAAACTGGGTAATAGACTAAAGGGTGTGAAGATATGGCATTTTTTCCTGTAATGGATAAATTTAATGACGAAAGCGGCTTCAACGCATCGGGTGCGCCTGCCTCCTCGCCCGAGGTCGTCACGCCCCCGTTAAACCCGGCGTCACCCCAAACAAACAACGGCCAACCCACAAGAAAACCCGTTCAAACCCCCGGCACACATTACGATCAAGACGATCAAAAAAACCACAAACGCCCCGCAATCGATCTGGGCTATGGCAACGACACCCCCATCAGCACCGACATCGCCGGATTTTTCAAAGTCTTCTTCGCCTTTATGAAGGGTCTCTTCACCGGCGACATGGCGGAATTCGACATCTACTCCGCCGTCTACGCCCCGCCGACCGAAGAAACCGCCAAAAGCTACAATAAAATGAAAAAATGGCGAACAGAAGGACTACCTAAAGGCAAAACCATAGAGGATGCCATTACAGAATTGAACGAAGGCATCCCCGACGAATACCTCGCCAAAGGCGGCAAAAAAGTCGTCCTCGACATGATCGCCAAGGCCGAAGCCCGCAGCTACGACACCGTCCGTTGGGGTCACAAAGTCGATCTCACCGCCATGACCATAGGCGAGGTCATCGAAAAACAAAGAACCCTCGCCCCAGCGCGCCAGGCAGCAGGCCGCTACCAATTCATGCCAGACACATTAGAGGCCACTGCAAAAAGAGAGGGAGTCTCCCTCAACGCAAAATTCGACGAATCCATGCAAGACAGGCTGGCGGGAAAACTCGTCGATGATGCCGGATACAATAAATACATGGCCGGAAAAATGGACTCCTCAAAATTCCTCTACAACCTTTCAAAAACATGGGCGGGTCTGCCAAAGGACGAAAGCGAACTCAGCTACCACGAAGGAAAACTGAATAGCGCAACGGTCAGCCACGACTTCGCCATGGGGCAACTCCGGATAGCCAAGAAAGTAGAAGAAGAAAGAAACAATCCCGCCCACGCCGAAAAACCGGAAGAAAACCCCGAAGAAAAACCGGACAAAGTCGCGGCCATTAAAGAAGCCGGAAAAGAAAACACCACAAAGGCGGAAACACCCCCGGTCACGGCGGACAGCAAATCCCCATCGGTCAAACCCGCCGCCCCCGCCGGATAAAACGCCAGCCTTTAAGCCGCGATTTTATCGACCGCGCTCACCAGATCCTTCACCGCATTCACGGAATGATCGAACATCTTGCGTTCTTCCGCACTCAGTTCAATCTCGATGATTTTCTCAACGCCGTTCTTGCCGATAATAATCGGCACGCCGATATAAAGCCCCTTCACGCCATATTCCCCGTTCAACTTCGCGGCGCAAGGGAACACCCGGCGTTTATCCTTCAGGAAACTTTCCGCCATCGCAATTGCACTCGACGCGGGCGCATAATACGCCGACCCGGTCTTGAGAAGCGCAACAATCTCGCCCCCGCCATTGCGCGTCCGGTCAACAATCGCATCAATCTTCGCCTGCGTCGTCCAGCCCATTTTAATCAGATCAGGCAACGGAATCCCCGCCACCGTCGAATAGCGCACCAACGGAACCATCGTATCGCCATGCCCGCCAAGGACAAATGCCGTC
>JBASFN010000102.1:0-1877 GCA_049653045.1 Alphaproteobacteria bacterium
CCTTCAAGGACATGAGCCGGATCGAAAGACATCGCCTGATCCACAAGGCCATCAAATCCGCCCTTGGCCCTAAAATCGACCACCTGGCCATTCAAACCGTCGTCCCCGGCAAGTAACATGAGACCCCTGATTAAACGCGCCATGTTTGAACGCATAGAAAGGGAAATCGCCGCCTATGACGTTGTTCTCTACTTGCGCGGCTCTGCCGCCTATCCCCAATGCAGCTTTTCCGCCTATGCGGTGCAGATCCTTTCGCAACTCGGGATAAAATTCCGCGACGTCAACATCACCGAAGACGGCGAACTGCGACAAGCCCTGAAAGACTATGCCGACTGGCCAATTTTCCCCCAGCTATACGTACACGGCGAATTTATCGGCGATGCCAACATCCTGCGCGAAATGGCCGAAGCCGGGGAACTCGAAACCCTGCTGACGGAACGGGAAATTCCCTAGATTCTATTCACCTTGCTATCCCGGTGCAGGCTGCACGACATGATAAGGCCGAACCCGATCATCGCCGCCAGCATCGCCGTTCCGCCGTAAGACACCATCGGCAGCGGCGCACCGACGACCGGGATCAATCCCATTACCATCGCCACATTGACGAAAACATAGATAGAAAAATTGAAAATAATCCCGAATGTCAGGAACCTGCAAAAATTATTCCGCGCCCGAAGCGCAATCATCAAGCCATACGCGATAATCAATCCGAACAAGAGAAGGAGAGCAAGACCGCCGACAAATCCCCATTCCTCGGCCCAGAGGGTGAAAATAAAATCGGTCTGCTTCTCGGGCAGAAAATTCAGGTGGCTTTGCGTTCCTTGCAAAAATCCCTTCCCCTTCAGCCCTCCGGACCCCAGCGCGATTTTCGATTGGGTAATGTGATACCCCGCGCCCAAGGGATCGCGTTCGGGATTGAGAAAGGTTAAGACCCGCCCCTTCTGGTAATCATGCATGAAGTGCCAGCCGATCGGGATGATCGCCGCGATCGCCGCCGCGCCGCCGATAAAAATCCAGAGCGGCGCGCCCGCCACAAAAATCAAAGCCCCACCGACCATCGCCGTCATCAACGATGTCCCCAAATCAGGCTGAAGCATCACCAGCCCCACCGGTGCGCCGATCAACAACGCCGGGATCACAAGCATCGTCAGGCTTTTTGTATCCTCCGGAGTCGCCGCATGAAAATAACGCGCCAGCACGACAACCAGCGAAATTTTCATAAGCTCGGAGGGCTGAAGCTGCATAAACCCGAGATTGATCCATCGCTGTGCGCCCATGCCGATATGCCCCATGATCTCGACATAAATCAGCAAGACAAATCCGATCCCGTAAAACCACCACGCCGATTTATACCACCACCGCACATCGACCAAGGCAATCAAGATCATCCCGACGAACGCCACGGCAAACCGCGCCATCTGCTTACCCGCCCACGGCGAAAAATTTCCGCCCGCCGCCGAATAGAGCGCGGTAAAGCCGATACTCGCCACCATCACGATCAATAGCACCAATGGCCAGTCAAGCCCTGACAGCCTGTGAAAAATACTCTTCTCGGATTGCAGGACAATCGACCGTGACATGATTGTTTCTACCCCTTCTTCTTAGTGTTTTTTTCGGATTTTTCCGGGGGCTTCGCCGTCGTCCCGGCAAGATTGCGCTTTTGCACCTCAATCAGCAAATCCCGCGCAATCGGCGCTGCGCTTAAGGCTCCGCCGATACCGTGTTCCACCACCACCGCGCACGCATAAGTCGGATTATCAAGCGGCGCATAGCCGACAAACAACGCATGGTGACGCGAACTCCACTCCAGATCTTCGTTCTTGATCCCGGCATTACGCTGCTGCATCGTAATACGCCGCACCTGCGCCGTACCGGTC
>JBASFN010000103.1:0-3653 GCA_049653045.1 Alphaproteobacteria bacterium
GCGTACCTGTTCTCCAGAACGACACCGTAGACACGCTTGCAAAGCGCGTTCTCGCCGAAGAGCATATTGCCTATATCGAGGCGGTAAAATTACTCGCAGAAAAATCCTGATTACACAACAATCAAATCGGCGACTTCATTCTCGCCTTCTGCCAAATCCTTCCACGATCCATGCGGAACATCAAGAACCGTCAAGGTACAGGGCGCATACCCGGCAACCAGCCTGCCCGCCAGAGGACTATTGTCATCGGCAAGACTAGCGGCCAGATGATGAATGGCGGGATTATGCCCAACCATAAGAATCGCAGCATATTTATCGTCCATCCCCCGCAGCATTTTTAAAATATCGCCGACACCGCCCGTATAAATAATGGGCACATATTCAATAGGAATCTTCGCAAAAGACTCTAAAACACAATCCAGCGTCTGACGCGTGCGCGTCGCAGGAGAACACACAATAAACTCCGGAACAAACCCACGTTCTTGCATCTCCAACCCCATCGCCCGCGCATCCTCCTCACCTTTCACGGTAAGCTTACGCGCCGCATCCCCTTGCACGTCGGAAGGATGGGTCAGAGCATGACGAAGAAGAAACAACCTCTTCATCGCTACATTCCAGAAACATTATACTTTGTGATGCGCCCGTCCTTCAGGCCAATGGCGATTTTCCCCTCTTTCAAAGAAAGAGCCTCGCGCCCGAAAACCTCAAACCGCCATCCCTTAAGGGGCAAAATGTCGGGATTTTTCTCCATAGCCAACACCTCGATCTCGTCGGGCGAGGCAATCAAACGCGCCGCCACGCCATGCTCCGCCGCCTGCAACTTCACCAGCATTTTAAGAACATCGATAGTGGCCGAGGCCTGCGGTGAAATATTTTTTCTCTCCGGCGGCTTCGGCCATGTGTCCTTATCGGATTTCAAAGCCTTCTGGATCGCGTCCAGAACAGCACGGCCTGTTGACCCTTCGGCCATCTCCGCCGAAACCCCCCGCATTTTCTTCAGTTGCTCCACCGTCTCCGGCATCTGCGCGGCCAGATCGGCCAGCGTCTCATCACGCATGACCCAACTGCGCGGCAGGTCTTTATCCTGCGCCCGTTTTTCGCGCCACGCGGCCAACTCGCGCAAGGCCGCCAGCATTTTCGGCTTGGGGCTGCGAAGCTTAATCCGCTCCCACGCCTCTTGCGGATTATTGGAATAGGTATCAGGACTGGTTAAAACGCCCTCCTCCTCGAATACCCATTCAGTGCGCCCACGCTTTTCCAACTCAGCCTGAAGTTTCCGGTAAATATCGACCAGATACGTCACATCGCCCAAGGCATAATCAATCTGACGCTTGCTCAAGGGACGCTTCGACCAATCGGTAAACTGCACGCTTTTATCGAGGGAATTACCCGTGATGCTGCGAACAAGATTCTCATAGCCAATGGAATCGCCATAACCGCACACCATCGCCGCAATCTGGGTATCAAAAAAGGGCGCAACGACCGTGCCCATCAGGTTAAAAAATATCTCAAGATCCTGCCGCCCGGAATGCATGACCTTCAGAACTTTTTTATCCTGCAACAGATTAAAAAGCGGGGTTAAATCCAAATCACTGTCGATCGGGTCAATAGCAACGGCATTCCCGTCCGGATCGCTCACCTGCACAAGGCAAAGCTTGGGATAATAGGTCTTTTCGCGCAAAAATTCAGTATCCACCGTAATAAACGGAAAATCCCTCCATCGCGCACAGAGCTTAACCAACACATCCTGTTCGGTAATAATCATCAGAAGTGTTTAGCGTTAATCCCCGCAAAAGCAAAGGGGGGTTAAAAAAGCAGCGCACGACTATGCAAAAAACCTTTGCTTTCATACGCTTGCGGCGATATAAAACCCCCATGCACAGCTATAGAACACATAAATGTAGTGAGCTTCGTAAGGAGCATGTTGGCCAGACCGCCCGCCTGTCGGGCTGGATTCACAGAATCCGCGACCATGGCGGGGTTTTATTTATCGACCTGCGCGACACCTATGGCCTGACGCAATGCGTGGTGGAGCAAGGCTCGCCCCTGCTGGCCGCCGCCGCCCAATGGCGCCATGAATCAGTTATTACCGTAACCGGCACGGTTAAGGCCAGAACGCCCGAAACCGCCAACGCCCGGATGCCCACAGGCGAGATCGAAGTTTATATCGACGAGGCGGTGATGCAATCGCCCGCCGCCGTTGTACCGTTCCAAATCGCCGAGGACGACGGCGCAGGCGAGGACATCCGCCTCCGCCACCGCTACCTCGACCTGCGCCGCGAAAAAATGCAGCGCAACATCAGATTGCGGAACTCAGTTATCGCCTCCGTTCGCCGCCGCATGTGGGATGGCGGATTTCAAGAATTCCAGACCCCCAACCTCACGGCCTCCAGCCCTGAGGGAGCGCGAGATTATCTCGTCCCCAGCCGCCTGCACCCCGGAAAGTTTTACGCGCTGCCGCAATCGCCGCAGCAATTCAAACAATTATTGATGGTGGCGGGCTTTGACCGCTATTTCCAGATCGCGCCCTGTTTCCGCGACGAAGACGGACGCGCCGACCGCTTGGCCGAGCATTACCAACTCGACGTTGAAATGTCCTTCGTCACCGAGCAAGAAATCCACGACACCATGACCCCGGTGATTAAAGGTCTGTTCGAGGAATTTGCCGACTGGACGGGCACGAAACACCGCGTCGAATGGCTCCCCAAACTCACCTACCGCGAGGCAATGCTGCGATACGGCTCCGACAAACCCGACCTCCGCAACCCCCTCGAAATCGTTGATGTAACCGAGGTGTTCAAGCGCGACGACGTAACCTTCAACGCCTTCAAGGGCGTAATCGCCAAGGGCGGCGTTGTCCGCGCCATCCGCGCCCCGAAAGTGGCCGCACAACCGCGCAGCTTCTTCGATAAATTAAACGCATGGGCGCAAGGCGAAGGCGCGCCCGGCCTTGGATACGTGCTATTTGAAGGCGGAGACGGCAAAGGACCGATTGCAAAATTCATCCCGGCAGACGCACAAAAACAACTCCGGAGCGCGACAAAATCCGAAGACGGCGACGCCGTGTTCTTCATCTGCAACATGGAAGGGCTAGCTGCGAAAATGGCTGGCCTCGCCCGTGATAAAATCTGCGACGACATGGGCATCCGGGAAACGGGTGTTTACAAATTCTGCTGGATCGTCGATTTCCCGATGTATGAATACGACGAGCGCGCCAAGAAAATCGAATTCTCGCACAACCCGTTCTCCATGCCACAAGGCGGCCTTGAAACGCTGGAAAAAACCGATCCGCTTCAAATCCTCGCGCACCAGTATGACTGCGTCTGTAACGGATTTGAAATTTCTTCCGGCGCGGTTCGGAATCACCGCCCCGACATCATGGAAAAAGCCTTCGCCATCGCCGGATACGACAAAGCGGTGCTGGAGCATAAATTCTCCGGCATGCTGAACGCATTCCGCTTCGGTGCTCCCCCACACGGCGGCTGCGCGTTCGGAATTGATCGCCTTGTGATGATCCTCGCCCACGAACCAAACCTGCGCGAGATCAACGCATTCGTTATGAACGGCCAGTACGAAGATCCGTTAATGAACGCGCCGAGCGATGCCAGCCCGGAACAGCTCAAAGACCTGCATATCAAACTCGACTTACCCAA
>JBASFN010000104.1:0-4286 GCA_049653045.1 Alphaproteobacteria bacterium
GCTCCACCCCGCTATGATACAGCGCGATGGCGCTATTGATAAGAAAGGCGAGGGAACACAGGCCAAGCATGGCGTTGACGGCGCGGTCATTATTCCGGAAGGCCAGCCCCGCCAGCCCCAATAAAATCGCCACGATAAAGGGAATGCGCTGGTAAAGGCACAGCACGCACGGGTCAAGGTTCAGGGCAAATTGGGCGTACAAAGCACCGAACAAGGCTCCCGCGCTGGCGGCGATAATGCCGGTAAAAACGGTGACAGGACAGGCGGCGATATGGCGAAAGCAGGCGAGCATGGCTATAGATTTAGCACGCCACCCCCCGGCTGTCATGCCCGCGCAGGCGGGCATCCGGCTTTTTTTTCAGATTTTACCAAGCCCCGCCTAAAGCGGGGGTGACAATAGTTTTAAGGGTTGCTATATAGTTATCACCATACTGAATGCCCCTGTGGTGGAATGGTAGACGCGCTGGACTCAAAATCCAGTGTCCGCGAGGATGTGTCGGTTCGAGTCCGACCGGGGGCACCATCCGTTTTCGTTAGCGAGCCTTCTTGGCGAGCTTAAGAAAACGAAGTGTCCCGCCGTAGCCTTGGCGACGGCGGACTGTTCTTAATCTATCTCCCCCTTACATGTGATGATGCCCGATATGGGCGGCGGCGTCTGCGGCGGTGCTGGCGGCGGAGGAAATTGTATCCACGTCGCCGAACGTGTTGGCGGCCGCCGTCGCCAGAGCTTCAAATCCGTCCGAAGAAAATGCACCGAACGTATGGGACAGCGTGCTTTTCAGTGCGCCGAACAGCGTCGCGCCCGTCGGGTCTGCCGCGACCGCGATTGAGGCTCCCATCAAAAGCATACTGGGCGTCATAATCCATGTGTGAAAAAAATGGTTTGCCTTTTTAAAGGCGCTAACCAGATCAAACGATCCGGCAGAAACTGGGTCAGCCATAGGGCGATCCTTCCGCTTATAGTGTGAACAAAAAATAGTCAGGTGATGTTCAGGCGAAAGGCGGGGGTGCTCTGGCGGCAAGCCCGGAGAGTTCAAAGCGGGCGATTGTAAGGGCGGCGGTGTAAAAATTTTTCTCGCTATTTAAGCCGCCGGGCGAGAAAAAAACAAAACCATCCGCCTTGCCGCCCTTCAGGTGCGATTGCGCGAAACAAAATCCGCAGTCGCCTGATTTCTTGTGTTTGTGCGGCTCCGGTGCATCACCGGGCAGGTTGCCAGACAGGTTGCCAGACAGGTTGCCAGACAGGTTGATAGTCTTGATCCCGTCATCGGTGCAAATCTCGATCGAGGCCGAAGCCTTGCCGGAAATAAACGCGCAAGCCGGAGAGATGCCCGACAGGACAAAGGCAAGCAGGGATATAATGGTAATGGCATGACGCATCGTAAGGCCGTTTTCGGCTATTTTTTTGCAGGAGTCAATGCGTCGGAAACGGAAACACCGGGGGTTAGGCGAGCAGGTGTTCTATTCCCTTGCTGATCGTGCTACCGGCCTCGGTGGCCATGTGACCAAGCGTAGCAGCGCCTTTTTCCGAGAATTGTGCATTCAGGTCAAAATAATGCTTCAGGCCATCGACAACAGGCAATCCGGAGCCAAACGCTGCGCCCGTCCACGCCAAACCGGTCATGGCCAGAGATGCGATAGAGGCATATTTAAATACGGTTGATAGTGTTCCCAGCATGGTACAGTCACTCCTCTATTGTTACAGCGCATTTTTTGTTATTATGGTATATACCACAAAATTCATAGTCTCTGCAAACTTTTGTTGTTTTTTATTGTTATTGTGTGGCAATGAATTCGAAATCGTCCAATTTTTCTGCCGCATCACCAGTGTAATTTTTCGTCGTGTATCCTATCGTGCCTTTGAACTGCCATGTATTGTCGGTCACCACGTAAACCTTCCCGCTGTCCTCGGCGGCGGCGGCGATGCCGAAGACCTTCCGGATTAAATCCTGATGGATTGTCGTGTTAAAATGCTGGGGGATGGCCACGAGGTTCCCCTTGTCTACATGCCAGTCATAGCCGTCTTTGAGTGAGCAGCCAATGCCCTGCTGGCCGAGGATCTGCAGGCTATCGAAGGTGTTATCTCCCTTGATCTTGGCAAATTTTGCCGGAAGGACAAGAAGTTTATTTCCGCTTTTGTCATTAACAAGCGTCGGGCCTTTAATGTCATTGAGGCTTGGGGTTTTATCGGGGCAAACGAATTTTGGTTGCGATGCGGCGGCGGTCAGCATGGCATCAACCTGTGTGCTTAAAGAGCCGATTTGCTCTTTTTGGGTGGCGATTTGCGTGTGCGCGCTTTTAAGGCTTTCATCTTTTTCAGCCAGTTGTCGTTTGATTTCATTGATCTCTTTCGCCCCCGAGTCGCACCCCGGCAGGATCGTCGTCATGCCGATAAGGGCTGCAATATTAAGGACTTGTGATACTTTATGGTTCATAACATCTCCTCAAAAAAACCGAGCCTATTATTACCATAAAAATGCACAAATATGCAAACTTTAATGAAAAGACCGTGTTTATTCAGCCGCTTGCACGCGGGGGCGGGCGCGGGAATCCAGGAGGGGTTTCAAGAATTTCCCGGTATAGCTGTCCTTCACCCGGCAAAGCTCTTCGGGCGTGCCGGAGGCGATAACGCGCCCGCCCTTGTGGCCGCCTTCCGGACCGATGTCGATGATGTGATCGGCGGTTTTGATGACATCCAGATTATGCTCGATCACCACGACGCTGTTACCCTGATCGACGAGGCGGTGCAAAACTTCCAGCAATTTCCGCACGTCTTCAAAATGCAAACCCGTCGTCGGCTCATCCAGAATATAAAGCGTTTTCCCCGAGGAGCGTTTCGAGAGTTCCTTGGATAACTTCACGCGCTGGGCTTCGCCGCCCGATAATGTCGTCGCCTGCTGCCCGACATGGATATAGCCAAGACCAACATCCTTCAGTGTTTCCATCTTGTCGCGGATTGATGGCACGGCCTTGAAAAAATCCGCAGCGTCTTCGACCGTCATGTCCAGAATATCCGCGATGGATTTATCCTTGTATTTGATCTCCAGCGTCTCGCGGTTATAGCGTGCGCCATTGCAGGATTCGCACGTCACATACACATCGGGCAGGAAATGCATTTCAATCCGGATGACCCCGTCGCCCTGACAGGCTTCACAGCGTCCGCCCTTGACGTTGAAGGAAAACCGTCCTGGCCCATAGCCGCGTGCCTTGGCTTCGGGGAGTCCGGCAAACCAGTCGCGGATCGGTGTAAACGCGCCCGTGTAGGTGGCCGGGTTGGAACGCGGCGTGCGGCCAATCGGGCTTTGATCGATGTCGATGACCTTGTCTATGAACTCAAATCCCTTGATGGATTTATAGGGCAGGGGGTGCTCGCTCGATTTCATTATCTGCTTTGACGCGGCGCGGTAGAGTGTGTCGATGGTCAAGGATGATTTCCCGCTTCCCGAGACGCCCGTGACACAAGTCAGCGTACCAAGCGGTATTTTCGCGTTGACGCTTTGCAGGTTGTTTCCGGTCGCGCCGATGATTTCAATGAACTGCTTTGGCTTTCCCTTGCGTCGCTGCGCGGGCACAGAAATTTCCCTGTCGCCGTTCAAATATTGCGCGGTCAGGCTTTTCGGATTTTTGAGAACCTGCTTCAGCGTTCCTTCCGCGACGATTTCGCCGCCGCGTGTGCCTGCACCGGGCCCCATGTCGATCACATGATCGGCGGCGCGGATGGCATCTTCGTCATGTTCGACGACCAGAACCGTATTACCCAGATCGCGCAAGCGTTTTAGTGTTTCCAGCAATCGGTTGTTATCGCGCTGGTGCAGCCCGATTGACGGCTCATCCAAAACATAGAGAACGCCCGTTAAGCCTGATCCAATCTGGCTGGCGAGGCGTATGCGCTGGCTTTCGCCGCCCGATAATGTCCCGGAGTTACGGGACAAGCTCAAATAATCCAGCCCCACATTCATCAAGAAGGTCAGGCGTTCGTTGATTTCCTTCAGGATAGGTGCGGCGATTTCAAGATGCTGTTTTTTGAGTTTTTTATTGAGGGCAGAAAACCACGCGAACGCTTCCTCGATGCTGAATTGCGATGCGGCGCAAATATCCAACCCTGCGATTTTGACGGCAAGGGCTTCGGGTTTTAGGCGGCGGCTGTTGCAAGATTCGCAAGGCGCGCTGGTTTGGTATTGTTCGATTTTTTCGCGTTGGGAATTGCTGTCGGTTTCCATCAAGCGGCGTTGCAGATTTGGAATGACGCCTTCATAGGGCTTGTTACTTTTCCATGTGCTGTCGCT
>JBASFN010000105.1:0-18189 GCA_049653045.1 Alphaproteobacteria bacterium
ATATTAAGCTGTTTGATTCGGGTTATAACCTGAAATGCCTGTCTGTGTTTATGGCCGTTGCCTTTGCTGCTATTGCCGCCGCAGATCCCGCGCTTGCCGCAACCCAGATTGACGATATTGGTAAGAATGTTTCCAAATCCGCTCAGGAATTGCCGGGGCTGCTTGCGGCTCTTTCCTATTTGATGGCCTTGCTGTTTGCCGTTACCGGTGTCCTTAAACTGAAAGAGCATGTCAGCAACCCGACCCAAGTTCCCTTAAGAACGCCCCTCATCCGTTTCTTGGTTGGTGGTGCCTTATTGGCGTTGCCGATGATTTATCAGGCTATCGCCGTTTCTTTCAACGGGGGGGCCAATCCGGTTTTTGATCCGAGCGGAACGGTGTTTACAGGATTGTCCGGCCTCATCGGCACGTTGGCCGGAATCATCCCTTTAAGCAACCTAAACAATATTTTTGATATCATTCAGGATTCCCTTGAAGATATTCCGGGCGTTATTTCCGTTGTTGCCTATCTACTCGCCCTCCTGTTTGGCGTCAGCGGTCTGCTCCGCCTCAAAGAACATGTTGAAGACCCTGAGCGCGTTTCCCTGAAAGAGCCTGTCATTCGCCTGCTTGCTGGCGGTGCTCTTTTTGCCCTGCCTGTCATTTATGATGCCATGTTTAATCTGGTCGGCGATGCCGGAATCTGGGGTTCTATAACTTCCGTTTTTGCCGCCGCAGGTATGATTTATTCGTCTTACGGCTTGAATGTCTGTAATCCCGTGGGCGGTCTGGTTGGCGGGGCGTCTATGGGCGGTGCCATGTGTGGCATCTTCTTCAATGCGGGAGCCTTTCCAGCGTTCCTGACGATGCTTGCCTATATTTTTGGGCTGGTGCTGGGTGTCTGGGGCATCCTGAAGATCAAGGCGCATGTCCTCAATCCGCAACAAGTTACAATCTGGGAAGGGATTTCCCGCCTGTTTGCCGGTGGATTGTTTTTTGCGCTGCCTATTGTCATTGAAGTCATGCGTAACACCGTTTCTCCGCCTGTCACGGAAGCCATCGCTACGGCGGCTCAGGTCACTGGCTTTAACGAGACAGCTCTTGCCTGCGATGGCACAACGGGCCTTGATGGTGCGCTCTATTGCTTTATGAACGATATCCTGACGCCGATGCATGTCGTCATCAATTTCTTTACGACCGTCGCCGCGTTTATTTTTGCCATGATCGGTATTTCCCGCCTAATGAAGGGCGCACAAGACGGCGCAAGAGCACCGGGCGGCCTTGGCACCATGATGACGTTCCTGACGGCTGGCGTGCTTCTTTCCTACAATTCCCTGATGCGCGCCGCGACAGCGACATTCTCGATGGGGCTTATTGGCGGTGTTCCAATCACAGCCACCAATGGTGTCCTTCAATACACCAAAGGCATGACGGCGGCGGAAACGGCACACGCACACACGATCATCAGTGCCATTTTAAAATTTCTTATTATTGTCGGTTTAATCAGTTTTGTTCGCGGCATATTCATTATTCGTGGAGTTGCCGAGGGAAACTCACAGTCCTCGCTCATGTCCGGCGTTACCCACATGGTAGGGGGTGCGCTGGCTGTGAACTTGGGGCCGTTAATCAATGCCGTCGAAACGACGCTTGGTATAACGACCTTTGGTATCATATTCAGCTAGCATCGTGATGATGGTGGTCGGGTATATTGTTTTAACGTGAACTCTAACTCTCTCTTTGAGAAAGGAACTTACAATGTCACTTTTCAAAAACTCATACTACAAAATGGGCGCAGCCTTCACGCTTGGCATGATTGCAACCCCAGATGCGGCACATGCTGCCGCTAACGACTTCAGCAAAATCGCCTTTAACATCTCAAAGTCGATTCAGGATCTTCCTGGTCTTCTTGCTGCTCTGTCTTACCTGTTCGGCGTTCTGCTGGCGGTTCTTGGTATTATGAAGATCAAGGATCACGTCGAGAACCCCTCCAACACGCCTCTTAAAGACGGCGCAATCCGTCTGCTGGCTGGTGGAGCTCTGTTTACCATTCCGATCATCAGCGAAGCCATGTTCTTGACGACTGGCCAAGGTGCTGCTCAGGAAGCGGCGAAACTGAAGAAGGCCGTATTTACGACCCTCTAATGAACGGTTTTTTACCCATTACACTTGGTGTCAGCCGCCCGATCCCCTTAAAGGCGGCGGCGGATACAAAAGGAAAAAAGAGCGGAGCCGGTTCAACCGGCTCCGTCTCTCCTTCTGACAAAAAAATATCGCCAGAACTAAAAACCCGTATCCTTGAGAGAGATTCCTATGGTTGTCGGTATTGCGGATTTACGGCGCGAAAATATCAAGAAATTAATTTTCTTAATGGCAACAAGCGTGATCTGAATGAAAAAAATCTCGTCACTGCCTGTATCTTTTGCCAGCAATGTTTTCTTCTCGATGAGGTCAATGTCATGCGTTCGGGTGTCCTTTTATGGCTGCCCGAGATCGAACAGGCGCAACTGAGCCATATGGCGCGGGCTATCTATGTCGCCCGCATTTCCCAAGGCCCGGCGGCGGATGCAGCGCGTAAATCGCTGGATGTCTTGATGGCGCGGCGGGAAGAAGCCAAAAAACGAATCAGCACCGATAATCCCTATATCCTCGCAACCGTTCTTCAAGATTATCTTGGGGGTGGTCACTATGAAATGCGTGATAAAAAATTAAAGGGCATCCGGCTTTTCCCGCTTGATCGCCGCATTATCAAAGAGGCAGACCTTGAATTTAACCAATTTCCGCAAATCCTGGCTTATTGGCGCTCCAAAGACGGGCCGTTTGGCAACAAACCTCCGGCGCAATGGCTTGCTATCTATAAGGGGCTTATGGATAAAGCTGCTTAAATTTACAATCCCCCTATTCCTTCTTTGTAAACTTTTTCAAAACACGTTTAGACCTTGTACCAAAATCATAATCACGTAAAATATCTGTATATTTTCTTGTGATTTAACTGAAAAGATCGCCTATGAATTTTCTGCAAAAACTTCTTGTCCCTTTTCAAAAAGGTTTCCGCCAGTCTGTCTCGTCTTTTATTCGCCTTGAAACGGCGGATGATGACATAACTATTGTTTCAACGGACGGGTCGCTAGTTACCTACATTAAGATTGAGGGAAGCAGGCAGATCATTGGAGAGGAAGAATATATAAAGATTTATGAAGGCACCACGATCAAAATCGGGGCGCGATTCGACAGGCTCGGTCATGCTCTGCAAACCTATTTTTCCCGTGACCCTTACCGCATCCGCGAACAACTGACCGACTTGATACGGCCTAGTCGACAGGCCGCCAATAATATTGGGCTGGAACTGGAAGATCTTTTTTCCGAGCGACTTCGCAATCTTGAGCGATACTGCACTTACGAAGAATCTTATTTCGTTTTGTGGACGCGCCCTTCCTCCATGAGTAAAAATGAGCAGGTTCGCTCTACAAAAGAATCAAGAGAAAAAGCAAAAAAATGGCTTAATGCACCGTTTGCACAGTACCCGCTTGCGGCTAACGAAGGTCTCAGATCACGGCATAAAAGTTTTGTCACGGCCGTATCTTCGGCCATGGATGAACTTGGCATTCGCTGCACCGTCCTTGAAGTCCATGACGCGCTTCGCGCCGTGCGCGGCAACTTATTTCCCGATCACAGCCATGCAAAATGGCGGCCGTGCCTGCCGGGCGATCCGATTCCACCGCGCATGCCGACAAGCAAGGTTGATCTTTCCGATTTGTTGTGGCCCAGCATAGCCAACCAGATTAGTGCCGCCGATGCCACTGTTCTTGGCAAATCCGTCGTTCGTATCGGCAATATGTTCTGGGCGGGCGGCGATATGACCCTGGGGCCGATGGATGCCACCGCATTTCCTGTTCTCCTTAATCGTCTTGTTGAAGCTGATATTCCATTCCGTATTTCTTTCCTGATTGAAGGCGGCGGTATTTATGCAACATCTTTCAGGACTTTTATTGCCACAATCATGGGGCCAACCAACGCAGCCAATAAACAAATTAAATATTCTCTTGAAGGTCTTCAATTGATGGCGCGTAGCGAGCCTGTTGTTCGTATGCGTGTTTCGTTTGCGACATGGTGTCGATTCGACCAGAGAAACGAAATTATGAACCAGCTATCCGTCATGCTTCAGGCGATTGAAAGTTGGGGCTATTGTCAGGTCAGCGAGTTTTCAGGCGACCCGCTTGATTGCGTCATGTCCTCGGCGATGGGTATTCACTGCGGCGGTACGGCTCCAACCGGTATCGCTCCCATGGTGGAAATGATGAAGCTTTTCCCGTGGCAAAGACCGTCCAGTCCGTTTGATTCCGGTTCCATGATTTTTAGAACTCCTGACGGGAAAGTATGGCCTTATCAAACTGGAACCAATGTTACCACCACTTGGTTCGATCTGATTTTTGCCCAGCCGGGTGCCGGTAAATCGGTCTTGTTAAACTCTCTTAATCTTAGCACTTGTGTTAGCCCGGGTTTATCAAGACTTCCCTATGTCGCTGTTATTGATATTGGCCCTTCTTCATCAGGACTTATCTCCATGATCCGGGAGGCTCTGCCTCTCGATAGGCAACAGGAAGCCGCTTGTTATCGTCTGCAAATGGCGCACCGCTTTGCAATCAATCCTTTCGATACCCAGCTTGGATGCCGTTATCCGCTTCCCGATGAGCGTAGCTATCTTGTTGAACTTTTAACCCTGCTCTGCACACCGCCCGGATTTGAAAAACCTTATGACGGGATGCAGCAGCTTTGCGGTCTTGTTGTTGATGAAATGTATCGCTGGCGTCACGATAACGCCGCCAATGCCGAACCAAGGCCTTATCTCCCGCGGCTTGATTCAGAAGTCGATGAGGCTCTTCAGAAGTTTAATGTTCACTTGCCTGCCGACCCTTATTGGTGGGATGTCGTCGATAAAATGTATGAACTGGAGCAGCATCATATTGCCTATATTGCACAGCGTCACGCATCACCGACATTGAATGATTCCATCACGGCGTCTCGTCGCCCCCAGATTAGGTCTCTTTTGGAAGAAACGGCTGTTGGATTCAGCTCGGAAACAGTTATCAGTGCTTTTGAGCGCATGATTACATCGTCTATCCGTGAGTTTCCCATTTTATCCACCGTTACACAGTTTGACATCGCTAATGCCCGCGTTTGCTCTCTCGACCTTATGGACGTTGCGCCGCAAGGGGACGAATCGGCGGACAGGCAAACAGCTATCATGTATATGTTGGCGCGCCATGCCTTGGTACGCAGCTGGTGGATCGGCAAGGAAGCCCTAACCCATATTCCAGAGAAGTACAAACCGTACCATGAACTCAGGCTTCAGGACATTAGCGAAATTCCGAAGAGACTTTGCTATGACGAATTTCACCGCACAAGCCGTTCGCCTTCTGTCCGGAATCAGGTTGTCCGAGATGTCCGGGAAGGCCGTAAACGCGGCGTACAGATTGTTCTTACGTCGCAGCTCCTTGATGACTTTTCAAAGGACATGGTCGATCTTGCGACAGGTGTCTGGATTCTTGGAACGGCCATTTCCGATAAGGCCGTTGATGATGTCCAACAACGCTTCGGTTTGTCGGCAACTGCGCGGTATATCATCCGTAACAAACTGACCGGACCAAAATCCATTGGCGCCCCTGCTCTTCTCGTTCTAGGAACAACAGAGGGACGATATGAACAGCATCTTTATAACACTCTTGGGCCTATCGAGCTCTGGGCGCTTTCAACGTCGATGGAAGATGTTGCCATTCGTAACCGTTTGTATGTAAAACTCGGGGCAGGACGAGCGCGACAAATGCTGGCTTCTGCATTCCCAGGCGGGAGTGCTAGAGGTGAAATACGCCGCAGGGTTCTTGCCAAAGGCGAGATCGGCGATACGCGCAGTGCTCTTATCAGTGCCGTCATCGATGAGATTATTGAGGAGTTGATTACAACAAGCAAGCAATCGTTGCGGCAGGAAACAAGCGGACGCGTTAAGGTTGTTACAACATGACCGACGGCGAAGAGATTGGAATTACAGAATCGCCAATAACGGACGGGGCTGAAAAAAACCCCTCCAATCGATCCCCTTTTGCCGAATTTCTAGGCCGGGGGACTAAAAATAAAAAACAAACCCAACTTAAAAGCCAGATCGACGAGCAAATCGACATCGCTCTTGCGAAAAGTGCGCTGCAGGAGAAAAAAACAAAGAAAAGAAAAGTTCGTTTTAAGCTAGCACTTTATGCTGCGGGCTTTGTTGTTTTATCGTTTATCACGTATAAGCTCTTTAAACCCTATGAAGGAGGAATGGCTTTTGGCGTGTGTAAGGTGTTCCTTGAAAATTCCGTGCGGTATCCCGATTATTTGAGACTCAGCACGGTTGAGGATTTTGAAACATCGGTTCGCATTTGGTACACGCAGGTCGATGCCTTTGGTTCTTACCGAATGGAACCGATCCAGTGCTACTTTAAGCAAGATCCCGTGAGAGGCACTATTCTTGAAAAAGTATTGGTCAATCGGCGCGAGGTTAGTCAAAAAACCGTTGATTCTTTTAACAATGTTATACCAACGATCGTCGCCTATCCGCCCGATCTAACACTTCCCAGTCCCTTGGCCGACAGCCTTGAAGGCATGGATATTCAAACGCAAAAATTCAGAAAACCCACGCATCTTCTCGGGCAATTCGGCAGAAAATAATCGGCACATATGAAGTATAAAAAACTTGGACGCACGGGTCTTGATGTCAGCCTGATCGGACTGGGAACTATGACGTGGGGGCGACAGAATACGGAGCTTGAGGGTCACGCGCAGATGGATTATGCCGTCTCTCGCGGGATCAATTTTTTTGATACGGCGGAAATGTACGCGGTACCGCCAAACGCCGAGACTTACGGCAAGACGGAAAGCATTATCGGCACATGGTTTTCAGCCCGTAAAAACAGGGACAAAATCATCCTGGCGACAAAGGTCGCGGGGCCGGGGTTGCCATGGGTGCGCGGCGGCGATTATAAAATAGACAGGGACAATATATTAAGTGCCGTTGAGGGGAGTTTAAAACGACTGCAAACCGATTACATCGATCTCTACCAGCTTCACTGGCCGAACCGCGAGACATATCATTTCGGCAATTACTGGCGGTACAGCCCGGATTCTGACGCGGGTGAAGAAGAGAGGAATTTTATCGAGGGTCTTGAAACGCTGGCCGGACTTGTGAAGGCCGGGAAAATCCGTCATGTCGGTTTGTCCAATGAAACCGCATGGGGCATGATGAAATACTTACGCCTGTCGGAGGAGCGCGGGTTGCCGCGCATGGCGTCGATCCAGAATGAATATTCGCTGATCTGCCGCCGCTTCGATCACGATATGGCGGAGATCGCACAGTTCGAAGATTGCGGGTTGCTTGCGTGGTCGCCCCTTTCACGCGGGATTTTAAGCGGGAAATACCTGAACGGCGCAAGACCTCAGGGAGCGCGGCTTTCCATTGAAACACGGCATGAACACCGCGACGCGCCGGGAACAAATGCCGCCGTGCAATCCTATCTAGATGTCGCCAAGAAACACGGGCTGAATGTGTGCCAGATGGCACTGGCTTTTGTGAATGCCAAGCCCTTTGTCACGTCCAACCTGATCGGCGCGACGACGATGGAGCAACTGAAAACGAATATCGATTCTGTGGATGTGGAATTATCGGAGGATGTTCTGGCGGATATTGAGAAGGTTAGGCGGTTGTATCCGGTTCCTTATTGAGTTTTCGGCAACAGGAGCCAATACCGCCCTTTTGCCTTCATCGGGCCGGCCATTTGCTCGGCGTAATCGCCATAACCCCAGAAAACATCACCGCGCACAGGGCCGGCAATTGCGCCGCCGGTATCCTGCGCCACCATCAAGTTTTTCATTCCTTTTTTACCGTAGGCAGGATAGTCAATATCCACCCAAAGCGGCACGCCATAGGGAATGAGAGAACGATCCACGGCCAGTGAATGCAAGGGCGTCAGGGCAATGCCCTCGCCGCCCTCCGGCCCGTCGATCCCGAGTTCCCGGAAAAACACATAGGATTTATTCGTGTTCATAATTTCATCAGCCTCGTCCGGATGCGTGGCGAGCCAATCGCGGATTGAATCCATCGAGACGTTTTCCTTCGTCAGTTCCCCGCGAGCGATCAACTCTTTTCCAATCGCATAATAAGGATGGCCGTTCTGGCCGGCATAGCCGATCCGCATGACGGAATTATCGGCGAGCTTGACCGCGCCGGAGCCTTGCACCTGTACAAAAAACGCATCGACGGGATCATCGACCCATACAAGCGTTTTATCATTATGCGGCCAGTCGCCCGCAACAATACTGGCGCGATCCTCATACGGTTTTAGATTGCCTTCAATCACCCGGCCTGCAATACGCTGGCCTTTCAGTTCCTCGCGGAATTGCCCGAGATCGACCATGACCAGATCATCAGGGCGCGCATGAAGCGGATAACGATACACATCATCGGTTTTCAAAGACCCGCGCAACGATGCCTCGTAATATCCGGTGAATAATCCTTCTGGACTTGCTCCCGCATAGGCGGCATAGGGCGTGAAATTTTTCTCGAAAAATCTGCGCGTGGCGATTGCATCCGGTTTATCGAAGCTTTTAAATTCCTCACAAAGCGGCTGCCACTGGCCGTATGTTCCGGCCTCTGGCACAGGGCCGAATTGTTTTGCCGGGTCGGCCTTTTGAATTCTAGCGCAAGATTTTTCAAAGGCGGCAGCAGCACCGTCATAGACTTCATCCGGTTGCTGACTCCAGCCCGGAAGATCTTCGAATCCCGCCTGTTTCAATATAAGAGGTTGTTTGCCTTGTGGCGCAGGTGTTCCGGCGCAAGCGGCAAGAAAAAACAAAACCGACATCAGGATATAATTACGCATGGCTCTTTTGATTCAATGTGTGTTGGGAATGTAATTATTATCGCCTTCAAAATCACCGCGTGTTTCGACCACCATCCAACGCGGATCGCGCGATTTTATATCGCGCATGAATGTCCAGACATCACGGACAACGGTAAGTTTTTCAGGGTGGCCATCGATGACTGCGCCCGCTTCATCTCTTGTCACGGAAACTTCATCCGCCGTAAACCGTAAGGTGATGGATGCCATCCGCCCCCGCAGCATGGCTTCGACGATTTCGGCTTTACGGATGGCGCGAATTTGAGTCTGTTGTTTTTCACGGCGTTTTTCGCGTTCGGTAATCGCACCTTCAAAGGCTGCATAGACGGAATCACCGAGCAGGTCTTTCAAGCTTGCACGATCACCAGCCGCGAACGATTCCACGATCATCGCAAACGCATCCTGTGCGCCTTGAATGAAGAAATCTATGTCGAATTCTCGATCGGCATGGGATATATCGACCAGACCCGATTCGGCGGCTTTATCGATGGCGACCTTGCTGGTCGTGTTTTCTATAATAGATTTAATCCTGTCTTCTATTGCAACAGGCTCGCCCACCGCCGCAATGCCATCCGATTGCTCTTTCGGGATAATGACCTCCCTCTGGCGTTCCTCGCCATGGCGAGTTCCCAAGATACTCCGCAGCCAAAAGACAAGTCCGGCGGCAACAAGTGCATAAACAATCAGATCAGCTGTCACAGTGCAAACATCCCGTTCTTTGACTTTGTTTCGGCATTCTACCATATTCCTTTCAACACATTACCGCCCGCACCGCAAAGGACAAGGATTTTATGCCGTTTTTTCTTCTGTTTATGCTTTTTCCGATCCTTGAGCTTTGGATTTTCGTCAAGGTTACGGGTGAAGTCGGATTTTTTCTTGCCCTTACCTTGTTATTGCTCAGCGCCATGACGGGCGGAGCCTTGGTGCGCCATCAAGGTTTTCGCACGGTTCTTTCGATGCATGACGCGATGGAGCGCGGAAAAATGCCTTTGGATGCGCTTTTCGATGAATTTTGTATTGTTGCCGCCGGTATTTTGCTGATTTTTCCCGGTTTTATCAGCGATGGCATCGCTATTTTGCTTCTTGTGCCTCGTTTGAGGACTGTTTTACGGGGTTTTGTCCGTAAACATCCCGATTGGCATAGCTCCGAATCCATTATCATTGAGGGCGAGTACGAGCGCGTGGAGGATGATCCCAAGACTCTTTCTTAAAAGAATTGGTTCTTGAGAGTCTGCGAAAAACTAGCGATAATCCATCCTGTTGAATCAATAACAAAAAATTCGGGGGTTGCTTCCAATGGCCGATGCAAAAGATACGGAAAATAAAGACGGTGTAAAAAAACAGGCTGCGCAGGATGCCGACAATCAAGATCCCGGTGTTCCGGTTGCCATCCTTGCCCAGTATGTCCGCGATATTTCTTTTGAAAATCCCAACACGCCAGAATCGCTTCGGGCGGGTCAGGGTGCTCCGGAGATGAACATCAATATCGGTATGGATGCCCGCAAACTGGAGGATCCCCAGATCCCCAATCTTTATGAGGTTGTCCTGAGCGCCAAGGCCGAAGCGCGGCGCAAGGATCAGGTGGTTTTTATCGCAGAGATTCTTTACGGCGTGACCGTTTCGGTGAATGAACGCGTTCCCTTGGAAAACCACCATCCCCTCCTGCTGATCGAGATTCCCCATCAGGCGTTCCCGCATGTGCGCCAGATTTTAAGCGATTTAACCATGCAGGGCGGTTATCCGCCCTTACTGCTCAACCCGGTTGATTTCCAAGGGCTTTACATGCAGCGTTTTGCCAAGGAAATGGAAGAAGGCCGAAAAAAATTCGAGCAGGACTTAAAAGCGCAAGCCTTGGATACTGCCGGAAAAAAACCGAATTAGCTTTCCAGCCATACTGCTTTATCAAGTTTTTCCAGCATTTTTGTATGCGCGGCGCGTTCCTCGGGCGATTCCGCATGAAGGCGCGGTTCACGGTAGAGACGCTTTATTTTAACTGTTTGAGTTTGATCGTCTTTTTTATCCGTGGCCGCCGTCAAAAGCCCGTGCTGCCGCCCACCCATCAATTCCAGATAAACCTCGGCCAGTAATTCGGAGTCAAGAAGCGCGCCGTGATAAGTGCGCTCGCTGTTATCAATGCCAAACCGACGGCACAGCGCATCGAGATTGGCGGGGGAGCCGGGAAACTTTTTGCGCGCCATGCCCAGCGTATCAAGAACACGGCTCCAGGGGATCGGCGGGTGGCCAACCTTTTTCAATTCCGCATTCACAAATTTCATATCGAATTCAGCGTTGTGAATGACCAGACGCGCATCGCCGATAAAGTCTAGAAACTCCGTATAGACTTGTGAAAATATCGGTTTGTTTTTTAGGAATTCATTGGTAATTCCGTGTACGGCGATTGCCTCCGCCGGGACATCGCGCTCGGGATTGATGTAAAGCTGCAAGGTCTTTCCCGTCGGGATATGATTATAAAGTTCAAGACATCCGATCTCTACAATCCGGTCGCCTTCATCCGGATACATGCCGGTGGTTTCAGTATCGAGGACGATTTCTTTTAATCCGCTCATAACCCAACCTCTTCCAGCCATTCTGTGAAAAACAGCCGTGTTTGCTTACTCATTGTCTTTATATTTTGTTCGGTTTGCGCTTTCAACTGTTCGAGGCTTTGTACGATTTTTGATTCGCCAATATCTTCGCCCATTTCCTCGATCCATTCCAGTGCCATATCCCCCGTTACTTCCGGGTGGAATTGGATGGCTAGAATATTTTGACCGAACTGAAAGGCTTGATTTTGATAGAGGTTGCTGGACGCCAGTAATTCCGCGCCTTTCGGAAGATCGAACGTATCGCCGTGCCAGTGAAACATGCTGGTTTTATCGGGGCTAAAATGCCTAATGGGGTGGTTTTGCGCGACATTTGTAAGCGGATTCCAGCCGACTTCCTTGCCAGGGTCTCCCTTGAAAACTTTCGCTTCAAGGGCGGCGGCAATCAATTGCGATCCAAGGCAAATTCCGAGCGTTGGCCTGTCTACCGCAATTCTTTTTTTTAGGAACATAGTTTCCGACGCAAGAAATGGAAATTTTTCTGATTCATAAACCCCCATCGGCCCGCCCATGACAAGAACGAGATCGAACGCAAGGCTATCGAGATTCGTAATGTCTTCTTGCGGTGAGTAAATGATATGCTGATCAAATCCTTTTTCGGATAAAAGATCGCCGAACAGGCCGGAGCCTTCATATTTTTCATGTGTAATAATCAATGCCGATTTCATTTGTTTTTCTTCCTGATATCCGCCAAAGCCGATTTTAATTCCTTCATTGTCTGCGCTCGGCCAAGGCCTGTGTGAATTACGTAGTCGGCGCGGGCGCATTTTTCGCCGTCCGGCATCTGGCGTTTCAAGATTGCTTGAAATTTATCTTCGTCCATGCCGGGTCGCGCCAATACGCGGGTGCGCTGGATTTCATAGGGCGCGGTAACCACGATTATATAATCCACGGCTTCCTCCCTGCCCGCTTCAAAAAGAAGCGGAATATCCAGCGCGATAATGTCCAAGCCCTTGTTTTTACCAGAGCGGATGAATTTATTTTGTTCGTCCTGTACGAGGGGATGAAGAATATTTTCCAATTTTTTTCGGAGCTTGTCATTTTTAAAAATAATTTCGCCGAATTCTTTGCGCTTGATAGCGCGCGCGCCGGATTTCGTTTTTCGCCCGTATATTTTCGGGAATTCAAAATAAGGAAAGGCTGCGCCCACCGCCAGAGCCGCGCCGCCGCCGGGGGCAAGCAGTTCATGTACGGCGTCATCCGCCGAATGAACGGGAATTTTGAGCGTCTCCAGCATCGCTGCCGCTGTGCTTTTCCCCATGCCGATGGAGCCAGTGAGGCCAATGACAATCATGTGGCCACCCTTTTTTCCAATTCGGTATCTACGTCCGGCATCACGCCAAACCATGAATGAAACGCCGGACGCGCCTGATGAAGTAGCATGCCGATTCCGGTCACCGTTTTATTGCCGCGATCCTGCGCCCTGATTAAAAGATCGGTCATCAACGGTGCATAAACAATGTCATTCACCAGCGCGGTTTTAGGCAATTTATTTAAATCCATCTCCAGCTCGGGTTGTCCCTTCATGCCCATTGACGTTGTATTCACCAATAGATTTGCGCCCGACAGCGATTGATCCCGTTCTTGCCAGTCCCAAACGCGACTGTTTTTAAATTTTTTTATCAGAATTTCCGCTTTTTCTTTGGTGCGGTTGACGATGCGAATTTCCGGTACGCCTTCCGTGATTAAAGCATAAACAATAGCCCGCGCCGCGCCGCCCGCGCCCAAAATGACGGCGGGACCAGAGGAAAAATCAAATCCAGGTTCCTTTGATTTTATATTTTCCGTGAAACCAAAAACATCCGTATTCGTTCCATAAAGTTTTCCGTTTTCAATGGTTACGGTATTGACCGCGCCGACATTCCGGGCGAGTTCGTCAATCTCATCGCACAGCGTTAGAATTTTTTCCTTATGCGGTAAGGTCACATTAAACCCGGCATATTGTTCCGCAAGAGAGCGGATCGCGCCCTCCAGTTTTTCGGGGGCAATATCAAGTGCCTCGTATGTCGCTGCTAGTCTGTATTTTTCAATCCAGTACTTATGAATCAAGGGCGATTTGCTGTGATTTATGGGATGACCAATAACGGCGGCGCGCTTTGTCATGGCTTAAATCCCTGATATTCGCGTAAGTAACACAGCAAGGGCACAAGCGGCATCCCGAGGATGGTGAATAAATCGCCTTTTACCTCGGAGAATAACCATGCGCCCGTGCTTTCAATTTCATACGCACCGACAGCGCGGGTTAGGGCTTCGCCCGCTTTTTCACAATAGGATTCTAAAAATTCATCGTTGAAATCATGCATGGTCAATAATGCCTGGGTCTCCTCGCTCCAGAACACAGTTCCAGCTTTGGCGACGGCAACGGCGGAAATCAATTTATGCGTTTTTCCGCGCAGTTTTTTTAATTTCTCTTTTGCTTCGGCGATCGTGCGTGCCTTGGACATGATCTCGCCGTCCAGAACAAGAATCTGATCACTGCCGATGACCAGCGCGTCTGGATTTTTCCCAGCGACCGTCAACGCTTTTTTCCTTGCCAGTTCGCTTGCTATTTTTTGCGGCGGCAAATTTTGGGAGATCATTTCTTTTGCCACGGCCATTTCATCAAGAATAGCGGGAATCGCCGTGAATTTAAGACCAGCCTCCACCAGCATTTTCTGGCGGGCGGTGCTTTGCGATGCCAGTATCAATTCATTTCTGGCCATTCAGCCCTTCCTGATAGGATTGATATACTGCCATGATCTCGGCGGCAGTTTCTTCGACCGATCTTTTGGTCACATCGATAACCGGCCAGCCGTATTTTGTGAAAAGCTTGCGGGCGTTTCTTATTTCTTCCTCGATCTTTTCTTCATCGAGGTACGCGTTTTCCTCAAGTGCCTTGGAATCCGGCCCGTCAGCGCGCAGGCGGCTGCGGCGGATCATGGCCAGCCTTTTACCTGATACCGTCAAGCCCACATACATCGGGCCGTTCAATTCAAATTTCGCCTTGGGAACCTCGACGCCGGGGGCGAGGGGAATGTTCGCCACCTTCATGCCGCGCCGCGCAAGAAAAATGCTAGTCGGGGTTTTTGAGGTGCGGGATACGCCAACGAGAATAATATCGGCTTGCGTTAAATCTTCGAGTTTTTTTCCATCGTCATGGCGCATGGTGAAATCAATCGCGGCTACGCGCCGGAAATAAGCGTCGTCCATCTGGTGCTGGAGGCCGGGAACCCCGCGTGCGTGCCGACCCAGATATGACGATAGGCTGCGAATGATGGGATCAAGAACAGAGACGCAGGGAATGTTCAATTCCTCGCATCTTTCCTGTAATCGTGTCCGCATTTTTTCATTCACCAGCGTAAAAATAACGGGGCCGGGATTTTCCTCTATCTTTGAGACAATACGTTCAAGCTGTTGTTGCGTGCGCACCAGAGGCCAGAATTTCTGAATCGGCTCTACCCCATCGAATTGGGCAAGGCAGGCGCGAGCAAGACCCAGCAGCGTCGTGCCCGTCGCATCGGAAATCAGGTGCAGGTGAAAACGGGGCATAGCGCCCTCGCTTGTTGTCCCGTCATCGCTCATGGTTTTTTGGTTCCTTTATTCATAACGGCATCCTAGGGATTGCCCCGGCGACATACAAGCGGGCACGCGGAATTATTGACATATATATCTATGCCCTTCGGATCGTTTTATGCTTTGTTTGGAGCGTTAATCTTACTCGGTCATCAAGCCGTTTGGGAAAATCTTTTCGGCGAGCCGCGCATCACGGAAGGGAACATCCTGAACGATGAACACTTGTGAATCGCGCAGGATATGCAGGAAATGGTTTTGGTTGATTGAATCCTCGAGGCCAGCATAAAGCGGCGCTTTCAGGATTTCCTCTCCTTGCCCGCGCAGATAGGCATTTTTGTCAGGGAGACAGGATAGTCTTTCAATGCAAATCTTTCCTGCTCGCTTTACGCCAAACGGATTGCCGGGATAGGCCGCCATCACATTGTCCATATATTCAAGCGTTTCATGGTCGCAATGGTTGACCCGGCCATAGTCCCGAAACCACTGATTAAAGGATGCGGCCATCGGGTTTGGGGTGGTGGTTTTATCAAGGTTGTTCGTGAAGGCCTGTGCAAGGTCGCTGCATTCTGTGCCAAGGATGTGTTTCCAAAGACCAGAATTTCCCGCCTTATTCAGTTCAGATGCACACAGAACGGCAACCACGTCGCGGTCGGCGGCGCGCACCCGCTCCAGCATCAAAACAGATTCAGGGGTATATTCCTCGTCAAAGCCACCATGGCGTTTTTCCTGCCAGACATCGCGCAAGGCACGCACGAGCGAGAGTTGCAGCCCGTGATAAAAATACGGCATGTTACCGCAAGAATTTGCTTTTACACCGTTGCTTTCGATGATGATTCTTTTTTCAGGAATATCGAGATGAAAGTCGGGGCCGTTTAATTGTGACAGACCGATTTGCCATTTTTGATCGCTTGCTTCCTTCAACATCAATGATGCTGTCTTGCTGGCCGATATTTCACGGATCACTTTTGCCAGTAATTCTTTTTCGCTAGTGATTTTTTCAGCGGTGAAAAATAATTTTTCCAGAGGCCATGTTCCGCCATCCGCATAAGACGTGGCCAAGGCTTCTTCCCTGTCTTTGTCTTGTTGCTTTGTGTGGTCGAAATGCATGGAATAAAACTCAGTGAAAGGGGTTTGAGGCGGGTTAGTCTCCCGGGTGTCGGCGAAGATAAACGATGTTTCCTCGATCCTTGTCTTTTGTACGTTTTCCGACATCGCTGTCTTTGAGGCGGTCGCGCAGTTTTCTGGATTTGTCCCCAGATTCCTGGTTTGCGCCGGAGAAAAGTTCGACGATTTCAGCGCTCTGCCTTTGGTCATTGTGTGTGCCTTCAGTTCTGGAAATGTCCCGGCGAGTGCCGGAAGCGGGGATACCGGGTTTTGTTTGCAACCCGCGTTCCGTTTCCCTGAAGGAGCGTTCAAACTTAATAAACCAAAGGAAATTTGCATTGGAGCGATCCCTGACTTCGCTGAAAAGAGGATCGCCAATGATCGTTTCGGCATAGGGCGCGAGGTAATTTTTGCCGTATGGCATGGAACCTAGCGCGGAAATCAATGCCGGGGTCAGGGTTTTTATGGATTGTTGCTCGTTAAATACATAACCCTGATTGTCGGCCAGCATTTGTCTTATAATAATGCGGTCTTCACATTTGCACCGCTCGGACAGGAACCAGCATTCAAAAACTGAAGCGGCGGCTTGTCCACTATTTAATGTCCTGAAATCGACAAAGGCTTCATAGGCAAAAGCGCGCCCTAGATCCGCCATAGGTGAATTTTCGATTCTTTCCCATGCGTCTTTAATGCCTGAGAGTTGTAATTCCCAACTGATGCGGATCATGGCACCTGTCAGGTCGGCGCTTAAAGCCCTGTTAATCAGGATTGCGCTGTCGGGGTGGAACATTAACGGATGAATCAAAACACCTTGGCGATGTTGCCAGTGACGACGGAGTTCCCGCGCCGTCAACAGAACTTGATCGGCAAGGTCAAAACGTGGATGGATCTGGATCAACCCTTTTGCACGGTCATAGAATGCGTCGTCAATTTGCGCATTATGTTCGATTTTTACGTTATTGGCTTCTGCAAATTTTATATAGGCCTCTGCCATCCTGCTTTTCGTGAGGATTTTCAGAACGGCTTCTATTGCTAGAGAATTATTTTCTTTTTTTCTTTCCGTGATAAAAATTTTGTCTTCGTCGAAAAGTTTTTTGTCTTTTTCTTCGGGATGGATGAAATCACTGGAGAAGCGTTCAAACAGATCTATTTCTTTTTTCAGGTTTTCAATTTCTTCTTCAAGGAACGGAAGGTCGCTGCTATCGAGAAGCGCGTCATCGTCCTCTTCCTCGAAGTCCATATAAAAGAGTGGTTCCGATCCGATGATCGTACAGCTGACGGGTTGTGAATTGTTGATTGTATACGACACACGGCAAGGATGCAGTCTGTTGCCGTGAACGAATGGAACGATATTAAATGTATTGCTCATAACCCAACCGATATTTTTGTTTTGATTCCGGAAAACCCCCGCTCCCCGGCTCGGTCACTTTTTTAGCGACCATGATTTATTATGCGGGTCAGTCCTTAACGCTTCCTTTCTGGATAAGGAAAAAATGCCGCTCTATGTCAAAAAATCGGTTATTTTTTGAGAATATTTACCATATTAACTAATTTTAAGGCGAAACCGGGGGTTCTCAGGGAGAGAGAATGGGCGCGGATAAGAGGTGATGCTTACTGGCCGAATGTGTCGTCCACAACGGGCATGTCTTCGACGAGCAGTTCTTCATTGCTGATACTTACAAGGCCGTTTTGTTCAACGGCTATGTCAGCGGTAAACAGGGAATCTTTGAAAACCATATGTGCTTTTATCCGGTAGATACCTTTACCATCGATTTCTTTTAGAGTGACGGGTTTGATTATCCGGCCAACAGCTTGACGGGCGGAAGGGGGTGGCTCATCTTTCCAGGGAACATCATCAACATTTTCAACGACGATGAAGCGGCCATTTTTTCCGCGTACGAATGATAAAAAGAAACGGATATAGGAAATGACGGTTTCTTCACTTAAGGAGATTGGCCATTCGTCATTGAATTTGTAAATGATGTCGTTAAAAAAATTGAGAACAGCTGATTTTTTCGGACTATAAA
>JBASFN010000106.1:0-16476 GCA_049653045.1 Alphaproteobacteria bacterium
ATCAGGCGGCGCTTATGGCTTATGCTCTTGGAAAGGAAACCGGAAAGCCGGTTATTCCCGATTTATTGCGCCGGGTACGCCATACGCCAAGCCAGGGACATTTAAAGGCAGGGCAACGATTTAAAAATGTCCACCGCGCTTTTTCTCTGAATAAAAAATATGAATCCGGTATTCAGGGAAAAACAGTTGTCTTGTTTGATGATGTTTACACAACAGGGGCGACAGTCCGTGAATGTGCAAAGGTTTTAATGAAATCTGGAGTAGGGCGCGTTCATGTCTTGACCCTCGCTCGTGTGGTACGGGAGGGGTTTTAAAGAGTCTCGCCGCGCACCAGTCGTCCGGCATCGATCGCGGGCGCAAGGCCAATTCGCATGGCGGTTTTTTTTAAGGGGAGGGCAGAGTCAACAATTCTTAACCCCGCCCGGCGTAGACCTTTTAGGAATCCGGCCTCTGTGCTGACAATTTTGTTCATGCCGTCTACGCCAAACACGCGGGTGTGGATGTCAAGGCGGCGGCGTTTTTCGTATCGGCTTAGAGGCAATTCCGATCCGATGTCGAGACCGGCTCGCGCCGCGTCGATAATCGTTTCGGCTAAGGCTGCCACATCGCGCAGGCTTAAATTCAAACCTTGCGCGGTGACGGGCGACATGACATGAGCGGCTTCGGCCATGATTGCGACCCTTGCTGCCGTTAGTTTTTTGGCTTTCAGCGTTTTTAAAGGCCAGCATTCCGGCGGGCTTTCCAGTGTAATGCCGCCGAGAATATCTTGCGTTTTTTCCTGAAGGGCTTGGGTAAACTCATTTTTTTTCAGACGCATATACTCATCGGCGCGAGTTGTCGGCTCGATCCATACCACGCTCGACATATTGCCGGGCATGGGGACAAGCGCAATTGGTCCGCCGGGGCGGTGAAATTCTGTGGCGGTATTATTGTGACTGTGTGAGTGGGCAATCAGGCAGGTGATGGCACTCTGATTGTAATCATGGTCGGTGCATTGTATGCCACTGATCCGGCGCACGGCGGAATTTCGCCCGTCTGCGCCGATAATAATCCGGGTATGAAGGTTGGTTCCATTTTCCAGTACACAGAGTGCGCCGTTCTCTTCGATTTCATAGTTTTTTAATGCATTTGGAACATGCAGCGTCAGGGTTTTGCTTTTTTTTGCCGCATTGTAAAGAGTTCGCCGAAGTAGGGAATTAGGAATGTTATAGCCGTATTGTTCCATGCCAATTTCAAGGGCGTTAAACTCGGCCTCCGTTCCACTTTCATCTACGATCCGCATGGTTTTGAGGGGTGTTGCATGCGGTGATATTTGATCCCATATTCCGCTAGCGCGCAGGACATTGATCGAGCTTTCCATCAAGGCGACGGTTCGGCCGGAGGGCATATCGTTCGGTGAGGGCGGGGACATATCGATAAGGTGAACATCAAGACCCGCGCTAGACAATAAAACTCCGAGCGTTAGACCCGCAATCCCCCCGCCCGCGATAAGAACATCAGAGAAGGCAGCGTTTTTTTTCATTGTGTCCTCTTGCGGGCTAGTTCTTCCGGAATACCGCGTAATAGGCATAGCCCTTATAAAGATGCCGGAGTTCTAGTGTGCCCTTTTTTTCAAGGTCTAGACGCTGGAGATAATTGAGGATTTCCGGTTTATGGTATACATGGAATTGTTTCAGCCACCAGAAGAGAAAGCGGCGGAAGGGGGCGGGCAATCCATTCTGTCCGCCGAAATCCACGATATGAATTTCCCCGCCGTTTTTAAGGACGGTCAAGGCGTGGTCGATGGATTCGCGCCAGGGCGGAATAATCGATAGGGCATAAGAAAAAACAATCTTGTCGAGCGGTTGTTCCAATCCGAACAGATCGAAAGAACTGAAATTTTGCGCGTAACCTTGTTTCAGTTTGAATAGGTTGGAAATATTTTTTTTCTTTAAGGATTTTTCTGCCGTCTTTAGCATCTCGTCCGAAGCATCCAGGCCGTAAAACCATGCCCTTGGATATTGAGCGGCCATCTTGCGCAGGTTGCGTCCCGTGCCGCAGCCAACCTCACAGACATTTTCTCCCGGCTGGGCGTTCAGGTTTTCAATCAGGGTGTCGCGCCCTAAAAGGTAATATTTGCGCGTGGCATCGTAGATGTGCCGCGTCCAGCGGTACATTTGATCCATCGCCAACTTGGCGTCATGGTCAGGCTGCGGCACGGTTTTTTTGTGATCCGCTCTGGCTGAGTGTGTAGACATGGAATCCCCCGTAAATTGATGAGCGGTCGCGTTTGACCATTTCTGCCGATGCGGATGGGTCGTAGCTCCATTGGCTGAGCATATCCACGGGCAGGGCTTCCGTCAGGGGGCTTTCCTCCCCGGCGGTGCGGAAAATAACGCGTGCGCCCGGTCTGGCCGTCCGCATGACCTCTTTCCAGAGCGCATTTAACTGATCTTTGTTCATCCAGTCTTGCGCGTCGAGGAAGATATAGCAGTCCAGGCTTTGCTGGGGCTGCGACTCCAAAAAGCCCGTGAGAGAGGTATGATAGACCTCAACCCGGTCGGCATAATTTTTGATTTTGTTGTAGTTTTCCTCGGTCAGGTAACGCGGAACAGCGCGTTTGTTCTCGCGGTCGTAACGCCGCCCGAATGCCTGCCACGCAAAATAATTGTCCTCAATCGGGAAGTCGCACGCGAGGCGTTGAAGGCGCGCCTTTAGCAGCGCCGCCATATCGCCGCCCGCCGATTTGTTTAACTCGTCAAACTGCGACGGTGGAATGCCAAGCCCGTACAGGGAAACCGGCATACTGCACAGTTTTTTAACGATCGGCTTGTCGAACAGGGGGCCAAGTGTGCGGTCAAAAATTTCTTTTTGCTCCTGCATGGTTTTGGCCTTCAGGATTTCCCTAGGGTCTTTGCCGTAAATTTTGGCCAGAACATGCACGACGCTGATAAAGCGTCCGAGTAGGCCGAATTGATAAAGATTCTTGGTGAAATAATTGATGCGGCGACCATCGAGCAGGGAATAGCTTTCCCAGTATTTTTTTGTGAACGGGTCGAGATGCGGCGCGATATAGGTTTCATAGTTGCGGATATTGCGCTTGTCGTCGGCGTGGCCGAAAAACAGGAAAAAGCTTTCATAGTCGGGCAAGTGGCGCAGCGCAGTGATTTTTAGTCGTGCAAGCGCAACGTGTGCGGGGTTGAGGTCCACCGCCTTGACGCGCTCTGGCCCCTCGGTCAGGTAGTTCATAATATTGCAGCCGCCTGAGGCTATGGTCATTATACGGCTGTTGCTATCGATTTTCAGCGCGGGGAGATCGACTTCCGGGTCTTCCCAGATTTGCGGGTAAACGAAACTGCGGAAGGCGAACGCGAACAGGCGTTCTAAAAAGCCGCGCTTGCTGGTGGGTTTGAAATCGTGAACGACCGCATCTTCGAGCAGCTTCTTTTTTTCGTTGTTGATGTCCCGTGTTGAAATTGCAGAGTCCGCAGCCATGTTGGTTTTCATCCTTATTCGTGTCTCTTTGCAACAGAGGCAAACTTATATATAAAAACCCCGTCTGTGACAAATAGTGATTTTAAGGAAAAAGCAAAGTCGGTGCATAACACAGCCCCCTATCCCGTGAATATCGAAAAGGCCGCTATTATTTATGGCGCGCCGGAGGGGCAGGATGCCCGTATTTTGGCGCAACGGGCGCGGGAGGCGATGCGCGAGGACAGGATTGTCGTGCATGTGGCCTTGGATGATGTCCGGACGGCCACATTAACGGATCTGTTGGCATTTATGGCTCCGGATGTGCGGGTTGTCGTTTTTCCGGCATGGGATTGTCTGCCCTATGACCGTGTGTCGCCGAATGGCGACATTGTGGCAAAGCGCGTTGCCGCCCTCAGTAAGCTATTGGCTTGGGACAGGGAAAAAGAGCGATACCCTCGTATTGTTCTGACAACTGTTAATGCGGCTTTGCAACGGGTTGTCCCGAGGGAGAGTCTCGAAAATGCGACTTTGATCGCGGAGCAGGGCGGGCGTCTCGATCTGGCGCATTTGCAAAGTTTCCTGACAAGAAGCGGTTACAACCGGACGGAAACTGTGCGTGAAGCCGGGGAGTATGCTATTCGCGGCGGCATCGTCGATATTTTTCCACCGGGGCATGATAACCCGTTGCGCATGGATTTGTTCGGCGATGAAATAGAATCTCTCCGTAGTTTTGATCCCGGCACGCAGCGCACGCTGGACAAGGTAAAAAGCCTGATGCTTCAGCCTGCGACGGAATTTTTCCTCGATGAAGAGTCAATCGCCCGGTTTCGGTCTGGCTACCGGGAAACCTTTGGTGCAATTCAAAAGGGCGATCCGCTTTACGAATCGGTTTCGGAAGGGCGGCGGTATAGCGGCATGGATCACTGGCTGCCTTTGTTCCACGGAACATTGAATACACTGTTTGATTATGTGCCAAAGCGGGAGTTGAGTTTTGATTATCATGCGGCGGATGCCCATGATGAACGGATCGCGCAGGTTCGTGATTTTTACCAATCCCGTAAAACGCTTGAAAGTGAGGCGCAGAAAAAAAACCGTAAGTCCGGCGATGTCAGTCTGTCGGGAACGGTTTATCACCCCCTTCCGGTTGAGCGTCTTTATATTGAGAACAAGGAATGGAAAGATTTGACGGGGAATGCGGTTGCATTATCGCCTTTTGGCTCTCCGAACGAGTCTCCGGGGGACGAGGCGCGTAAGGGGCGTGATTTTTCCGATGTTCGTGCCTTGCCGGATGGCGATGTCTTTGGCGAGTTAAAAAAACATCTTTTGTCCTTGCAGGCCAAGACCTTCATTGCCGCCTATTCCGAAGGCTCGAAAGAGCGCTTGAAAGGATTGATGGTGCATGCCGGAATAGATTTAAAAGATTGTCTGGATTATGAAGCCGTCAAAAAACTCAATATAGGCCAGGTGGGCATTGGCATTCTTACCCTTGAACACGGTTTTGTTGCTAACGATCTCGCCGTTATCACCGAGCAGGATATTTTGGGCGACCGTCTTGCGCGCCGTCAGAAAAAGCGTCGGCGTGGCGATAATTTCCTGACCGAAGTATCCGCGCTGAACGAGGGCGATTATGTTGTTCATATCGATCATGGTGTTGGGCAGTTTATCGCGCTGGAAACCGTGCAGGCTGCGGGGACGCTCCATGATTGCCTGAAGCTGGAATATGCGGGCGGGGATAGGTTGTTCGTACCTGTCGAAAATATGGAGGTATTGTCGCGCTTTGGCAGCGCGGAGGGCAATGTCCAGTTGGATAAACTGGGCGGCGCGGGCTGGCAGGCACGCAAGGCAAAAATCAAACAAGATTTGATGATTATGGCCGGACAGCTTTTGAAAATTGCCGCCGAACGAAAATTGAAAAGAGCGGTAAAGCTTGATATTGACGCCGGAATTTATAATGAATTCGCCGCCAAATTCCCGTATCAGGAAACCGAAGATCAGGAACGCGCTATCAATGATGTTATTGCTGACCTCGCCGGGGATATGCCGATGGATCGACTTGTCTGCGGTGATGTGGGTTTTGGCAAAACCGAGGTGGCTTTGCGCGCCGCCTATGTCGCCGCAAAAGACGGGGCGCAGGTCGCCGTTGTTGTTCCGACGACATTGCTGGCGCGGCAGCATTATAAAAATTTCTCAAACCGCTTTGCGGGGACGGGCATTCGCGTCGAGCAATTATCCCGCATGGTGACCAGTAAAGACGCAGACCGCACGAAAGAAGGGCTGAAAGATGGAAGTGTTGGTATCGTTGTCGGTACGCATGCCTTGTTCAGCAAGGAAGTAAAATTTGCCAATCTTGGTCTTGTTGTCGTTGATGAAGAGCAGCGTTTCGGCGTCAAACAAAAAGAATGGCTGAAGGAAATCCAGAGCAATGTCCATGTTCTGACCTTAACTGCCACGCCCATTCCGCGCACACTCCAGATGTCGTTGTCGGGTGTAAAGGATATGAGTCTGATCGCAACGCCGCCTGTTGACCGTCTTGCGGTGCGGACATTTGTCCTGCCGTTTGATCCTCTGGTCATCCGCGAAGCCATCTTGCGCGAGCATTATCGGGGCGGACAGACTTTTTATGTCTGCCCGCGCATCAAGGATATGGCGGACATTGAGAAAACGCTTAAAGACCTCGTGCCTGAAGTCAAAGTCATCACCGCCCATGGCCAGATGACCCCCACGGAACTCGAAGACCGCATGAGTGCGTTTTATGACGGGCAGTATGATATTTTACTGGCCACTAACATCATCGAAAGCGGCATCGATATTCCGACGGCCAATACGATGATCGTTCACCGCGCCGATATGTTTGGGCTGGCGCAGCTGTATCAGATACGTGGGCGCATTGGTCGGGCAAAGCTCCGAGCCTATGCCTATTTGACATGGCCGCCGGGGCAGATGCTCAATCCACAATCTATGAAACGGCTGGAGGTTATGGAACGGCTGGATACGCTGGGGGCGGGGTTTCAACTCGCCAGCCACGACATGGATATTCGCGGCGCTGGGAATTTGCTGGGTGATCAGCAATCCGGCCATATCCGCGAAGTCGGCGTGGAACTCTATCAGCAAATGCTGGAGGATGCCGTCGCCGCCGCACGGGAAGGCGTTAATCTGGCCGATGCGCCGGATCGTAAATGGTCGCCGCAGATCAATGTCGGCACGTCCGTTCTGATCCCTGAGCTTTACGTTGAGGATTTGGGCGTGCGGATGAGTCTTTATCGCCGCCTGTCCGATCTGGAAACGGGGGAAGATATTGAATCTTTTGCCGCCGAGTTGATTGATCGTTTTGGGAAATTGCCGGAGGAAGTGGAAAACCTTCTCGATATCGTTGCCATCAAGCAACTCTGTCGTCAGGCGGGCGTGGCGCAGGTAGAGGCGGGGCCAAAGGGCGCGGTTATCGGCTTTCATAAAGACTGCCCCCCTGATATTCCGGCCTTGCTGAAATGGATCGCTGAAAAGCGGGGGAGTGTTAAACTGCGTCCGAACGACCAGAAACTCGTTGCCATGCGCCTTTGGGACAAAACATCGGATCGGGTCAAAGGCGTTCAGGGGTTGATGAAAGAATTGGTAAAACTGTCATCCTGAGTATAGCGAAGGATCCCGCCGGGATGTTTTGCTATGCTCAACATGACAAGCATGGCTGGAATGGTGACAAACGTATTAAATTATGACATCCTTTAGGGCAGAGGTGCGCTATGTCCGAATATGCAGAAGATCGTATCAGGGAAGCCCTGAAAAAACATAAGGGTAATGCCCTGAAGTCCCGCAAGCAGGTGATTGAATGGGCGTTGGAGGATGAACTCTTGATGTTGGGGTTGGTGAAGCCGCATTTGAACGGCATTGTTGCTTATAATATTGAGCGCGTTGCCTCGGGGCGGAGTGATAAGGCCAAGTCGCTGGAACCCCTCGCTAAAAAAATAAAAAGCAGCACAGCCAAGGATCGGTTTGGCATGGAAATCTTGAAGGCCGTTGTTGCCGAAAACGCCGCCCAGTTCGGCTTTGACGATAAACCTGCGCGCCCTAAGGGAGCATCGCAAAGTCATGTTGATGCTATCCGTAAGCTGGCCAGCACACGCAGCAAAACAAAAAAAGACAAGTGATCCCCGCGCCAAAAGGATGGGCTTTGATAGAGGTGGTCGCGCAGGACGGATCGACCCGCCAATACAGCCGTATTGAAAAAAACGGACAAATGGCGATCTTGATGGATTGTTCGCATGGTGAAACACCGGGGCATAATTTTCAGGATTTTATCCGTTTATCAAAATGGCTGCGCGGGATTGGCCTTCATGCCCCGGAAATTTACGAGGAGGGCGACAGGTTTTTAATCGTCGAGGATTTTGGCAATTTATCTTTCAAAAAAGCAATTACGCCCGAAAATGCTGAGGATCTTTATATGCTGGCTGCCGATGTTCTCGCGCATATCCAGAAGCAAAAAGAAATCCCCGTTCTTCCGGATTATTATGATAGCAATGTCCATAAGGGGCATCGCCGTGTGATCGACTGGTATGTCCCCTGTATCCGCCAGAAAAAAAATCAGGATGGTCTGATCGGCGAATACCACGCCGCATGGCGGGAGATTGAAAAACAAATGCCGCCTTGTCCGCAAGGCTTCGTTCACGCGGATTATCACGTTGAAAATCTGATGTTCCTGCCGCAGGAAAAAGGGATCATGCGGTGTGGTATTATCGATTTTCAGGGCGCGATGCGGGGGCCTTTGCCCTATGATCTTGGGAATCTTCTCTGGGATGCCCGCGCCGACCTATCGCAAGACATCAGAAAAGAGATACTGGGCGGCTATGCTGAGGATTTCCGGCTGTGGACGCGCATTCTCGCCCTGCAATTTCATTGCCGGGTGATTGGCCAGTTTATAAAAATGGCGGCCAAAGACCATAAAACCGGGTATTTGCAGTATATTCCCCGTGTTCAGAATTATATTAAGGCTGCGCTGGCCTATGAGGAATTGAAGCCCTTGCGGCTGTTTTTTTCGGATAACGGTATTGCCTTTGATGACAGGCCGACACTGGAAAATATCAGGAATTTGGTTGCTCCGGATGCGTTTTAGGAATTGCTAACGCAAGGCCAAGAATAAACCATAGAAATCGCGTGTAGAGAAGTTCGTGCAAAAGAGAAAATATAACGAAGAAGATCAAGGTAAAGAAAACAGATAGGGAAAAAATATTGTTAGGACTTTTGAAGCTATGAATATCTCGTTTTAGAGTTAGAGCCATAGTAAAAGCTGACCAAAGAAAAACGCCAAAACCGATAAGGCCGGTCTCTGTTAAAAGCCAAAGTCCTGTATTGTCTATAATGTCGATTTTTTTACCCGAGGTCTTTTCCTGAAAGTATAGTGCTGAGCCAAGTCCGCTTCCTTGGAACGGGTATTGCTTTATAAGGTCAATGGAACCTTTGATAATCTGAATTCTTTGGGCGTTGCCATTTGCCTCGGCATATTTTGCAGCATCGTGATCATCGGGATTTTCTACATAGGCATAAAAATTTTCCATGGATTTTAATGAAACCGTTGAAAAATAATTTTTTTGATTGTTGCTGAACGCTATGAAAAACAAAAAAAATCCAATCGCTATAGAGGGGAGAATAATTTTTAAAAATTTATTCCAGTCAAAGAGCGCGGCAATTGGCGCAAGGACAAGGCAACATATCCAAAGCGTTCTTGATCCGTTAAATAAAACAAGAATAGGAAAAATAATCCAGAAAATATTTTGCCATAAATTCTTGTTTTTTAATGGTTTGCAAGTGGTTGCAAAGGATGCCGCGCACATAAGAAGAAACGCAAAAGCATTCCGGTTGTCCATGATTCCCCTGATAGGCTCCCACCCTTCTCTTAGACCTATATTAAAATCAAATCCCATTAAAAACTGATTGAAAATTTCGATGCTGGCAACGCTTATAAAAAACCCTAAAAAAATTCGTACAAAGACGGGCAGGGCGCGGTCACGGTAATTTGTCGCCAGCCATGCCCCTGCACCAAGATAAGCAAGCAGTACAAACCAGCCGCAGAATTTATTCGTAAATGCCCACTGGCTGAGCGATCCTTGAACCAGATAACCGTTTATCAGCGCCCCAACCATGACAATACTCATCAGTATAGGTGCTGCCCATCCGAACGGTTTTTTCCATTGAGGCCACGCGCTGCGATGAAGAAGGAGGCTGGACGCAATGATCATTCCGGCTATGGGGATAAGAAAGTCAGAAGCACTGACGCGCAATCCTTCATAATTGTCGCTTTTGAAAAAGGTCAGTTGTACCTGAAGGCTAACGGCAAATAGCGCGGCCATGACCTCTGGTAAGGCAAATTTTTTAGCTGAGAACATCAACTGCCTTAAATTTTTTTTTCAGTCTCCAGGTTTTCAAGGCGGTCTGAGTGTGACTGCTCATAAAGGCCGGTATCCCTAGAATAGCTGAGATCAGCATACTGATAAGCCCAATCTGGATTGACGCTGTAAATGCTGCCGATGAAGACATTCCGATCAGGCTAAGGCCATAGACAAATGCTCCTTCGCGGATTCCCCATCCGGCATAGCCTATCGGTAATGCAGCAATTAGGGCGATGCCGGGGATAACTGCCATAAACTGAAAAAATGAAAACTCCGCCCCAAGGGAATGAATCAGGACATAAACGGCGGCAAAATACATCAACTGTCCGGCAAGAGAAATGCCAATAACCCTCCCAAGACGAATCGGATCGGTCAGCAGCGTGCGGAGATATTTAAAGCAGACGGTTATTCTTCGGTCATAGAAAATAATCGCCCGACGCTTTTTATAAAGTAAACTGAGAACGAAGAGGCCTACAATGCTTACCCCCCCCAAGATAATTGCTATACGTGTCATCTCGTTCGGGAATAGCTCCCACAGAAAGGGTGCACAGGCAAGAGCCAGAAGCACTAATGCGACCAATGTCATGCCCCGATCTATAATCGTTGCGGCGAGGGATTTCACAAACGGAACTTCGCAACTCATGGTTAGGCCGATCCGGCTGATGATCCCCCCGAGCGAGGTGATAAAAATATAATTGGCCAGTTGGCTGATGGAAATGATTCGTAGGGAGGTCGCATAGGTGATGGGCTTTGGGTTGGCTGTATTAACCAAAATCTCCCAGCGTATTGCCAGTGCGGCAATCTGAATAAATAGAAAAAACAGCGCGTAAGCCCACGAAACTGGGTGAATGTTGTTGGTCAATGATTTGATTTGATCCCCGTCGATTTCAAACGCCAGCAGTGCCAGCAGCGCGATAGAGACGGTGAGTTTTGCCAGTAATGATTTATGCTTCATGGTCTATCCGGAGTTCTTAGCACGGTTTTAAGGGGTTAAGACACTGACAACAAGACTTTTGCGTGAAATATTAACAAGGGGCTGCTTGATTCGGTATTTTCTTTGTCTTATGCTGCGCCGATTTTATATAACTGGAGAATAGCATGTCACTCGTTGCCAATCGACTCAGCCGTATTAAACCCTCGCCCACGCTTGCTGCTACGAATAAGGCGGCGGAATTGAAGGCGGCTGGAAAAGACGTGATTGGCTTGTCTGCGGGCGAGCCGGATTTCGATACGCCCGACTACATCAAGGAAGCGGCTCATGCGGCAATCCGGAACAACAAGACGCGCTATACGGCGGTGGATGGTACGCCTGAATTAAAGGATGCCATTATCGGTAAATTCAAGCGCGACAATAATCTTGTTTACAAACGCGATCAGGTCACGGTCGGCACGGGTGGCAAGCAGGTGCTTTATAATGCGCTGATGGCTTCGCTCAATCCGGGTGATGAAGTGATTATTCCTGCGCCATACTGGGTGTCTTATCCCGACATGGTGTTGCTGGCTGAAGGCACGCCCGTTTTCGTTTCTTGTTCTCAGGATAATAAATTCAAGCTCCGTGCCGCCGATTTGGAAAAGGCGATTACGAAGAAAACGAAATGGATCATCCTGAATTCCCCCTCAAACCCGAGCGGCGCGGCCTATACATGGGATGAGATGAAAGAGATTACCGATGTCCTGAAGCGTCATCCGCATGTCTATGTAATGACCGACGATATGTATGAGCATATTGTTTATGATGGATTTAAATTTTGCACGCCCGCCGAGGTGGAGCCGGAATTATATGACCGGACATTCACCGTTAATGGCGTGTCGAAGTCTTATTCCATGACCGGCTGGCGGATTGGTTACGGCGCGGGGCCGTCGGCGTTGATTAAGGCAATCGGCATTATCCAAAGCCAGAGTACGTCGAATCCCTCGTCTATCTCTCAGGAGGCCTCGGTTGCCGCGCTGAATGGCGATCATTCATTCCTTAAAGCCCGTAACGAAAGCTTTAAAAAACGCCGTGATCTTGTGGTGGGCATGTTAAACGCCGCCGAGGGGATTGAGTGCCTGACACCGGAGGGTGCGTTCTATGTGTATCCGTCTTGCGCGGGCGTGATCGGCAAAACAACGCCGGACGGCAAGATAATCGGCAGTGATGAGGATTTTATCAACTTTCTGCTGGAATCCGAAGGTGTCGCCTGCGTGCAGGGTGCGGCATTCGGTTTGTCGCCTAATTTCCGGATTTCCTACGCCACTTCGGAAAAGGTGTTAGAGGAAGCCTGCAAACGCATCCAGCGTTTCTGCTCATCCCTTCAGGGCAAGGCCAAGGCGGCGTAGGTCGCAATCGTTGTCATGTTGAGCGTAGCGAAACATCCCGGCGGGATCCTTCGCTGGTGCTCAGGATGACAGTCTTTTTTTGATTTTTGAAAACAACCCCGTTCTCTCCTTCTGCCTTCTCTGTCTGTTATCCCGGTTCTGGACGAGGAGGTGGCAGATGTCATCCAGCTTTGATTTGTTCTCCTCCATCATGCCTTCGGCGAAATGCTGAAGTTTTTGCAGGTTTTCGGGGCTGGCATCGTCGATCTGGGTGCTGGGCATTCTTGAATCGACGGTATCGGGAAGCATCGATTTGTTAAAGGTAAAAACATTGTCTTTCATATCTTGCGCGAAGCTTTCGATCAGCGCGGTTTCAGAGGCGTGAAACAGGATGTTAATCAGGGGCAGGTCATTGGTTGGGTCAACAACACCGAGGCCGCCGAAGCTGTTCCAATCGTCTTTTTTGAACGAGCGTAGTGTATGCCCCGTGCCGAGAACGATCATGGAGAGTTTTGACCCTTCCGGCACATGCTGACGGATTGCGCCGTGATAGCTGATGCAGGGATTGTCAAAAATACTGCCGTCGATTCCGGCGTATTCGATTCTTTTCTTGTGATTGCGGCCATAGACAACCTCGAAATTATGGCATGGAAAAAAGGTCGGCGCGGCGCAGCTTGCAAGAATGGCATCATAAAGGGAAACATCGGGCGTTGGGTATAGGGATCGCCCCGTTTTGATGTTTTTCAGCCAGACAGAATAGCCGCCCTGATCGACGAAGTTGTTTTTCGTGTGGACGGGCGCGTCATCGCTTTCATTGGCTTCCTCGACAACTTGTAAGGCGTTGCCGTCGAGATTGTAAACCGGGATGACGAGGCTGCGAAGTGTATCGGTCAGTTTTGCCTCGCCGTAAAGTGCCCTCAAACATTTGGCCAGATGATCGGGCGAATAATGCCCGTGATGCATCAGCTTTTTAAGCTGCCGGATTTTCATTGTCCGGTTGTTGAAATCATGTACGAACCCCCGGAATTCCCGGAAACGATCTCGCGGGAAAATATTGATCCCTTCACGTTCGTAGAAATGCACCATCTGCTGCGCCCGGTATTTGGGCAAAGCGGGATTGTCGGGCGAGGGCATATTGAGGGCGGCGTTTAAAATCGCGCTGGTGGATGGGCCGGTGAAAATATCAACCATATCCGTCATGGCCAAGCCGGTGATTTTTTCAATCCGCGCCATGATATGGGCGGGAACCAGTCCGCGCATGCCGCCGCCATAGTTAAAAATTGCAATCGTTGTTTTTGAGGAAGGCATAGGAGGTCTAAGCGGGGTAAGTTGTAAACGGTAAGAACTTTTTTCAGCTTATCACTTATCAGCTTAAAACTGATCCGCTATTTGCAAAAAAAAACCGAGCCTCAAGGGCTCGGCGAGTTGAACAGGGAGGTTTCACGTCTGGGAGACGTAGGATTCTTGCGAACCCCTCGGCATCAGTGCGACACCGATGTCTGATTTTATATACCCACGCAGACATGCGAATCTACACTCAATTTATGATAGCAGTTATGCATTTTTTGCATGGGGCGCAGTTTCGCATAAATTATGCGGGAGGTTAGGGGGTGGAAAAGTCCTTAATCCATGCTGTTTTTTCAACATTCTCAAGCAAAAACTCGCGCAGGGCGGTGAGGCGGCGGGAGTTTCGGCGTTCTTCGGCATAAATAAAATAGAGGTCAACCGGCGGGCGTTCCAGCAAGGGCAGGACGACCTCGAGGTCTTTATCGCCTGAAATCAGGTAATCCGGTAGGACAGCAAGCCCGGAACCCGTTTTAACGGCGTTGTAGATCGAGTGCATCGAATTAACCATAAGAATATTGTTCGCATTTTTTATGTCGATTCCCGCTACCTCGAACAACCAGTTCGGGTTGGGGAAGGGCCAGATGATGTTGTCGGGAAAGCCGATCAGGTTGTGCTTTTTCAAATCCCGCGCATTGTCGGGCTTGCCGTGTTTTTCAAAATACCCTTTCGATCCGCAGATGTGGAAATGGATGGAGGCCAGATGACGGTGGATCAAATCGCTTTCTGTTGGTTTGCTGAGGCGGAGTGCTGCATCGGCTTGTTTTAGGTTGATCTTGAGTATTTTATCGTCGATCAGGACTGTGAGTTGAATGCGGGGGTGCTTTTCCCGGAACTCCACAAGGCGCGAGGCCAGCCATGTGGAGGAAATAAATTCCGATACTGTGACGCTCAAAGGGCCTTCGGGCAGGCGGCTTGTATCCGTGAGTTGCCCCTTCACCATGAAGAGACGCTGGAAAATATCCTTTGTCGCGGCGTACAGGATTTCGCCTTGCTCGGTCAGGACAAGCCCCCGCGCATGACGGCGGAATAACCCAACACCGAGATCTTCCTCTAGTGCGGATACCTGCCGCGAGACGGCGGGCTGGCTAAGGTTCAGTGTTTTCCCCGCCGCCGTTAGGCTTCCCGACTCGGCGACCGCATGAAAAATTCGGAGTTTGTCCCAGTCCATGAATTATCCGGCCTCTGTTAGAAGTATCGTCATTATGCCGCACGCAAAACATCGCTTAGCGTCTCAACGTTGGAAAAAGGCAATACAATGCTTTTTCGCGCTAACCTTTCCAGATCCTTTGCATCATAGATATCTGATCTATCATCCAAAACCGTAACGCATTGGCCGCCCATTTTTGTCCAATCACTCCGATTTATGATGTCATCCCATCGAACATAGATTTCGTTAGCACGATAGTGTGCGCTTTGAGAATTTCCCGTTGGCCACGTTAGTACGGCTGTTTCTCTTTGTTTTCCTTTGATGCGAAAGTCCACCTTGATGATATTGCCTGTTTGCAAAGGAATTTCCGCATCGGTTTGATAATCGTTGTTTATTGAGGCAATCGTTTCCTCGACTTCCTGATTAAAGGTGCTTTGCGCTCTGAACCGTTTTGAGTACACAAGGTCGGCTGTGCGCAGGCACGCTTGCCCCAGACGGACAATGCCGGAGGATATATCGTCAAGATTCTCCAACTCGCATTCCAAGGCTGCCCCGTTAAGGCGGCAACGATAAAGTTCCAGTATACGGTTAAACCATGTTTTTTGAGAAATTGTCCTATTTGGCTTCATCTCAAAATTTTGAAGCCATGATGACGTGTTTCCGAAATCCGTTAAATGGGGTTTATGTAGATTGGGAAGAACGCCATTGCCAAGCTGTGGCAAAAAAACATCTATTGAAGAGCCGTCAGGATATAGAAATCCAGTCGCAATGCGAATGTGCCCTTTGGGAAGGGCATCTATATTTTCAACAAGAGCGCTATGCTCAAGTTTTTTCTTAATTTCTTCTATCGTGAACACTCAAGCCTCTCATTGGGTAGGCTCCTTGAAATCACCAAGGTGCTCTATATTAGCTTTTTGACAGAAATCTATGAAAACTTCTTTAATGGACTTTCCAGTCAAGTCGCTTCTGTCGATGATGTTGCGTGAAAGATTGATGTGAGGTAACGGGCAGTCCTCTAATTCTAATGAATGTTTGTGGCTTCGTCCATAAGGTTTGTGAGGTTTTGCATCCACTTCGAGGCGACAAATTGCTCCAATCCCAGGAATCCATACGTTCAATGTCTTGGATTCTGTCATTTCATTTAACTCTATACGAAGTTTAGCTTCTATTCCTGCATTGTTCATAATGGAAACAGTTGTTGAAAGCAGAGGAGAAGATTCCTTGCTTGATTGCAGAAGAATGTCACCGTTAATTGTTTTTCCCGGCAAGTCCCGTAATTTTTCAAATTCGTCTCTATCCATGGTTTTTTCCCTGTTTTGCTAAAAACCTGTCTGCCTCCAGTGCGGCCATGCAGCCCATACCGGCAGCGGTGACGGCTTGGCGGTAGACGTGATCGGCCACGTCGCCAGCGGCGAAGACGCCGGGAATGTCCGTCGCAGTGGAATCGGGGGCTTTGATGATATAGCCGCCCGCATCCATTTTCAGTTTGCCCTTGAACAAATCCGTCGCGGGGGCGTGGCCGATGGCGACGAACAGGCCGTGAGCGTTGAAGATTTCCTCTTTGCCCGTTTTTACATTTTTAATCCGCAGGCCCGTCATGCCCATTTGATCGCCGACTATTTCCTCAATCGTTGTATCCCAGAGGACAGAAATTTTCGGATTTTTGAACAGGCGGTCTTGCAGGATTTTTTCGGCCTTCAGGGAATCGCGGCGGTGGATCAATGTGACTTTCGAGCAGAAATTCGTCAGGAAAATGGCTTCCTCCACGGCTGTATTCCCGCCGCCGATGATGGCGACCTCTTTACCTTTGAAGAAAAACCCGTCACAGGTGGCGCAGGCCGACACGCCCTTGCC
>JBASFN010000107.1:0-2410 GCA_049653045.1 Alphaproteobacteria bacterium
GTCATGCGCGGCCTTAAAATCGGCGTCATCACCAGCGACACGGTACGCGCTGGCGGCGTCGAACAACTGGGCGCCTTCACGAAATTACTGCGCATCGACCTCAAAAAAGTCGAAAACGCCCAAGAACTCGCCATCGTTCTCCCTGCTTTCCGGGGATACGATCAGATCATCATCGACACGCCGGGGCTGAACCCGTTCGATACAAACGACGTTAAAAACCTTGCCCGGTTGATCGGCGCGGCGGAAGCCCAACCCCACCTCGTCCTTCCCGCCGGGATCGACGCCGACGAATCCGGCGAAATGGCGCGGATATTTGCCGCCATCGGCGTCCACAGCCTGATCCCCACGCGCATCGACATGGCGCGGCGTCTTGGCGGTTTACTCTCCGCCGCCCATTACGGCAGCATGAGCTTCGCCGATGCCAGCAACACGCCCAAGGTCGCCGACGGATTGATCGGCCTCGACCCCAAATCCCTCTCGGCACTACTAATGCCCGAAGGGCGCGGCCAAACAGGCCAAGGCCACACAAGACAAGGATTCAAAAAATCAGGAAGCAGGCAATGATGACCGACATGCAGGAACGATACGACCAGAAAACCGGCGCGCCCTCCTTCAGGCGTGGAAAAAATATTATCGCGGTGGCCAGCGGCAAGGGCGGCGTCGGCAAGACATGGTTTTCTGTCACCTTGAGTCACGCACTCGCCAGAATGGGGAAAAAAGTTCTCCTGTTCGACGGCGATCTTGGTTTGGCCAACGTCGATGTCCAGCTTGGCCTGATGCCCAAACGCGACCTGAACGATGTCATCCGTGGCCGCCTGTCACTGGATAAAGTTGTCCAGCCTTTCGAGGATGGCGGATTCGATATTATCGCCGGACGCTCGGGGCAGGCCTCCCTCTCCGCGCTCCCCTCGCAACGCATCACCATGCTGCGCGACCAGCTAATCGACGTATCGGAAAGTTACGATGTCGTCGTCTGCGACCTTGGCGCGGGCGTTGACCGCACGGTGCGAATGCTCTCCAGCTCCGCCACACGCACGGTTTTGATTACCACCGACGAACCCACCTCCCTCACCGATGCCTACGCCTTTATCAAACTTGGCAACGCGGCGGGGTTGTCACGCAACATCAGCATCGTCGTTAATATGGCGCCCAGCGTGATGGAGGGCGAAAAGACCTATAAAACCCTGCTGAAGGCCTGCGAAAATTTCCTGCGCCTCGCCCCGCCGATGGCCGGCATGGTGCGCCAAGACCCAAAGGTCAAGGAATCGATCCGCAACCAGACGCCAATCCTGATCCGCTCGCCCAACTCCGACGCCGCCGAAGATGTCGAACGGATTGCCAAGGGCCTCTGGAAATCACTGGAAGACATGCGCCGCGCATCTTCTGCGGGCTAACTCCCTCCCCCTATTTGTCATCCCCGCGAAAGCGGGGACCCAGTAAGGACAGGCAAATTCTTCCTCAACGCCGCATCCAACGCCTCCATCCCCGCGCTCACCCCCAAATCCGCCAGCGATGTCACCCCATATTCCTTGATCCCACAGGGCACAATCCCGTTAAAATGCGACAAATCCGGGTTTACGTTAATGGAAATGCCATGCAGCGTCACCCAATGCCGCACCCGCACCCCCAACGCCGCGATTTTGGCTTCTGAATATTGATCTTCCCTCTCCCTTGAGGGAGAGGGTGTCCGAGCCAAAGGCGAGGACGGGTGAGGGACTTTTACCCAAATCCCCACGCGCCCCTTGCGCTGCTCCCCCGTCACGCCAAGCTCCGCCAACGCCCGAATAATCCAGCTTTCTAAATCACAAACATATTGTTTAATATCAGGAAGTTTCTGGCGTTTCTTAAGGTCTAACATCACATAGACAACCCGCTGCCCCGGCCCATGATACGTATATTCCCCGCCCCGCCCGGTCTTGAAAACCGGAAACCGACTATCCAGCAAATCCCCCACCTTCGCGCTCGTCCCGCCCGTATATAAAGGCGGATGCTCCAGCAGCCAGATACACTCCGCCTCGCGCCCCTCATGGATTCCCGCCACCCGCGCATCCATAAACGCCACCGCCTCCTCATAAGGAACAGGCCTATCGCTAATTTTCCATTCGATCATAATGACGACATATATACCGCATCGCACCTTGCCTCAATCCCTTCGATCTGCTATTTGATCCGCTTCCCGCAAGGGAAAATCGCAAATGGCGTGCGGCCATGGCGGAATGGTAGACGCGCAGCGTTGAGGTCGCTGTGGGGCAACCCGTGGAAGTTCGAGTCTTCTTGGCCGCACCATTCTGCGTCGCTCGCTTCGCTAAAGCTTTGAAGAATGCCCTGCGAAGCTGCATTCTTCAAAGCTTTAGCGAAGAAGAATTAGCGTAGCAGGGCTTATCAAGTCACACTAGGGAAAGCGCAAATG
>JBASFN010000108.1:0-2864 GCA_049653045.1 Alphaproteobacteria bacterium
GAGAACGAGATTGCGCAGTCATGCTGCGCCCATGGGGCTGAAGATGATTTGAGCGCGTTTGCGAAATTCTGGGTGCATAACGGGTTTGTGACCGTCGGCGGCGAGAAAATGTCGAAGTCGCTCGGGAAGTTTCTGCTGGTGCATGATTTGATTAAGGAATTTCCGGGGGAGGCGTTGCGGTTGACTTTGCTGTCAGCGCATTACCGGCAGCCGCTGGATTTGACGAAGGAGAAAATTGAGGAGAGTAAGCGGGTTTTAGATAAGTTTTATCAGCGTTTGTTGCAGATGAAAGATATGAATGCTGCGGCTGTTGATGTGCCGGGGGATGTGATGGAGGCATTGTTGGACGATCTGAATACGCCGCAGGCTATTGCAGCATTGAACGGTTTACTGAAGGAAGACAATTCAGAGGAATTGAAAGGAAAGTTGATGGCGGCGGGCGGATTGATGGGGATTTTGCAGCATGATCCGGGGGAGTGGCTCGGGTATGGCGTGCAGGATGATAGTCGGATTGAAGAATTGTTGCAGGAAAGGCAGGTGGTGCGCGCTGCAAAAAATTTCAAACGCGCCGATGAAATTCGGGATGAGCTGAAGGCCATGGGCTATACGATTGAGGATACGCCCGAGGGGCCGAAGGCAAGGAAGATTTCTTGAGTTGTCACCCCCGCGAAGGCGGGGGTCTGGCAATAAACAAGGGGCGCAGCTTTGCTGCGCATATTTTTGTGCTGGTTCCCCGTTCACGCTCTCCTGCTTCGCTAAAGCTACGCAGGATCGCTGCCGGGAATGACGGCATCGGGTTATCGCGCAATCAAAACTTTATAAAATACATAGCCGTTTGGGGCGGTGGTTTCGTGGAAACAGGCGGCGGTTTTGCCGTTCAGTTCCGAGGCTTCGTTGCCGATGGTTTCGTCATATCCATATGCGCCGATATAGCGGGTTGTGCCGATGCCGGTATCGCCGGGGGGGGCGGTGTCCGGGTCTGTGACATCCAGCAGCGTGTTGATTTGTTTGCAGACTTCGAGGCTCAATTCATTGACCACGAGGATTAAATCCGCGCAGGCGGCCGCGCCGCAGGTCGTGCCGATATTCTGGACTTCGTTGTCGGCGTAGATGTGCCAGAGATCATCCGGCGCGGCGGCGTTGTCCATCGCCATTTCCGGGGCGTTTTTCCATGTGATGCCGCCGCCCGATAAATGGAATATTTTATTGATGTCGTCGCCGCAGCCCGCATGGTTGTAATTTGCGCCGCCCCAGTTCGCATCGTCGAAGCACAGATCTGTTTCCTTGACGCCGCGCAGGCGAAGTTGGGCGACGGCGTTGGCGATTGAATTGGCGTATTCGGTGATTTCAGAGGCGAGAAGGCGCGATTTTTCCTCGCCGACCTGTTTGATGCTACCCCGGCCGCTTTGGGCGACGGCGGTGATGAGCGCGGCGAGCAACGCTACCGCGATCAGGATATAAAACATGACATTGCCGCGCTCGGGATTCATTCTTTGGAGTTTACATCAGCGCGGAATGGTTTGAAATCGCTTTCGCAGGATTTTGGAATGTGGACGGGAACGGTTTGAACGCCCATGGCCGCCAGTGTTAAAAATTCGGCGCGGCCGCAGCCGATTTCCACGTTATCCGTTACGCCGATGCCGAGAATGGGCATGGGGAGGGGGTTTCCCTCGCGCAGCAGGGTTTCGACGGCGCGGCGTTTTTCGCGTTCGGTTTCGGAGAGTTCTTCCGGGGTTTTGATTTTGCCGTCGGCTTTCAGCCATTCAAAGCTGAAGAGGGACACTCGCCAGCTTTTGACAATCTCCGGCACGCGCACATGAATGGCCACGTACCGGGCGGGCTCTTCCATGGCGAGGGAATTTTCGCAGAATTTTATATTCTTTTCTGTTGGCATGGGTCTTCTCCTGATATTTTATACCCCTAGGCTGGATAATAAACAGTAAAAGGATTATGAATATTATGACGTTCAAGACATCATTGAATAGCCCTGAAATTATCGTTGTTGATGACGATGCGGACGAGGTGGCCTGTGACGGCGGCGGCGGGGCTTTGGGGCATCCCAAGGTCTGGTACAGTTTTGACGGGAAGGACGTGGCCGAATGCGGATATTGCGATCGTATGTTTATCAAAGGCCGCGCCACGGGAAAAACTCGCGTTATTCCTTGAAAAACCGGGGAAAAAGACAAAATTAGTGAAATAGCAATCAAGCCCGTGGTACAATGGTTAGATTGAGGGGTTTCGCATGACAGAGAAGAATACAAATCCGGGCGATTTTTTAAAGACGCTTTCCGCGCAAGATTTCAGGAATTTCGGTGTCCATCAGGTGGCGTATATACGCCCTGTGGTGGTCGAGAATAAAAAGGCCTATGCCATTCATGCGGCGGACGGAACGCCCCTGTCGGTGATGGATACGCATGATACGGCCATGGTCGCGGTGCGTCATAATGACCTAGAGCCGGTCACCGTTCACTAAAGAATGTATTCTAAATTTTTTTAGGTTATGCCGCGAGCAGGCGTTCTTCGCTTGTGTTCGCGTTGACCATTATCTGCATTTCGCGGGCGTTTTTTGCGGCGCGCAGGCTGCTGCATAATAGCTCGTCCTTGAAGGTGCGCGAAATGCGCGCTAGACGCTGGAGGTGGCGTGTTCCCTCCTCGGCGGGCGATACCAGAAGGCAGACGAGATCAATGAGCTGTTGATCCGCCGCCTGGAAGTCGAGAGGATTTTTAAGCCGCGCCAGAATTGTAATCGGAGCCTTCAGGTCGGACAGTTGCAGATGCGGTATCGACACGCCGCCGCCGATGCCAGAGCTTTGCACGTTTTCGGCTTCGGAGAGTTTGTGATAAATGCTTCTTGCGTCCATGTC
>JBASFN010000109.1:0-9737 GCA_049653045.1 Alphaproteobacteria bacterium
GTTATAGGTTAAAAATTATTAGTAATGGAAATGAATTTGAAGCTGAAGGCGACAAGGCATTTGTATTGGATATGGCGAAGCGTTTTAGTGCTCCGTCCTCAATTGCTTTGCCAGAAAGCCGTACTCCTGAACGAGAGGTTTACAATAAAAAGGAAAAGTCTTCCTCGTCAAAGTCATCTATTGGTAAAGGGCTGTCCATTCGTGAGTTTATTCAACAATTGGAAGTGAAAAAGCATACTGATATAACTCTTGCCTTTGGTTATTATCTTGAGAAACATGGCAGTTTGTCCCATTTTTCACCAGCGGACATAAACAAATGTTATTATGATGCAAAAATGGAGAGTTCCAATACAAGTCAGATGGTTATTCAAAACATTAAGTCTGGCCGCATGATGGAAGCGAAGGCTGGGAAGGTAAAGGGTGGGAAACAGTATATATTGACTAACTCTGGTGAAAAGTTTGTTGAAACAAAATTTAAGAAAAATTCTTAGTCTGAGGTTGTAAATGGCGAGAGCCAAAAAGAAAGCCGCCGCTAAGAAACAACTTAAAAATAAGGCTTCATCCCCACTTATTAGGTCGGCATTTGAAGTTTTAGAGCATGGTCTTAGCCATTATTTGAGAAGCACCACCACAAAAGATATGCGGTTTGCTTTGCTTCATGTGGATCAATCAATTGAATTGATGTTGAAAGAGCGTGTGCGTATAGGTGGCAATTCTATCTATAAGTCAGGCGGTAAAGAGACAATATCAATACACGCTGCTTATGAAAGTCTTGATAAACTTGGTGTAAAAATTCCCGAAAAAAATAATTTAGAGTTATTACATGAAGAGCGAAATAGCATTCAACATAAATATTTGAATCCGACGGCAGAAGATGCAGGATTCCATATTGAAAATGCTATGAAGTTTATTAATCGTTTTGTTTCACAGGAATTAAATTTGGAACTCAGTGAATTCATTCCGGTGGAATATCTAGACCAGTTATAATAAGATCGCGTGTCTAAAAAGATCTCTTACATTTCGCGCTTTTTGACTCTCTATGAATAATTTCCTATGATGTTTTGTTGTGATTTTGGTGCTCTGATGCGTTGGGGCAAACTGCCGATGGCTTCGGTGGCGATTAAAAAAACATACAAACGAACTGTTCAGGCGGGAAAAGTTAATTTGCATGAATTCAAACTGAAGGACATTAAAAATACTTGTTGTTTCAATGGGATGTAGGGTAAATTGGCGGAAAGGAGATTATGGCTATGCGCGGGTATTTTGGGATTGGGGTTGAGGAAATCAGCAAGGAATATAATGCGGGGAACCTCGTGCGCTCGGCGCATTCGTTTGGGGCTAGTTTCTTTTTTACGATCAATAGCGAGATTGATTTGTACAAGGTGCGCGGGTCGGATACGGCGGATTCGTTCGATCATATGCCGCTCTATCAATATAAAAATGTTGCGGAGTTTGAGTTGCCGGAAGGGTGCGCTTTGGTGGGTGTCGAGTTCGTGGACGAGTCGATTGAGTTGCCGAGTTTTCGGCATCCTTTGCGGGGGGCCTATGTGCTGGGGCCGGAGATGGGGAGTTTATCGCCTGCGCTGCTCGAGCGGTGCGATCATGTTGTCAAAATTCCGATGAAGTTTTGCGTCAATGTTGGCGTGGCGGGCGCGTTGGTGATGTATGATCGGTTGCTGTCGATGGGCAAGTTCGCGGAGCGGCCTGTGCGCGCCGGTGGGCCTTTGCCGGAGCTTGAAACGACTCACACATTCGGGCCGCGTCGCCGCGTGCGAACGAAGGCTAGACCTAAAACCTGAACAGGGAATTGAGAAGGCGGTGCAGGCCGCCTGTGGGCGTGGAGGACACCACCATGTAAAAGCCGCCCTGGCGTTCGCAGGAGATGGGTTGGTGGTGGATAGTTTCATCGACGATGACGAGATCACCGCGTTTGTACATTCCGGTTTCATCCATGAGTGCGCCGTCAAGAACGAGGGTGAGTTCCATGCCGCGTTGCGGCGGGCAGGGGGTTTTGACGCCGCGTTCGGCCTTTAGGAAGCGCGTTCGGCTTTGGCGGCATTCCAGGGTTAATTCAAGACCTTCGATTCCGGGGCGAAGCCGCCGCCAATGCGTTTGCCGGACGTGACAGGCGACGGTGCGTTTCAGGCAGAGCGGGATCGAGAGACCTTCGGGGAAGACAATCTCGATGATTTGTTCGTCGATCTGCTCGCTTCGTTCTTGCGGGTTGTCGAGGTGACGTAGCACATTCGTCAGGCTTTCCGAGCGCATGGAAACGGGTTCGCAGTTTCTTTCCATCAATGCGCCGCCGATGGCTTCGCAGGTTTCGACTTTTTCGCGGGCTTGCGGCGAGAGGGCGATGTGGCTGGCGACAATCAGGCTTTGTGCCTGATCGAGGAGGCCCGCGGCGTAGCTGAGAAGCAGGGCTTCGTAGGCATCTTGAATGGCTGTTTGATGGGCGTTGCTCATTGCCAAAGCTCCTTGACCGTTTTGTTGTTTCGCAGGCGCTCCAGCGCGAGGCGAATGCGGGATTTGACCGTGCCGAGCGGCAGGCCTGTTTCCTTTGCAATCTCGATATGCGGTTTGTCCTCGAAGAAGGATTTGCGGAGGAGGCTGGCTTGTTCCTCGGGCAGATCGTTCAGCGCGGCGGCGATGGATTGGATTTCCTGCGCGGCGATGGCGTTGTCACGCGGGGAGTCGGTTCCGCTTTGCATTTCCGGATCGACGGGCGCGATTTCAAAGCGGCCGGTTTTCCGGAGGGCGTCTATTTTCTTGTTCCGGGCGATGGTGAATATCCATGTTGAGGCGGCGGATTTTTTTGGGTCGAAGGACGGAGCCTTTTTCCAGACCGTTAGCATGGTTTCCTGCGCCAGTTCATCGGCGATGTCTTCCGCGCTTCCGCCCTTCATCAGGAAAGATTTAACGCGGGGGGCAAAATGTTCAAAAAGCTGCACGAAGCTCTCCTTGTTTCTTTTTTCGGCGACATCGCACAGGAGACGCTCGAAATGTCCGGCGGCAAAATGCCTAGAGTGTGCAAATTTTTGATTTGCCACCTGAGGTTGATCTGGTGTTTTTTCGGCGATTTTTTGAGCCATGGCTTTATTCATAATATGTTTTTGGCTTCTTTCAAAGAGAAACTACCGAAAAAACCTGTTTAATTTTACGGGTAATCTATGTTTTCGGATCATATTTTTTACTTTTTAGGCTTACACTGGAGGGAGAGTTGTGCTTAACTCCGCCATCATCATCTTTTTGTCTTTATGAAAAACAAACATAGTGAGCGCATGTTAAACAGATATTTTCTGGTCCTTGTTATTTTTACCGTGTTTTCTGGTTTTTCTTTTCGGGCGATGGCCGGCGAGCCACGCTTGCTTCAGACCTATGGTAATTGGGAGGCGTATGCTTTTACCGATGATGGCGGCGGCAAGGTTTGCTATATAGCGGGCACGCCGAAAAAGGACGAGGGCAAGTATAAGAGCCGCGGTGAAATTCATGTTCTGATAACGCACCGTCCTTCGGATGGTAGTCGTGATGTGTTTACGTATATTTCCGGGTATGCTTATAAGCCTGCGGCAGAGGCGTTGCTCGAGGTTGACGGTCAGAAGTTTGTTTTATTTACCAAGGACGGCAATGCGTGGGCGATCAATCCGGAGACGGATGCCAAGATTGCCCGGGCGATCCGCGAGGGAAAAACGATGGTTGTGTCCGGTACGTCGTCTAAAGGGACAAAGACCAAGGATACGTATAACCTTCAGGGTTCGTCGGCTGCCTACGCCCGTATTTCAAAAGAATGCGGCGTCTGATTTGGCCGAGTTTTTCGGTATAGTTCTGGTGTAGAATGTTTGTAAATATTGGAATGGTTTACTGGGTATGCTAATCGGAAATAGACAGAAGAAATTGAGTTTGGAAAATGTCTTTCACGGCGCGGTCTGTGATGACGTTCTTCCGCTTTCTTTTGTTTTGAAAAAATTCCGGCATTGGGTCGGTATCAGAATTAAATGGTCGTTGATGAGACTGTTCAAGGAAGAGATTACGCTTCATAAATTTATCAGGTTGCGTCAGCGCAATATCCTGACCCGGACTAATCGCGTTCGGTTGCGTTATGTTACGAGCGTTGCCCTGTCCTTTGTGTGCGCCGGATATTTCGCGCTTGCCGATATTGGTGTGCCTGTGAATGGCATTTCTGTGAGCGGCGTTTCCCCGTATCTTATGGCGCATCTTTCCCCAGCGGCGGGTGATGAAGAAGTCGGCGAGTCTATTGAGGTTGCGGCGTCCGAGCCGAATGCGAAGGTTGTTGGCGTGCTTCAGGAGCGCGTTTCCGATAGTATGCGCCGTGCGCCTGCCGCGTTTAAAAAAGCACCCAAGCGGGATTTTGAAGAAATTGAAATCGGGCGCGGTGATACGATTGCTGGGGTTCTGGAGAATGCGGGTCTGAGCGGTGAGGATTCTTATGATGTTGTGAAGGCTCTTAGTGAGCATTTCGATCCGCGCAATGTACGTCCCGGTCAGAAGCTCAGCGTTCATTTCAAGCCTGGTTCCTCGGATGAAAGCGGTGAGTTTACCAAGGTGACCGTGCAGGTTGATCCCGTGAAGGAAATCACCATCAGTAAATCGGGCGAGACGTTTAAGGCGGCGATGGTTGAGAAGGACCTTGTGAAGCATGTCTATGCGGGTAAGGCGGAAATTAAAACGTCTTTGTATGGTTCGGCGGCGCGTTCGGGTATTCCGGCGCAGGTGATTGCTGAGATGATTCGGATTTATTCATGGAATATCGACTTTCAGCGCGACATTCAGCCCGGCGATAAAATCGAGGTGCTGTATGAGGCCGAGGAAACCAAGGACGGTGAATATTCTAAGTATGGCAATTTGCTCTATGCCAATCTGACCGTTGGCGGCAAGGATGTGCCGATTTACCGTTATGAGATGAAAGATGGTCGCGTTGATTATTTCCAGCCCGACGGGATGAGCGTTCGTAAAACGCTGATGAAAACGCCGATTGACGGTGCGCGTATTTCTTCGGGCTTTGGTATGCGGCGTCACCCGGTTTTGGGCTACAACAAAATGCACAAAGGGATGGATTTCGCCGCGCCGACAGGGACACCGATTTTCGCCGCCGGTGATGGTGTTCTTGAACATGCGGGACGTTTTAGCAGCTATGGCAATTATATCCGCATTCGTCACAATTCAAAATTAAAGACCGCTTATGGCCACATGCACCGTCTTGCCAAGGGGATGAGGCCGGGGGCGCATGTGAAGCAGGGCGATGTGATTGGCTATGTTGGCACGACCGGGCGTTCGACCGGGCCGCACCTGCATTATGAAGTCATGGTCAATAATACGCAGGTCAATCCCAAGAGCGTCGATTTGCCGACCGGCGAGCAGTTGCAGGGTAAACAATTGGCGCAGTTCAAGTCGATTGTTAAATCGTTCGACAAGCAGTTTTATTCCCTCAGTCAGGGTATGAAGTTTGCGCAGAATTTATTTTTTCCGAGCAGCGATTCTTCTTCTGTGAATTGATTTTATTTACGGTTCGAGAGGGATATTCGTTAGCCGCGACATATAGGCGACGAAATCCGGATCTTCGCCCTTTATCAATTCAGGCAAGAGTTCTATGAAGTTGGGGCGAGCCACCCAGACGCGGATATAATCTTCCCACGAATTCCACATGCGCTTGTAAGACAATTCGCTTTCGCCGTAGAGCAGGATGAAGGCGCGCTCGAACAGCGTGACCAGCATTTCGTAGAGAAGTTTTTGCTGGCGTTTTAATTCCGGATCTTCGATGGGTTTGTTGTGCTGGTCGATGTCGGGGTGCTCGAACAGGCGGCCTAAGATATGGTCGTAGTGATCCATCAGCTTGTCGTAGATTTCTTCCTGTTCGGCTTGACGCTCTTTCTTTTCCTCGTGCATAAAAAGCCATAAAGCCATCGGGATACCGACGATGGTGGCGCAGTAGCTGAGGAATTCAAACCATTCCAGCGTTGTCCATTCGGGGATCATGCGTTGTTTCCTCTCCAGAATCTCAAGCCATATATAACAGATAATACGGCGGCCATGGAAAACCAGAATAGCGCATATTGCAGGTGGTTATTCGGCAGGTCGGGTTTTTGCCCTTGTGGGATCGGGTATTCTTTTTCTGTGTGGGTGGTTTCAAGAAAAAATATTGCCGTGTGTATGTTTTTAATGTTTTGGGCGGCGGCGATTTCGGCCGCGTCCGGGAAATACCATTCGTCCTTGGCTGGGTTGTTGGGCGGGGTGAAATATGTGCGCTCCCACATGCGGCGCAGTGTGCCAGTGATTATAGTTTCGGCTGGGGGGGAATTTTCCGTCCAATCCTTGGGTGTCCAGCCGCGATTGACGAGGATGGTGGAGCCGTCACCTAGAATGAAGGGGGTGTAGATATGCTGTCCGATCATTCCCTTATGAACGCGCGGGGCGATGCGGATTTGTTTTTTAATGTCGTAATGGCCGCGCAACGCGCCGCGTTTGTAATCATATTTAGCGTCGATGCTTTCCGGAGTGAGGGTGATTTTTGATGCGTCTTTTGCGTACTCCGCGCTGATTTGTGCGAGGAGGTTTTGTTTCCATTCGAGACGCTCTAACTGCCAGAGGGCGAGAGCGCAGAGGAGAGTCACTCCTAGAAGTGTGAGAAGAGTAGGTAGAAAAAGTCGTTTCGCAGGCATATTCATTTCATACAAAACAGCGTCATTCCCGCGAAGGCGGGAATCCATGGGCAGAATATACATGAAATCCTGATTTTTGTGAAAATGGATAAATGGATTCCCGCCTTCGCGGGAATGACGGTGTAGCTATTCCCAGTCGCCCGGCCTGTGTTTGAATTGCAGGGCGATGATGTAGGCTTTCAAGGGGCGCAGCATGCCGACAGTCAGGCCAAGCGCGATGGTCGTCCAGAGAACAGCGTGAACCCAGAGCGGCGGGTGGAGCCATGCGTCGAGGATGAGTGCCATCGGCACAAGGGCAAAGCCGAGAATGAAGATCAGGAATACGGCGGGGCCGTCGGCACTGTCATTTTTCCCCAGATCAAGGCCGCAGACCGCGCATCGATCACGCAGGGATAAGGTCAGGCCGGGCTGGTAGAGGTTGCCATCCGCGCATTTGGGACACTTGCAATGCAGTGCCAGCCAGAGCGGGCGTTTATCCGGCAGCATCGACAATGGCGGGGTGCAGTGCCGTGTGGTCGATGCCAACCATGTTGCCCCACCAGTAAATGGCGATGAACAGGAACAGCCACACCACGTCAACGAAGTGCCAGTACCAAGCGGCGGCTTCGAATCCGAAATGTTTTTCGGAGGTGAAGTGACCCTTGGCGGCGCGCACCCAGCAGACGATCAGGAATACTGTACCGACGAAGACGTGGAAGCCGTGGAAGCCCGTTGCCATATAGAACGCGGACGGGTAGATGCCATCGGTAAATCCGAATCCGGCATGCATGTATTCGAATATCTGGAAAAACAAGAATGTTACGCCGAGTGCGACGGTGATGCCGAGTGCGGTGATGGATTCTTTTTGTTTGCCCTCGAGAATTGCGTGGTGCGCCCATGTGACGGTGCAGCCGGAGAGGAGCAGGATCATGGTCATCAGGAAGGGAAGTTGGAATGGTTCGATGATTTCAACGCCTTTTGGCGGCCAGACCCAGCCCATGGGTTCGGTCGGGAACAACGCCGCGCCAAAGAACGCCCAGAAAAAGGCGACGAAGAACATGACCTCGGAGGCGATGAAGAGAGCCATCCCGTAGCGAAGGCCGATTTCAGTGACCTTGTTGTGCGCTTTTTCGACGACGCTTTCGGAGATAACGTCTTTCCACCAGAGAGCCATGACGGCCAGAACCGATAGAAGGCCGAGGAGAACGCCCTTTAATCCGACAGGAATTCCCATCAGTTCAGCCTTGTGCATGTAGAGGACGGCTCCGACAGCGAGGAGTCCCCCGGCAAAGGAACCAGCAAGCGGCCAGATGCTCGGCCGGACGAGATGGTAGGGGTGGGGTTTTCCTGAACTGCTGTATTCGACGTGGTGAGCCATGGTTTTCTCTATTGGGTTATTTTGAGGGGTTTATACCCGAAGTTTCGTCATTGTAAAAGGCATCCATCGCCTCTTCAAGCTCATTCGATTCGGCGCGGTAAAATGTATAGGACAGGGTAATGGTTTTGACATCCGCCATATTCGGGTCTTTGTCCATGGCTGGGTCAACGTAGAAGAGGACGGGCATTGAGACATCTTGCCCCGCTTCCAGGGTTTGTTCGCCGAAGCAAAAACACTGGATTTTGTTGAAATATTTGCCGGCTTTCAGGGGGGTGACGTTAAAGACAGCCGTGCCGATTGTGGCCGTATTTTCCCGGTTGCGGGCATGGAAGGCGGTCAGGCCTTTTTCACCGAGTTTGACCTTTATTTCACGCATTTCCGGTTTGAAATCCCAGTTGATGCCGCGCCCGACATCGCCATTGAATTTCACTGTGACCGTGCGATCCAGAATGGTTTCAGGCAAGGTAGAGGCTTTTTGCGTCGTTCCGTCAAATCCGGTTTTTTCGCAGAATATCCGGTAGAGGGGCACGCTGGCGAAGGAGAGTGCGCCCATCAGGAGGACAATACCGACAACGGCAAGACCTGTGCGGGTGTTTTTACTGGTTGTATGCCGATGGTTCCGGAGGGAGGAGCGGAGCGGCGGTGGCGGGTTGTTCGCTTGCTGGCTCGTCTTGCTCTTTTCCAGATTCTCCTGGTTTTGGTTCATCGGGCTTTGCGTCGCTGAGTTTGGATTCGGCGGTTTTGGGTTCGTCAGCTTCGGGTTCTCCGGCGGGGGTTCCGGGTTCATCGTGTTTGGCTTCCTCGTAGTAGGACTTTAGATCGCCCTTGTGATCCAGAAAAGATTTCAGGCTTGGTTTTCCGTGGGCTTCCCGGCGTTTGTCGATCTGTCCCCGGTATTCCGTGTTCATTTTGCCGTAGGGAATCTGGCGGGCGTAAATGTCTTGATACGTGCCCTCGAGGTCTTCGGGCATTGAGGCTTGATCCGATGGAACGCCGTCCTCGGTCATTATTTCCGCGTGCGCCGGAAAAACGGGTAGGGACAGCAAAAACAGGATCAGGGGCAGCAAGAGATGTTTTTTTGACATGAGGGCAATCCACGAAGTTATCTTTCACCAGTATACCCGAAAGCGGGGTGTGGATAAAGCTGCGTTTATGAGGCATTTTGGGCGATGCGGATCATGGTAATAACCCAAAACAGGGCGATGAAGCCGAAAATCGCCGCCGCGACAGCGATATTTTTCTTTAATTTTGTTTTATGGAGGGGGCCGTGCGGCATTACAGCACCATCATCGCTAGAAATAGGGCGAACAGGTAAAACACCGAATAGCCGAACATACGCTTTGCGTATTTCAGGTCGCTGTTTTTCAAGACGCTGAAGGCCGTGAAGATAAAAAATCCGCTCAAGATACCTGCGGCGGCGGCGTATTGCGGGCTGGCGAGACCCAATATCCAGGGTGCAAGCGTGACCGGAAAGAGGACGAGGGTATAAGCCAGCATCTGGATTTTTGTGCGGTGGGATCCGGCGGTGACCGTCATCATCGGGATGTTTGCCCGTTTATAATCTTCGTTGGCGAAAAGTGATAATGCCCAGAAATGCGGTGGCGTCCAAAGGAAGATGATGAGAAACTGGATCATTGGGTAGAGGGAAATATCGCCAGTCACAGCAGCCCAGCCGATCATGGGTGGGAAGGCGCCAGCCGCGC
>JBASFN010000110.1:0-21177 GCA_049653045.1 Alphaproteobacteria bacterium
GGTCTAGACCTGCCTTCTTAGCGAGGCCAGAGGCGGAATAACCGAAGCTGCTTGCGAGGCGGTCGATACCCCGCCAGATGTCTTTGTGTGTAATCATAGGAACAGAGTCCCACTTATTGTCCGAAAAATAAATAAGTTTAAATTCCTATTTTTTTGTTGACAAAGGCTAAAAACAGGCTCATATATGAGAACATAAAGTGAACAAGTGTATTTAGGCAAGGTATTTTCACATCATGGCTTCTCAGAATAAACATATCCCGAAACCCCAGCCCGTTTTTGAAACGCAGCCGTTCCAGAGTGCCGAAGAAACCTGGTTCTGGTTTATCGCCGCGCAAGAAGCCAGAAATGACGGGGCGCGTTTTGTCGCGGGCAAAGGCTTAGCGATCCGCCCGTGCGAGCCGTTGGATATTCTCCGTGTGGTGGATCGTTTATACCGCCAACGGCGATTGATGCGCGATCATTTGTTGGTGTTGCGTTATTACGGCCGCCGGCACATGCCGCCGGATCGCCGTCGGATCAAGGAAATGCGCGCTCACAAAATATGGAGCGAAGCGATGGAAAGAATGCAGGTGGCATTCGAGCGCAAGGGGATTGTCGTTCTTGCCGATCCGAAATCATGGCTGGACAATGAGGGGAGGGTGGCTCGATGAAAGAAAATTTCACCGCTTTGCCAAAGGCGTGGGTTGTTTTTTCTGGTCATGCAGAATTGCCATGGCTGAAAATATTGCGCCCCGGATTTCGGCATTGTTTTGCGCTTTTGAATGACGGAGAGCGTTGGATCACGGTTGATCCCTTGTCGAATTACACGGACATCAATGTCCATGATTTTCCGTCCGGGTTTGATTTGCCGTCATGGATCGGCGAGAGGGGATTGATTGTTATCAGGGCACATATTCGCCGCACAGCCGATCCCGCGCCATGGATGCCGTATAGCTGCGTTGAGGCCGTTAAGCGCATTCTTGGCCTGCATGCCCGGCTTATCCTGACGCCGTGGCAACTCTATAGACATCTTTTAAAAACACCCCAGCATGAAGGAGAATTTTCATGGGAGCATTAACATCAAAAGCAAAATCTATCAGTGCGCCGCAGGTTGTGGCGTACACTCCTGCGTCTGCCGAGCCGTCGCCGCCGCCCGCCCCCACAGCGGAGGAACAGGCGGCTGAATCGCGCCGTAAAAATTTGCTGGGGCGTGATCGTAGCCGTTTTGGAACCGTTCAGACAGGATTTCGCGGTCTGCTGGCGCTCTCGCCTTTATTTGGTCAGCGCAAAAAACTTTTGGGAGAATAAAAATGACGATGGAAATTTTGAATGTTCAAGAAGATATGGAACTTGAAAAACTTTTCGGTCGATTTGAATCTGCGAGAAAGATACGCGCTGGCTGGGAAAATCTCTGGCAGGAATGTTACGATTTTGCCTTGCCGCAGTATGCGGGATTTCTTTACGAAAAAACTCCGGGATCTCGTCGTACCGATAAAATATATGATGCAACCGCTATGGATGCGGCGGATCAGCTCGCGGCCAGTCTTTTGGGAAACCTTACTCCGTTCTGGTCTCAATGGTTTGGCCTGAAGCCCGGCCCTGACCTTTCTTTGGATGAAGCGGAAAAGATTGCGCCCGTTCTCGAAAAGGCAGCGCGCACGATTCAGGATCATTTTGATCGATCGAATTTTGCCGTGGAAATTCACCAGTGTTACCTTGATCTGGTTGTCGGCGGCACGGCCAGTCTGACATTTGAGGAATCCGATCCGGGCAGTTTTCAGCCTTTCGTTTTTCCGCCGTTCCCTTGAGCCATATCGTACTTGAGGAAGGGGAAAGTGGGTATTTGGATGGGGCATTTCGCATTTTGGATTTGACCGTTTCTCAGATAGCGGAGCGTTATCCGTCGGCTCAAATTCCGGAACTGGTTCTGGGCAAGGGAGAAGAAGATCCGCAATATCAGTTTAAAATACTGGAATCGGTTGTGCCTGATGGCCTCGTTTATTCCTATAAGGCTTGCCTTATCGAAGAATCGGAAAAGCCCGCCTTTCTTGCGCAGGGTCGTTTTGACCATTCGCCGTTTATTTCCTTCCGGTGGATGAAATCTCCCGGTGAAATTTATGGGCGTTCGCCCGTGATGAAAACGCTTCCGGACATTAAAACCGCGAATAAGGTTGTTGAGTTGATCTTAAAAAACGCTTCGATTGCGGTCACAGGAATCTGGCAGGCTGATGATGATGGTATACTTAATCCGGCCAATATTGAGCTTGTGCCGGGCAGCATTATTCCCAAGGCCGTAGGATCGGCGGGGTTGCAGCCTCTGCAGATGCCATCGGATTTTAATGTGTCGCAGTTGGTGCTGGATAATTTACAGGCGCGTATCCGTCACGCGATGCTGGCCGATCGTCTGACGCCCGTTGCCGGTCCGCGTATGACGGCTACAGAAGTTCTGGAGCGTTCGGCGGAAATGTCATTGCTGCTCGGGGCAACCTATGGTCGCTTGCAGGTCGAGTTGCTGACCCCCTTGGTTAAGCGCGCCTATGCAATTTTACGCAGGCGCGGTGAAGTGCCCGATATTGCGCTGGATGGCCGTTTTGTCACCGTTGATTACCGCTCGCCGCTTGCGCGGGCACAAGGCCAACGTAACATTGAGAACACCCTGTCCTGGATAAAATCTGTTTCTGGCATGGGCGCGGAAGCTGTTGCCGCCGTCGATATGGCCGAAGCCGCAAGGTTTTTAGGGGAGGCATTGGGCGTTCCATCCAACCTGATCCGTAAATCCGCAGAGGTGCAAAATGTTTAAAAAAATTAAGCTCCCATCCGAGAGGCTGTCGGAACGGGATTTTGTGTACTCGCTTCCCGATCCTGCCAAATTTGAAATGCGCGAGATTGAGCGCGCCTTTGCTCGCCTGTTTACCAGCGAGGATGGTCGGAAGGTTTTATCGCATTTACAGGCGATAACCTTTCAGCGCGCTTTGGGGGCTGCCGCTCCGGACGAGCAAATGCGCTATGCGGAAGGCCAGCGTTCATTGGTCGCAAGCATTCTGCGCTTGATTGATCGGGGCAGGAATAATTGATTTTTAAACCAAAAAGGAGACTGAAAAATGACTGATAATTTACTTATGAATGATGTACCGGAAAAATTTAAAGATCCAGAAACGGGAGTTTTAAAAGCGGAGGCTTTGTTGAAATCTTACCGCGAACTGGAAAAGAAGATATCGCAAACTCCGGCCGCGCCGAAATCGCACGAGGAATATTGTATCGATTGTTCCCACGGCTTGTTCGAGCCAGACGACGAAGTGAACCGTCGTATGCATGCCAAAGGATTTACTCACGATCAGGCACAGGAGGCCTATAACCTAGCGGCCGAAAAAATGATTCCGATGATGAAGCAGATCGCCGGGGAATTTCAAGCCGACCGCGAAGTGGAGAAGCTTATCAATCATTTTGGCGGCCCGGAAAAATGGCAGGAAATATCGCGTCAGCTTCTCAGTTTTGGGAAGCAGAGCCTTGCGCCTGATGTTCTTGAAAGTCTTTCAAGTTCTTATGAGGGCGTGTTGGCGTTGCACCGGATGATGAAGACGGGAGAGCCTGGCCTCAAGCGTGGACAGGGTAATGTCTCCGCCGTCGATGAGGGTGATCTTCGTAGTATGATGCGCGATCCACGCTATTGGAGGGATAAAGACCCGTCTTTTGTGGCAAAGGTCACGGAAGGATTTAAGAAAATATACGGCAATTCTTAATCAGGCTTCTCTTTTCCCTCTCCCGTCCGGGAGGGGGAATAAGGGAGGATATTAAATTAGTTGGGATTCAACAAATTCTGCGGCGACATGATCGTCGATTACGGACTGAAATTTTTTCTTGATCTGATTTGTTAGAGGTAAAAATTCGAACGCGATCTTGTTTATGCTCTTTCGGATGACTTTGGCCTTGTGCCGGACATCGACGATTTCATTTCGCATCCTGAATTTCAAGGTAACGTCTACTTCTTTTTGTAGAGGGAAGGTGCTGCTGTCGGCATTGAAGAGCACGCCGCCGGGCGACCAGTTTTCAATAGGGTAGTTTTTTCCGTCGATCATGCCAACGCAGACATCGACGTTTCGTCGTTCATACTGGCGGCGGGGTGGAGTGGATGTGCCCGTTCCTGCTTTGGTTTTGGTCAGTAAAGATTGAAACATCGTGCCCATAAGAACATCCCTAAAAGTCAAACACGAAGCAATATTATCACAATTAACATTTTAGGGTAAGAAAATTATTCTTGACTTTATAGGAATAATATCCTATATATAAAACCATCAACGCCAGAAGTGTAACCTTTCAAATGCTTTAAAGGCATGACGGCGCTTTCCTTTTCCGGACAATAAGGCCCGGCGGACATCCTCCGCGCACGACAACCTGTTCCCGGCGCAATCCCTGAAACACAAACCACCAACAAGGAGTTATAAAATGTCTACATCTTTTGATCAGGCTTTCGTCAAGCAATTCGAGCGTGAAGTGCACGATGCCTACCAGCGTCAGGGTTCCAAGCTGCGGAATACCGTGCGCGTTTCCCAAAATGTTGTCGGTTCGACAACCGTCTTTCAGAAAGTCGGTAAAGGCACGGCTTCGACAAAATCTACGCATGGTATGGTTCCTGTGATGAATCTAGATCATACCAATATCGAGGTGATCTTGCAGGATTACTATGCGGGTGATTGGGTTGATCGTCTGGACGAGCTGAAAAGCAACGTCGATGAACGCTCTGTCATTGCTAATGCCGGGGCTTATGCGCTGGGGCGAAAGACGGATGAGCTTATCATCAATGCGCTGGCGACATCATCGGTCAACACCATCGTCGATAGCAACACCGGTTTGACAAAGGCAAAAATACTGAACGCCTTTGAAACCTTCGGTGAAAACGATGTTCCCGATGACAGTCAGAGATTTTGCGTCATCGGCTGGAAGCAATGGAGCGAGTTGCTGAGTCTTGAGGAATTCGTCAATGCCGATTACGTCGGTAAAGAATCTCTCCCGTTCTCGACGATCACGCAAGCCAAGCAATGGCTGGGTACGGTTTGGATTCCCCATTCCGGCCTGCCTATCGACGGTAACGATATTCGTTCGTGCTACTGGTATCATAAAACCGCTGTAGGTCATGCCTCAGGTTCCGATATTAAATCGGATGTGACATGGCACGGTGATCGCGCTGCTCACTTCGTCAACAACATGATGAGTCAGGGCGCAGGTTTGATCGACGAAGCCGGGATTATCACCATTAAATGTGATGAAACGCCGGACTAACGGAAAAACAGAACCACGGAATCTCGGACTCTCAAAAAATATTTTGGAGATTTCGAGATTCTAAATTTTATTTTTAATTTAGGAGAAAAAACCAATGGCCTATACATCATCAAGTCTTAGCGTTCTCGCCTATGCGAATAATTTTACGCTCTGGCATTATACCACCACGGAAGCCGCGATCACGGGAACCGGATATTTCAACAATGCGGCTTCTATGCTGCGGGTTGGAGATTTCATTATTGCGAATGTCGATACGGACGGAACCCCGGTCAACAAGATATATGTTGTTACCGGCAATACAGGCAGTGTCGTGACCATTACGGTCTACTCATAAGGCCGATGGTCTCCCCCCTCAAGCGGCACTGAAGGCTGGAAGCGCGCCCCTTTCCACGCGCTCGCCCGCCTGTGTGTTACCAGCGTATCGACCCGAAGGGCACGGCGATTGTTCTTTCTCTGCGGAGGAGGAAATTCGCCGTGCCCGTTTTTTTATTCAGGAGATTTTATATGCCGAACCCATATTTTTCTCTCATCACCGATCCTGTTGGTAACCGGATGAAAAATAATCAGGATGATGTTTTTCGAGTGAAAGATCGCCTGCAATCCACAGGCTACATGGAAAAAGAAAAAGAGCCGAATGGCTACATCACCCAAGACATGAATAAAGCCATTTGGAAATTCCAGAAAGAAAAAGGATTGAAAATGGATGGGTTTATGCTCCCTGGCGGAGAGACGGAGAGAGCGTCAAATCAAGAAAATGTTTCTCTAGCAATGTTGAGGCCAAAGTGGCTTAATGCTTTGCCTGTGAATGATGTAGAGGGAAGAAAAGAAGCTATTTTACAAAACCTTCCGGCGAGATTTGATGTCAGGGAAACATATGGATTAAATCGTAAAAAAAGTATATTCGAGCAAGATAGATTCAGCACGGTAAAAACTTATGATGATTTGATTTCTAAAAATTCGTCAAAGGAGAAAATTGATCCTGATATTGTAAGAGCCATTATGCACATGGAAACAACTCATGGGTATTACGATAAAGTATTGGAGCCATTTGATCTTAATAAAACTATAAGGCCTATGAATATTCATAGCGTTTTCTGGCAGGATTTGGGATACTCTCGTGAAGATCTTGAGATTCCGGAAAAGAATATTCTGGTCGGCATCAGATTGTTAAAGGCAATACAGGATAGAATTCCTCATGCTAATGTTTCCCAGATTGCAACGGTTTATAATTCACTAGGGTCACAAGAAGTTAAAGAATATGGGGCGCAGGTGGAGAGAATTTATAAAGAACGGTCTTGGGATAAAAGAAAATGAAAAAACTTTTTATCATTAGTGTTGTTTCTGGTGTGTTTTTGGCGACTTTGATAAGCATTTTGGTGGCGTACCTCGCTATAAAGCATGACCCTCAACAAGAATTCTCGTCTGATTGGATGCACTATGCGGTTCTTATTTTTTTAGCTTTCATTGAATCTTTTGCGATATTTTTTTCTATGGTTTTTTTTGTCGGTGTTTTTGTTTCTTTTTTAAAAAAACACTATATCCGGATTAAAAATTAAAATTTTCATGCGGAACATCGAATAATTAAAAAACTCTCGTAACTCCGTATAATCCTATTTTAACCTTATCCCATTCCCAACACATTCAGGAGATTATTCAATGGCTCTCAACGATGTTGCCTTGTGCAGCCGCGCGCTTATTCGTATTGGCGCGGCACCGATTACCTCATTCACGGATGGCACTGCTCAATCCGAAATAGCGGGGGCACTTTTTGCTTCCGTGCGCGATGCTCTTATTTCCGCCTATGGCTGGAGTTTTGCCACCGGGCAGGCGGCACTTACTCCGTTGGTTACGCCGCCGATCGCCGATTATTCCAATGCCTTTCAGTTGCCGAATGATTTCCTCCGGGCGTTGTCTGCCGGAAATGGCAGTCGGGGTAGGGGGCTTCATTACCGTATTGCCAGGGGAGCACTCCATGCTAATGCGACGGATGTCATCCTCACTTACATTTTCCGTCCGGCGGAAGAAGAATTCCCCCCATATTTCGATCAAGTTCTTATTACGCGTCTTGCCGCAGAATTTTGTATCCCGGTTACGGAGAATACGGCCCGCGCCGAAGCACTTTATACGCTCGCAGAACGTGAATACTAACGCGCCCGCCAGATTGACGTGCAGCAAGATACGCCGGGTCGTATCGAGGATTTCAGCCTGATTAACGCAAGAAAATAGGAGAAAAAATGGCACGTTCACACGAAATTAAAACAACATTCACATTCGGAGAATTATCGACCGATCTTCTCGGGCGTGGTGATTTAAGTGCCTATGGCAATGGTGCTCTGGCATTGCGGAATGTCTTTATCAGCCCGACAGGTGGCGTTACGCGGCGTTATGGGCTTGCCTATATTGCGACTGCGCCGGGTGACGGGAAATTGATCCCATTTGAATTTAACACCGAGCAGACTTATCTTCTCGTCGTAACAAACGGTCAGATCAATATTTATGCCGAAGGGGTCTTGGATGAAACGGTCATTGCGCCATGGACGGAAACGCAAATTTTGCAACTCTGCTGGACGCAAAGCGCGGATACTATTTTATTTACACATCCGGATGTCGCCCCCAAAAAATTGACTCGCGGTGCAGGAGGGGTGTGGACTTTATCCGATTGGAATTTCTTCGCGGAGAATAATGTTATTCGTCAGCCGTATTTTAAATTTGTGGAAACCGGCGTCACCTTAACCCCTAGTGCAACAACCGGGACAATTACGCTTACGGCTTCGGCTTCCGTTTTTTCTCCTGGCCATGAAAATACGCGTTTGCGTGTTGGCGGCAAGGAAGTCGTTATTACCGATTTTGATTCAGCCACCGTCGTGACGGCCACCGTGATTGAAACTTTGAGTGGAACGGCTGCGACGATCGACTGGGAAGAGCAGGCTTTCAGTCCGGTACGCGGTTATCCTGTCACCGCCGCGTTTCACCAAGATCGTCTTGTTATTGGCGGTAGCCGTGATATGCCCAATCGTCTGTGGTTTTCCCGCTCTGGCGATTTGTTCAATTTTGATCTTGGAACTGGGCTTGACGATGAGGCAATTGAATTCGCTATCCTGTCCGATCAAGTCAACGCCATCCGGGGGATATTTTCGGGGCGTCATTTGCAGGTATTCACGTCTGGCGCGGAATGGATGGTCACGGGTGAGCCGCTCACTCCGTCGGCTGTTCAGATACGCAGGCAAACTCGCGTTGGCTCGGTGGTGGATCGTTATATTCCTCCGGTCAATGTGGATGGCGCGACGATGTTTATTGCCCGAAATCGTCAGCAGGTTCAGGAATTTCTCTATACTGATCTTGAGCAAGCTTATAGTTCGTCTGATACGACACTTCTTTGTCGTCACATGGTTGTTAATCCGGTGGATCAGGACTATGACCAAAAGCATCGGTTGTTTTTTATCCTGCGCGAAGATGGCCAGTTTGCGACAATGACCGTCTATCGCGCCGAAAGCGTGCGCGGATGGACTCTTCACACAACGCAGGGGCAGGTGAAGTCAATCGCCATGGTTGGCGATGATGTCTATGTCCTCGTTAATCGAAACGGCATTTACACAGTGGAGTTATTCGATGAAACGCTTCATCTCGATTCCGCGCTGAAGGGAGTGTCGGGGTCTCCGGCAACTGTATGGTCTGGATTGAGTCATCTGGAAGGGGCGGTGGTCTCTATCGTTGCCGATGGAATTGTTGTGGGCAATCAAACGGTCGCGGGCGGGCAAATAACGCTGGCAGTTGCTGCAAGCACCGTTGAAATCGGTCTTTCTTATACGCATGTGATTGAACCGTTGCCGCCGAACATGGTTGGTGTGGCCGGAAGCGGCCAGAAATTGCGTCTTGTGCAAGGACTCTTTCGTGTTCGGGATACGGCGGCGTTGCGTCTCGATGTTGGCCGGGGATTTCGGGATATTTCTCTTCGCCAGATGGGTGAGGAGGAAATTCTGGACACGCCTCCGCCTCTTGTTACTGCCGACATCCGCGTACGTGCTGTTGGCTGGCATAACGATATGACCAGAGGTTTGTGGCGTATTGAGCAAGATATTCCCTTGCCGTTCACGCTTTTGTCCGTCAACGCCGAAATCAACGTCAATGAATAGACAATTTACCAATTATGAAAGGAAATTATTATGGGAGCAGTAACGCCACTCGCTGGGATTTTGCCCGTTTTGTCGGGCATTGGAACCGCCGTTAGTTTTATCGATAAACAAACTGGACTCTTTAATCGTATTACGGGTCGTGACGATAAGAACGATTTAAGGCAGTTAAATGAAAGAAATCGCCTTCAGCAGCAGAAACTCGCGCAGGATATTGCCTTGCAAAAAGAGCAAAATACTCTTGATTCCGAACAGAAGGAAAGCGAACGCCGTTCTGCTCTTCGCCGCGCCGTCGCAAGGCAGCGTGCAAAGTTCGGCGCGCAGGGGATAGGCAGCGCAGGCGGATCGTCTGAAGCTGTTTTGCTCGGTTTGTTTGATGAAAGCGAAGATGAGAGAAAAAAGCGCGAGGATGTTGACGCATTGCGCGGACGCATTCTTGATAACAAATTGTCGCAATCAGCCGCCGGAAATTTATTGGAATCCACTCAGCTCGCCGAACGTCAAAAAATCCAGCGTGTTTATCTTGCGTAAGTCGTTTAAATAAAGCTTTAAAAAAGGAATTTCCAATGTCCGATCATATAAAAATGCCGGCGGTGACGCCGATTGTTCGTGTTCTTGCCAACGGCTCGCAAACTATTTTTTCCTATCCATTCCCGATTTTCGCCAGTGAAGACTTGTCTGTTTATCTTAATGGCGCAAAACAGATTAGCGGTTTTACCATCGCTGGCGCGGGTAATACTTCTGGTGGAACGGTTACGTTTTCCACTGCTCCTGCTGCGAATGCTGTCATTACTTTGGCGCGTGAGATTCCCATTGAGCGGTTGACGGATTTTATAGAAGGTGGTGATTTCTCGGCGCAGGCCATCAATACCGAACTGGATTATCTTGTGGCTTCTGTTCAGCAGGTAGAACGACAAAATGATCTGATGCTCAAATATGGCGATCACGAAACGCCGGGTGAAACGGAATTGCCGTCCCGTTCTGTACGCGCAAATAAGGCTCTTGGGTTTAATGCTGATGGTGATCCTGTTGCTGTTTCCTTGGCGGGTTCTATGGCCGCGCCGAATTTTACCGCCACAGGCACGGGTGCTGTTACGAGAACCAGTAACGATAAATTTTTAGATATGGTTTCCGTTAAGGATTTTGGAGCGGTTGGTAATGGTCTTGTCAATGACACGATTGCTATTCAAAACGCATTGGCCGCCCATGATACGGTCTATTTGCCGCCGGGGGAGTATCTTATCAATGCAAGCATATCCCTCTCGTCACGTAAGACCCTGATCGGTGCAGGTCAGTCATCGGTTATCGCGTGTCAGTCAAATACGTTTAACGCTATTGAGATCCCTGGTGAGTTTACGACAATCCAGAATTTGCGGATTGAGGGCGGAAATGTCGCGGTTAAGCTGTTTGGGTCAATCGCGCCGTGTGTCCAGAACACAATGGTTGATGTTCAGATTTTCGCCCCCAATATCGGCATCCAGCTTGATGGATATAACGACACAAATAAACCATGCTATTGGAATAATTTTGAACGTGTGTTGATTGAGCAACCCGCAACGCATGGGATTCACCTGACGAAATCCGGTGCGGGTGATACACCGAACGCTAATAAATTTCACGCATGCCGCGTGTATAGCCATGGGTCGGATATATCGGGCGCTGGATTTTATGTGGAGCATGGGGCTTTCAACAACTCCTTTATCGACTGCGAAGCCAATGTGAAGGGAACAGCGCAAGGGTGTTTCATTGTTGGCGCAAATTCTAACAAGACGCTTTTCGTTAATCCTTTTGCAGAGTCGAATAATCTCGTGCCCAATATAAAGCTGGAAAACGGCTCGGTGGAAACATCTATCGTTAATTTATTGTCGGCGTCTGATGGATCGGCAATTTGGGATTTATCAGGAGGGCAGTACACAGCCTATAACGCCGGATTTCCGCATAAAAACCGTTTGCAGCGCACAACCTGTACCGATATAAACGCAACCTTGCAGCGTTTTGATACTGAATTTATTGATACATCGGGAACGGTGACACTTGATCTCTCTCACTCTGTTCATCTCGTTTCCTCGTTCGGCGGCGCATTGATTGTAACGCTTCCGAATGCGGGGTCTGCTGTGGGTGTGATGATGGTGGTCAAGAAAATAGATTCATCTTCAAACGTTATCACGATTACCGAGTCTGGCGGTTCCGGTCCTGATGGGCGCAGTTATTATCTCGGCGCAGAAAATGATTTCGTGATGATGATGTCAAACGGCGCGGAATGGTTTGTCTTGTCTTCCAATCGCGCCCCCGGTAATACGCGTTATCATGACGGAATCGGAGTTTACGACATCGATATGGCGGTTGATGTGTATTTGTTATCCAGTTTTGGCGGCGCGATGACGGCTCGCTTGCCACCCGCCAATGCACCAGAGGCCGTGGGGCGTACCGTGACGATTAAGAAAATCGACGTATCTGGCAACGCGGTCACGGTTACTGAGCAAGGCGGTCCTGGCCCCGATCAGTCATCGCAGGTTTTGAATGCCCAGTACAAATCTATCACTGTTGTCTCTGATGGCGGGCAGTGGTTTATCCTGTCGAAGTTTTAGGTGGAAGAAGATTGTATGTTTAATAAAACGGAACTTGAAAAAGTCCGCGAGGAATTTGCACGGTTTCTCCCTGTGGCTTTGCGAACGGTAAAGAACTCCTATGCGCTTTTAATGGATAAATCCTATCAAAATGGATCGAAAGACCATAAGGAATATCATGCGGCGCAAAATGTTTGTGTTACGCACATCGTCCATTTGATAAAGCTCAGTTCTCTCATTTCCCCTGAAAAAACAGAAAGTGCTGAGTTCGATTTTTCCGGCATTATCGCAGCCGCACAAAAAGAAATCGACGAATAATTCATAAGAATAGATAGAGGAGTTTACCCGTATGAGCGGATGCGACATTACGCACGCAGACTTCACGTTGTTCATGGTGGTTTGGAATCAAAAAATGGGGCAGTCCACGCCCGCTATTCATCGCCGCATGGCCGATTGGTTGGAGTGGCGTTGGAAAAGAAAACAAATGCGGCTCCTGCTGATGGCTTTTCGCGCTAGTGGCAAAAGCACACTTGCCGGTATTTTTGCGGCGTGGCTTTTGTATCGTAATCCCGATTTGCGTATCCTTGTTCTCGCGGCTGATGCCGCGCTTGCGCGAAAAATGGTGCGGCAGGTCAAAAAAATAATCGAAATTCATCCCCTGACGAGCGATCTGAAGCCAAGGGAAGCCGATCAGTGGGCTGGAAATCGTTTTACGGTCAAGCGCATGATGCAATTGCGTGATCCTTCGATGTTGGCGCGTGGTATTACGTCGAACATTACGGGGAGTCGTGCTGATGTTATCATCTGTGACGATGTTGAGGTTCCGCGTACATGCGATACGGCGCAAAAACGTGGTGACCTGCGCGAGAGATTGATGGAAATTGACTATGTCCTTACGCCCGGCGGAACACAGATTTATATCGGCACGCCGCACACATATTACAGTATTTACGCCGATGAGCCGCGCCGGGAGATAGGCGAAGAGCAGGAGTTTTTAAGCGGCTTTGATCGTTTCGTCATTCCTGTGCTTGATGAAAGCGGGAAAAGCGCATGGCCGGAACGGTTTACGGTGAACGATATAGAAAAAATAAAAGCTCGCACCGGCCCGAATAAATTCTCGTCTCAGATGATGTTGAATCCCGTTAATATCGCGGAGGGTCGTTTAAATCCTGCTCTTTTAAATGTGTATGCGGAGGAATTGGATTATACCAAGGAGCTGCGCGCTCTGTTTATTGGGGGTGTGAAGCTTGTTGGGTCTTCCGCGTGGTGGGATCCGGCGTTCGGATCGGCTAAGGGCGATCATTCCGTTGTTGCGGTTGTATTCGCGGGCGCTGAAGGAAATCTTTATTTGCACCGCGTTGTCTATCTTAGGAGTAATGCGCCGGAAGGAGACGAAGCCACAGATCAGTGCCGACAGGTCGCGCAAATTGCAAAGGACAATTATCTTCCGTCTTTGAGCGTTGAGATTAACGGTATTGGAAAATTTTTGCCCGGTTTGCTGCGAAACAAAATCGCCGAAGCGAATGTTCCCTGCAGTGTTCAGGACATATCCAGCACGCGCCCGAAGGACATTCGTATATTGGAGGCTTTTGATGCTGTTCTCGCGGCGCGCCGTCTTTATGTGCATGAATCTGTGTTGCAGACTCCCTTTATGATGGAAATGCAGGAATGGCGTCCTGGCACATTCCGGGGGCATGATGACGGCCTTGACGCGGTTGCCGGCGCACTCAGCCAGCAACCCGTCCGCTTAAAGCGCATTTACAGGCCGGGTAGGGGGCAGGAATGGATGAAAAATTCAGGCAGTCATAAAGCCGAAACGGAATTTGATGTATAGAAATTTAGCGTCTTGTTAAATCATGTTCATCGGCAATAATTCTGACGGCTTGTTGCGCTATCCATCCCTTGTTTGCATCATACCATGGGGTGCTGAGGGAAAATCCGTTGCCTATGGTTTCCGCGATAAAATATTCGCCGATTCCGCCGGGTGCGGCACGATTGATATTTTTTACAGTTTCATCAATGTTTGCATATTTGGCAAAATCTTTAAAATAAAAACTTAGTTCGCCGCCATGCGTTGTGTGCGGATTGATTGTAACCTCTGCGCGCAGGCTGCGCTGTGTTTTTATAAAATCTCGTAAGCGTTCGGCCAGCATTTCTCCGGCGGTTCTTACAGGTTTTGTTTCTCTATTCATGGATCGTTATCACTAAAATTGTCTGGAATATCTTGTGTGAGTTCCAGTGAGTGGGCAAGCGCAGACTCTACGGCGCGCACCATGACGCCAAGTCGTTTATAGGAAATATTTGCTTTTTGCTCCTGCGATATATCAATGATGTTTTTTACGATCATCATACGCATATCGTTTTCATAGGTATGAAGAATTTTCTGTAGTGCTTTGTGCAGGTTGGTTGTGAAAAATAAACTTTTTTCATTGCCGTTTGCGCGCTCCTTAAACTCAGGGGTTAGGCCGCGTAGTAACGGGGTTTCATTCATAAAGGCAATAGTTCTGCTGATGGCCTCATGGATGACCATATTTTCATCGTCGCTGAATTCTATTTTCTTTTTATCGTCGTTCATTTTTACCATCCTGCGAGAGAGTATCTTTGATTATGAAAATTTGCAACAAAAACGGAAAAATCAAATGAATTCAATGACATCTGACCTGTCGTGGTGGATCACAGCGTTTGATCTTCCGGCGATGGCTGGCTTATTCTGGCTCATCTGGCACACGCGCCGGGATTCCGAAGCCGCCAATGATGATCTTCATGCGCTGTTGGAGCAACGCAGTACCCAACTGCGCGAAGCCCTTAATGCGTTCAAGCTTGAGGTCGCAAAAACTTATGCCTCGCATAATGACTTGCGCGAGGTTGAAACGCGCCTGACATCGCATTTGCTTCGCATCGAGGCCAAACTTGATACCACGGCCTTGAAGGCCGAAGCGTTGAACGCGGCGAAGAAATAATTTTTACCGCAGAGGCGCAGAGTGCGTAGAGGAAAAAGTATTAAACACGAAGGACACGAAGTTTAAGAAAAAGGTCACGAAGTTTTTTAATAAATTTTTCTTTGTGTTCTTCGTGATGTCTTCGTGAGATTCATGTTGAATTTTTTCTTTCTAAACTCTGCGCCTCTGCGGCAATATTTTTTCACTCACCAAAGGAACCACACATGAAAAAGCCGATGCTTATTGCGCTGGGCGGCAAACCCGCGCGCGCTAGACAAATAAAGGACAAAGACATGCAGGAATTTTATCGCGGCATCGAAACTGACGTTCTTGCCCGCACCCTTTGGGGCGAAGCGCGGGGGGAGGGGCCGGATGGGATGGAGGCCGTTGCGTGCGTTATTTTTAACCGTGTAAAAATTGCCAATGAAAATGGCGGGCGTTGGTGGTGGGGCGGCAACATCATTCAAGTCTGCCAGAAGCCTTATCAATTTTCTTGCTGGAACCGGAGTGATCCTAATTTTCAAAAACTTCAGGCCGTCGATGAAACAGATTTATACTTTGCGACCGCTCTCCGTATTGCTCGGAGAGCTATTGCGGGAAGCATCACGGATACAACGAACGGCGCAACCCATTACCACGCCAAAACCGCCACCCCCTACTGGGCGCGTGGCGAAGTGCCCGTCGCCGTCATCGGCAACCACATTTTTTACCGTGTTATGGAGGGATAGTAACCTTATTTTTAGCAGTTCTAAGGTATAAATTCATCGCTCATTCGTAATGCATAAAAAGAAAGGCTTTCTTTAAGGTCATCATCTAAAAAAACCTTCCCTCTTTTATGCATTTCGTTAGCTCGATCCAGAATAATATTTTGTGTTGCCAATGAAGTCACAGTGCCAAATTTTATATACGGTGCGTAAAAATAAAAATCATCCAGATAATCTTGTGGTTCCGTGGCAGGGGGCTTTTGTTGCCAGCGTTCCAGAAATTCGTCAAAGCTGGAAAATAAATGGGCTTGTGAAAATTGCTCGATCAGGGTTTTTGCCTTCCCTGCAAGAGCAATCATTTTTTCATCTGTATTTTCAGGAACGCGAAGCTCCAATTCTTTCAGCCGGAGGAAGTTCCAGCCTTGCTTATTGTATTCAGTCTGCTTTTTATCCGCAAGGTTCGTAATGCGGGCCAGGCCAGTATAAAGCTGGCTCAGGCGCATTACATCTATAGCGGAACTTCCTTGGGGAAGTTTCATAATAGTATCGGCGACTTTGGGTGCTGTTTCTCGGCCAAAGTCCCTGCTTGCGATGTTAATGGCCACCTCAATATTGTTTAGCATAGCTACTCCCGTTCTTTTATTTCCGTAAACATAAACAACGTGAGCCTTTACGTCAATAGTAAGGGTTCCTGAAAAATCCTCGGGCGTTGGGCCTTCGCATTTCGCATCCCTTGGAAGTGTAAAGATCAGATCAACTGGTTCATTCAAGAAAACCAGTAAGGGGCGTGAGGTCCTTATTGACGGCGTTGTTGAACATGGCCTGAAAGACAAGTATGATTTTAACAAGGATTATGTCATGCTTCGACCATGGCGCGAGATGGTCGAAAAGGGTGAGGCAAAGCCCTTTGGTGTTCGGGGATCAAAGATTCAGAAAATGAAAGGCACGCTTGGTATAGGCAATGGAGAAATCCGCAATCCGCGTTTTGAATGGGAAGATATGGATTGATCGCGCTGTTCGCTATTGGCGGTCGTCGTTTACGCTCGGGTATGTCAAAATTTTTTGGCCGGTGTATGCGTTCTGGGTTTCCTATTTGACGATGTGCGTATGGGCGTGGTTTCCGGGAACGCTTCCGCCCGCCCTTTATATTTTGTATGGAGATAGAATAGACCATACGGATGAAGGTTGGATATGGCCCTTTGCGCCGGAGACAGTGTATAATGTGGCGATATTCTTTTTTGACCTGTCGTATGTTTTCTTTTTTCTATGTTGCGGGGCATGCATCTATTATCTGGTCAGGAGAAAATTTAAAATATCTCTAGCTTATGCCGTATATATAGGCCTCATTTTAATATTTCTGTATCCGGTATTTATCCTGTTCAAAATGCATTTTGGTATGTACTGGCTTCGTTTTTGGTGGGCATAGCCGCAACCCGGCCCGCATTTTTTAATTTCCCTCTTTTCTTTTAACCCCCAACACGCCGTTTGAATGAAACGGCGAAGGAGTCATTTGCTATGTTTTCTACAATTTTTTCTCAAATCGGAATCCCCGTCGTTATTTCTGTCATTGCCGAGGCGTTGAAAAAAATAGACTCGCCCCTCGCCAAAAATGCCGCCGATGCGCTCGGGAATTTGGGTGGCGCGATCAAAACAGGCGCGATCACGGCGGAGCAAATCGCGGAGGCCAACCGTCACGCCGAAAAAATGGCGGAGATTGAAATGAAGAATCATCAATCGACGCTCATGACGGCAAACGAAACTGTTCGCTTCGAGGTCGCCTCGAATGACGCCTATGTTCGCCGCATGCGCCCGACTTTCGGCTATTTCATGGCGGTGACATGGGCGGCGCAGATGCTGGCGCTCGCTTACGTCATCGTGTTTGAAACCGAAAAATCCGCCTTCGTCCTGAACGCGATGGGGAATTTAAGCGCGATCTGGGCCATGGGCCTCTCGGTCCTCGGCATCTATGTCTATAAACGCAGTGAGGAAAAGAGAGCCGTTGCTCCCGCCCCCGAAATTATCGCATGGAACAAGCCAACAAAATAAGCCCCCTGTAAACGTCCCCCAACTTGTGGTAGCATCTATTGCCCTTATTCTAGGGCTTTTTTCACAGGGGATTCCAATCATGTTCGGCAAATCATCAAAAGCAGTTCCAATCACGGTGGCACATGGCGACGGCATCGGGCCGGAAATTATGGATGCAACCTTGAAAATCTTGGAGGCCAGCGGCGCGAAGCTCGCTATCGAAACCATTGAAATTGGCAAGAGCGTGTATGAAAAGGGCATTAAAAACGGTATTGCGGACTCGTCGTGGGACTCCCTTCGTCGTACCCGTGTTTTCCTGAAATCCCCCATCACCACGCCGCAAGGGGGCGGGTTTAAATCGCTGAATGTTACTATCCGGAAATCTCTTGGCTTGTTTGCCAATGTGCGCCCTTGTGTTTCTTATGCGCCGTATGTCGAAACCAATCATCCGAATATGGACATGGTCATCATCCGCGAAAACGAGGAAGACCTTTATGGTGGCATTGAATATCGCCAGTCGCAAGATGTGATGGCCTCTCTGAAAATCATATCCCGCCCGGGAACGGAGCGCATCGTGCGCTATGCTTTTGAATATGCCCGCGCCAATGGCCGCAAAAAAGTCACTTGCATGACCAAGGACAATATTATGAAGTTGTCCGACGGGTTGTTTCATAAGGTGTTCGATGAGCTGGGTAAGGAATACCCGGACATCGAGCAGAACCATATGATTATCGACATCGGCACGGCCAAGGTGGCGTCGTCGCCCCATATGTTCGATATCATCGTTTTGCCCAATCTGTACGGCGATATTTTGTCGGACGTTGCGGCGGAGGTCACGGGGTCCGTGGGTCTTGGCGGGTCAAGTAATGTCGGGATTGATTTCGGCATGTTCGAGGCTGTCCACGGCTCCGCCCCCGACATCGCGGGCAAGGGTATCGCCAATCCGTCCGGTTTGTTACTCGGCGCGATTATGATGCTGGTGCATATCGGGCAGGGTGACGCGGCCACGAAGGTTCATAATGCATGGCTCAAAACGATTGAAGACGGCATCCACACCGGCGATATCTACCGCGCCGGGAAGTCGGTGGAAAAAGTTGGAACCGATGGGTTTTCAAAGGCGGTTATTGCGCGGCTTGGTCAGTCTCCCTCGAAACTCAAGCCCGTGGATTATAGTGCGGCGGCGGCTGGCGGCATGAAACTCCCGCCCTTGAAGCCCCGCATTGAGGAGAAAAAAGAGCGCGTCGGGGTTGATTTGAATCTCAACTGGGACGGCAAGCCGGACGATCTCGCCAAAAAAGTTCTCGCCTGCGTCAATGACAATTTGAAGCTGTCGATGATCTCCAATCGCGGCACGAAAGTCTGGCCCGACGGTCAGCCGGAAACCTTCTGCGCCGACAACTGGCGTTTGAGATTTATGAGTGCTGACGGCAAGCCCGTCAAAACCTCGCAAGTCCTCGCCCTCATGCAGCGCATGAACGAAGCCGATCTCAATTTCACCAAATCCGTCATGCTTCACACCTTTGACGGCATCCCGGGCTTCTCGGTCGCACAGGGTGAGTAGGAAAGTATGCTAAAACGTCTTTACGGGTTCTCGTTTCTTTATTTTCTGATTGCATCGGGGATTCTGTATGGTGTTTGGAGTTTCTCGCCGCCGAAAAAGGAAGAAGAAAGGCGGGGTTTTCTTCATTATGAGAGAGAGCCATTGTCGGGGCTGGAGCAGGGTGTAGCGCAGGCTTTTGGTCCCGAGATGCCGCCGGATTTAAATGCGCCCGTTTCACCAAAGCTGTCCGTTGTTTCTGCGGATATTCCCTTCCGGCAATGGCTGGAGGAATTGGATCTTTCTGAGATTCAGAATTTGCGTCGGTGGATTTCAGAGGGGAAATACGAGAATATCGATTCTTACTTAACCCAGCATTATCGTGCATTTGAGCAATATCAGCGTAGCGACCAGGATACTGCAAATTTGTTGGATACCATTTCCATTCTGCCCGATGCGCCGGTCTATGCCGCACGCTGGGCAGAAAAGATGCCCGCGTCCCCTTGGCCATGGATATATCTTTGTAATCATTATGTGGATGCCGCTTTTTATTATCGAGGGACAGCCTATATCAACAAGACGCCGGAGCGGCGGATTAAAGCTATGGGAGAGGCGAGTGAAAAGGCGTTTTCTTCCTGTGGGAAGGCCGCGAAAATTTCTCCGGAAAATATTCTTGTTCATTCTTTTCTTGTGCGGATGTTGAAGGCCTCTGGTTCTGAAGATTTGAAACTCAGCATCGTTAATGGGGGTTTAAAGATACGCCCTTGCTCTGAAATCCTGCGAGGGTCTTATTTTGGAGGTATTCTTCCGCAATGGGGCGGCACGTATGAGCAGGTGTCAGAATTTCGGAGTGATACTATGGGCTATGTCGAGAAGTGCCCGTGGCTGAAAAAGTATGATGGTGCTAGGGATTTTTGGCTTGCCGTTGCGTATGATCTCCAGAAAAAAGATGAAAAGGCGATGCAGTATTATCAGGACGCGGCGGCTCGGGGTTCTCATGGTGCGACCGACGAGTTGGCTCGTCGGCTTCACAACGATAAGCATTATGATGAGGCTGCGGAATTATATTATAAAAACTTAAAAAATGCGGGAGCGTATGATTCTTCATCCTATTACGAGATTTCCCGGACGCTCTCGGCTGGCTCCAGAAGAGACGAATCTGACAGGGCACTTGATGTTGCTTTGTATCTGTACCCGTACGATCCTGACTATTTGCGCGTTAAGGCTACTAATCTATGGAATAAGAAGAAGTTTCCGGAAGTCGAGAAAACTTATGAGGCTGCGATGTATTATGGCCGTTATGATGAGTACGTCCTTGCTGATTATTCCGACTATCTTTTGACCATTAAGAAAGATTATCCCAGAGCAGAAAAGATCCTTGCTCAACTGAACAGTCTGTATCCAGATAAGCCAAATTATATTGCAAAATACGCGGAATCTTTTTTTCGGCAGAGAAAGTGCGAGGCTATGGGTGCTTTGAAGGAATATCTTAGGGTATGTAAGTCTGACGCGGAGGGATGTTCACAGGAGGGGGTAGTGTATTCCCGGCGGACTTTGGCGGTGCTTCAAGGCAAGGAATGCCGTTCGTGGAAAGGTAAGGGGTTAGGGGAATGACTCTCCTTCCGCACCAGAAAGACATTATCCGTGTCTTGAAGAGTCAGGGTACGGTGCGTCTTGCGCTGCTTTCACTTATTACGAATGGCATTTATGCGGCCTGGTATGTCCGGAAGCAAAGTGAAATCCTGAATGGCTTTATGCAGCCGCCGATGCATATACCGAAAAAATTCACTGCGGCTTTTCTGGCCTATGCGATCATCAGTCTTGCTATTATTCCGTTTTATTTAAGCGATGATCCCTCTCACATAAAAACCGCGGATATGCTCTCAAACATAGATATGGTTATTTTCAGTATCTTTAGTTTGACGTGGAGTGTTCTTGTTTGCGCTCGTCTCAATATGCTCCTCGGTGTGACGGACAGGGGCGATCCCTTGCGGAGCCGGGGAGCTTATGCCTTTCTTT
>JBASFN010000111.1:0-2677 GCA_049653045.1 Alphaproteobacteria bacterium
GACATGGAACGACAACGGCCTTGGCTTCCACAGCGAAAACGGAATCCTCACAGGCGCGCCAAATTTCATGGAGCATTATCACAAGGATGATGGGCCGGATGATCTGGCTTCTGTCATCGACGCGAAACTGCCTGCGTTCGATAACCAGAGTCTTGCGCGTATTCTCTCGGAAAGCCTGATGGAACTTTATATAGAGCCGGGCCGCGCCCTGCTTGACCAGTGCGGCATCACGCTGGCGCGGGTTAATTTCACCAAACCATCGATGCACGGCGAAACGCTGGTCATGCTCGACATGAACCGTACGAACCTGAACGCGACGCAGCTCAAATTAATGACCGATCCTGTTGTACTGTACCGCGATCAGAACCGCAGGCCCGCCGAAAACGGCGTGATGTATGTCGGCAATCTGTGCCTGACGCACGATATGATTCAGTATCACAAGACCTTCCCCACATTCCTGCCGGAAACGGGCGACGTTGTGGCTTTCATCAACACGGCGGCCTACCAGATGGACTTCGCCGAAACGCATGTTTTGCAACAGCGTATCGCCGAGAAAGTCGCCATCGTGGAAACGAGTGGCGGATTCCGCTGGTTCCACGATGACCTCTATAACCCCATAGAACTGAAGATGGAGGGTTGAGCCATGATCTACGAACGCATCACCGACATGATCGGCAACACACCGCTTCTTAAAATGCCGGAAGAAGTCCACGGCCTGCCGAATATCGACCTGTATGCCAAGCTGGAGATGATGAACCCGTTCGGTTCGGTCAAGGACCGCATCGCCTGGGGCATGGTGAAGGACGATCTGGCCGACATCAAGGCCAAAGGCCAGACGATCTACGAAAATTCCTCCGGTAACACGGCGAAGGCCTTGCAGGTGATCGCCAGCATGAACGGCGTTAAAACCAAACTCATCACCTATCTCGCCAAGGTTGACGGCGTGAAGGACATTATCCGGCTGCTCGGCGCGGAGATCGAGGAAGTTCTGGGCGGCAGCGAGTGTTTTGATCCCAACGACCCCAATGATCCGCAATTCCTGATCGAAAAAGCGGTCAAGAACGATCCCGGCAAGGCGTATTTCCCCTCGCAGTTCACCAACCCGAAAAACCCGGACATCCACTATGCGACGACCGGCAAGGAAATCGCCAACGATCTGAAAAAAATAGATTACTTCTTCGGCGGCCTCGGTACCTCCGGTTCGACGCTCGGCGCGGCGCGGCGCATTCGTGACGAAGGCAATCCCGGTTTAAAAACCATCGGCATCTGCGCCAGCAAGAACGATTTCATTCCCGGCATCCGGTCGCTAGATCAAATGTGGGAATCGGGCCTGTTCACCAAGGACAATTACGCCGATTTCGTCTATGTCGATTCCGGCGATTCCGTGGACGCGATGATGGATCTTGTACAGAAAGCCGGTGTCCTGTGCGGCCCGACCAGCGGCGCGAGCTATCTGGGCACGCTGCGCTATCTGCAAAAGATTGCGCCAACCCTGACGGAACGCAAGACAGCCGTGTTCATCGTCTGTGACCGGCTGGAATGGTACATGGATTACATCAAGGCCCGCCGCCCGCATTTATTCTCGCAAACCATGAAGCCCGGCTCCCTGCGCGCGTTCGACAAAGCGCCCGCCAACGATGCCCATGTCATCGCGGCGGAAGACGCGCAGGACTGGATCGATAAAAACAAGCCGTTGATCATCGATGTGCGCGGCAATCTGGCGTTCAAGATGACGACCCTGCCGGATGCCATCAATATCCCGTGGGAGCTATTTGAAACCATGATCGACGCCGCCGACCCGTTCCCGAAGGACAGGCCGATATTACTTGTTTGCCCGGTAGGCGAAAAGACGACCCGTTACGCCGCCTATCTGCAGGGACGCGGTTACAAGGCGTTCGGCCTTGGCGGCGGCATTCTTGCGTGGCGCAACGGCAACCAGAAACTAGTAAAGGTGGCTTGATGTTTCTTGAATCAAAAAATATTATCGTCAGCTGGGCGGGATCGCCGTCCCTTGATTTTCCCGATCTGTCGATCCGCAAGGGCGACGGCATGTTGCTGCTCGGCCCGTCGGGATCGGGAAAGACGACGCTGCTGTCGGCTTTGGCGGGGTTGCTGCAGCCCACAAAAGGTAAAATTTCAGTTGAGGGCAAGGATTTTTATGCCCTGCCGTCCCGCGACCGCGACCATCTGCGCGGCCAGAATTTCGGCTTCGTGTTCCAGACCCTGCATTTGCTGCCGTCACTGACGCTGCGCCAGAACATCGCGCTGGCGGCGGACATGGCGGAAATGAAGGCCGAGGACGGGCGGCTGGATCATCTTTTGCAAACGCTCGGCTTGGCCGATAAGGCGCACCGCAAGCCGGACGCCCTGAGCCAGGGTGAGCAACAGCGTGCCGCCATCGCCCGTGCTGTGCTGCTGCGCCCGCAGATCATCATGGCCGATGAGCCTACTTCCGCCCTTGACGATGCGAACGCGCAGACCGTCATGACCTTGCTGGAACAACAGGCGAAGGACACAGGCGCAGCATTACTGATCGCCACCCACGACAACCGCATCACAGGCCGGTTCAAAAATATCGTCCGGCTGGAAACAGCCCTGAAGGAGGCCGCATGAACGCCGTATCCCTTGCCGTCGCATCCATCCGTTCCCGCCCGCTAAACGCCGCGCTCTGCGGTCT
>JBASFN010000112.1:0-11874 GCA_049653045.1 Alphaproteobacteria bacterium
CGCTAAGAAGGCAGGTCTAGACCCCACATCCTTCAACAAAAGCAAACGAATCAGCCCGGACGGAAAACCGCGCTGGCCATCGACCGAGAGCATTGCAAAAATCCTGTCGGTCACGGGCGCAACGATGTCCGACTTCATCAGCCTGATCGGCGGGGGGAGCGATGACGACGCCGCAGGATTGCGCGTCATTCCCATGATCGGTTTTGCCAAGGCCGGTAAAAAAGGATATTTCGATGAGGACGGATACCCGGCCGGCAACGGATGGGATGAAATCCCCTTCCCCGGCGCGGCGCAAAAGGGCAAAGGTCACGTATTCGCGCTTCAGGTTGTCGGCGATTCCATGGAACCTCTTTACCGCGACGGCGATACTCTTGTTGTCGCGCCGCAAGAACGCATCCGAAAAGGCGACCGCATCATCGTCAAAACCAAGGGCGGCGAAGTCATGGCGAAAGAACTGGCGCGGCAGGGCGCGGGGAAAATCTCCCTGAAGTCCCTAAACCCTGAGCACGACGACCGCACGCTTTCTCTTGATGAAATCGGCTGGATGGCGCGGATTTTATGGGTGAGCCAGTAGACCATGACCGACAAAAAGAAAATCGCACGCGAGGCGGCACATATATTACTGGATACGAAAGCTGTCCTCCTGAATGCACGGGAGCCGTTCACCTATACATCAGGGCGGCAGGGGCCATGCTATGCCGATTGCCGCCGATTGATTTCCTTCCCGAAAGAACGCGATGCGCTAATGGGGTTTGCCTGTGACATTCTTAAATCGGAAATCGGCTCAGATAAAATTGATTACGTCGCCGGCGGCGAAACTGCCGGAATTCCCTACGCGGCCTTTATCGCCCAGACCCTGCAAAAACCCATGCTCTATATCCGCAAAAAACCAAAAGGATTCGGGCGCATGGCACAAATCGAGGGATTCTTGGAAGAAGGCCGCAAGGTGGTTCTGATCGAGGATGTACATAATTTCGGAACAAGCGTCAAAATTTTCATCGACGCACTGCGACAGGCAAACGCGACCATTGAAAACCTCCTTGTTATTTTCAGTCATGGCCATGCGAGCAGCGCGGCGGCGATGAAGGAAATGGGCGTCAACCTCCACGCGCTCTGCACATGGCGCGACATATTAGACGTAGCGCGGGAAAAGAAATACGCCGACACGGAAACACTGGCCGCCGTCGAGGACTTCCTGAAAGACCCGGAAGGCTGGTCAGATGCGTACCTAAAAAAAACGGGCGCAGCATGAAAATTCATTTTTACGCCTCAAAAAAACCCCGCGCACAAAAAGCTCTTGAGGAACTAAAAGGAAAATACGGCCAGGCCGAAGCAGACAAGGCAGAAGCCATTGTCGTGATCGGCGGCGACGGAACGATGCTGCGAGCCCTCCATGCACTCAACAACAATCCAGCACCGCTTTTCGGGGTCAATCTCGGAACGCTTGGGTTTTTGCTCAATTCATACACATTGGCAGGGCTGGAGGAACGCATTCAAAAGGCGACAAAATTTATCATCCACCCCCTTCAGATGGACGCAATCGACAAGGACGGCAAACCCCACTCCGAAATGGCCTTTAACGAAGTCTCCCTGCTCCGCGAAAGCCACAATTCGGCAAAAATACGAATCCATATCGACGACAAGGTACGGATCAAAGAACTGGTCTGCGATGGCGTTCTAGTCTCCACGCCCGTCGGCAGCACCGCTTACAATTCCTCCGCCGGGGGGCCAATTTTACCTCTGGATGCCAATGTCCTGCCCCTCACCCCCATCAGCCCGTTTCGCCCAAGGCGATGGGCCGGGGCACTCATCCACAACAAACACGAAATCCGTTTCGAGATTTTAAAGCCCGTCGAGCGCATGGTCAGTGCTACCGCCGATTCCAAGGAAATCCGCGACGTGCGAGAGGTTGTCGTCCGGCAGGCGCGAAACGTCCCCCGCACCCTCCTGTTCGACCCCGATTATTCGCTGGAGGAGCGCATTTCCCGTGAACAATTCGCCCACGAAGACAGCGCAGGAAAATAGATTCCGCCACGCCAACCGTTTTTACAGTTGAGTCCCCGATAAAAATCTGGTCATCTTGCCTTTGATGGACAAGAAGAAGATAAAAATCGACAAGCGTGCCGCCGCGCTCCGGGAAAACCTGAAAAAGCGGAAGTTAAAACAGGCGGGTCAGTCATCAGACAAAACTGATAAAGATAAAAACAAGAATTCATAAAGAAAACACCCATTACCCAAATAAGCAGGAGTAAAAAGTTTTGAGTTACGTAAAATCAAAGACTGGTGAAGAACCTCGTTTTGAAAATGCAGCTATGATGCCCGGCCTTTTGGCCGACCATCAAATCCGCAGACTAGCTCAGGAACAAGGCATGATTGAGCCGTTCGTCGAAAAGCAAAAGCGCGATGGTTCAATTTCTTATGGGCTTTCCTCCTTTGGCTATGACGCCCGCACGGCGGATGAATTTAAAATCTTCACAAATGTTGATAACGCCTTGGTAGACCCAAAGAATTTCTCCCACCAAAGCTTTGTGGATCGAAAGACGGATATTTGCGTCATCCCGCCCAACAGCTTCGTTTTATCGCGGACGGTGGAATATTTCCGGATTCCTAAGGACGTTCTGGTCATCTGCCTCGGCAAAAGCACCTATGCGCGATGTGGCTTGATCGTCAATGTCACCCCCCTTGAGCCGGGCTGGGAGGGGCATGTAACCCTTGAAATCTCGAACACCACCCCCCTGCCCGCCCGCGTATATGCGAACGAGGGCGTGGCGCAATTCCTGTTCTTCAAAGGCAGCGCGCCTTGCGAAACCAGCTATGCCGACCGCGCCGGAAAATATATGGGGCAAAGGGGCGTGACACTGCCAAAACTTTAACCTTCTATATCCTGATGAAAAATCCTCGCAATTTTTACGGGAAAAGGGTTATAAGATAATCCGTATCCGAAATAACCCTGTTTTTATCAATGTTTCAGGCCTTATGAGCACGAATTTAAAGCAATTAAACGATTCCCTCCCCGGCACAGACGCCTCCCCCAAGGAAGCCTCCTCCGGCCTCGACAAAATCCGCATCAAGGGCGGACTTGCCCTGAACGGCGAAATCCCAATCAGCGGCGCAAAAAACGCAGCCTTAAAACTGATGTGCGCCGCGCTCCTGACCGACGAAACCCTCTTCCTGACCAACGCCCCCAATGCCCTGCGCGATATTTCCTCCCAGACAGACCTTATGGAACACCTGGGCTGCGTGATCCAGCGCGAGGGTGAGCGTATGGCTCTTAATGCTAAAAACATCAACGACTTAACCGCGCCCTATGATCTAGTGCGTAAAATGCGCACCAGCATCCTCGTGCTTGGCCCCCTGCTCGCCCGGTTTGGCGAGGCAAAAGTATCCCTGCCCGGCGGCTGCGCGATCGGCACAAGGCCCGTCGACCTCCATATTCAAGGGCTTGAGGCGCTGGGCGCGGAAATCGTTCTCGATGGCGGATATATCAATGCAAAAATCCCCGGCAAGAGACTGAAAGGAAACAAAATCCTATTCCCTAAGGTGTCCGTCGGCGCAACGGAAAACCTGATGATGGCGGCCACATTAGCCGAGGGCGAAACAATTCTGGCCAACGCGGCACGCGAGCCGGAAATCATCGACCTCGGTGAATGCCTTATCAAGATGGGCGCAAAGATCGAGGGTCTTGGCACATCAACCATCACCATTCAGGGTGTGGAAAAACTTCACGGCGCAACCCATGAAATCTTGCCGGATCGTATCGAAACGGGAACGTATATGATTGCCGTTGCCCTGACAGGCGGCAAAGTACGCCTGAAAAACACGCGCATCGATCACCTGACCTCCCTCATCAGCCGCCTGCAAAGCGCGGGCGTTGAAATCACCGAAGAAGACAAGGATATTATAGTTTCTCGCGGCGATACGCCCCTGCGCGGAACGGATATTATGACCGAACCCTTCCCCGGATTCCCAACCGACCTACAGGCACAATTCATGACCATGCTGGCCCTGAGCGAGGGCGCAGGGCTGGTCACGGAAACCATTTTTGAAAACCGCTTTATGCATGTGCCAGAGCTGTGCCGCATGGGCGCGAATATCACCGTCCACGGCAATTCCGCTATCATACGCGGCGTTGAGAAACTAAAGGGTGCAGAAGTGATGGCCACCGACCTGCGCGCCTCGGTTGCGCTGGTGCTGGCGGGATTGGTCGCCGAGGGTGAGACCACCATCAGCCGGATTTACCACCTTGAGCGCGGCTACGAAAACCTCGTTGAAAAACTTTCCGCATGCGGGGCGGTTATTCAACGCCTCCATCATTAAAAAGAATAACATGAAAAAACCCGACAAGATCATCTTTGCCGTGCCGAAAGGCCGTATCTTAAAGGAACTCAAGCCCTTGATGAAAAAAGCGGGGCTTATCCCCGCGCCCGACTTTTTCGACGACGACAGCCGCGCCCTGCAATTCAAAACAAACCATGACGATGTCGATATTATCCGGGTGCGTGCCTTTGACGTGGCAACATTTGTTGCTTATGGCGGGGCGCATATCGGCATCGCGGGCAGCGATGTACTGGAAGAATTCAATTATTCCGAGCTTTACTCCCCGGTTGACCTTGGCATCGGGCAGTGCCGCCTATCTGTGGCCATGCCGGTATCAGAGGCCAAAAAAGAAAAACAGGCAACGCGGAGTCACATCCGCATCGCCACCAAATACCCTCACCTAACGGCGCGTTATTACGCTGAACAGGGTATACAAGCGGAATGCATCAAACTGAACGGAGCAATGGAGATAGCCCCCATACTCGGGCTTGCCTCACATATCGTCGATCTCGTATCCACAGGCGGAACCTTAAAGGCCAATGGCCTTATGGAGACAGAGACAATTTTGAATGTTTCATCACGCCTGATCGTCAACCGCACAGCCCTTAAAACCAGGCCTGATACCGTCGGGGGATGGGTGGATAAATTCAGGAAATACGCCCTTTCCTCGTGAAACGGTTGCATTTTTCGGTGTAGGGGGTATAACAACCCCTTATTATTCATTGATTTTGAAGGGGCCCATGGCAAAAGAAGACTTAATCGAGATGAAAGGCGTCGTGTCGGAGGTTCTCCCCAACGCTATGTTTCGTGTGACTCTGGAAAATAACCACGTCATCCTCGCCCACACCGCCGGCAAAATGCGGAAAAACAGAATCCGTGTCCTGCAAGGTGACTCCGTCGTCGTCGAGATGACCCCGTACGACCTCACCAAGGGCCGCATTATCTTTAGAGAAAAATAAGAATATCCGAATCTTAAATGATAAAAAAAAATTCCGAGATTCCGAAATTCCGATCATCCGAGATTCCTCTTATCCTCGCCTCTGCCTCCCCTCGCCGCCTTGATCTTCTGAAACAGATTGGTGTTGTCCCCGATAATGTTGTCGCAACTGATATTGATGAAACACCTCTAAAAAATGAACTGCCGCAAAACTTGGCCCTCCGCCTTGCACAACAAAAAGCGCAAGCTGTAACAAGTGATGGCTATATTCTGGCCGCCGATACGGTTGTCGCCTGCGGACGCAGGATTTTACCCAAAGCAACGACCAAACAAGAAGCCCAAGCATGTCTTGAGCTTTTATCCGGGCGAAGGCATCATGTTTATGGCGGGATCGCCCTGCTCTCACCCGATGGAAAAATCCGCAGAAAACTATGCGACACGGTGGTACAATTTAAAAAATTACGCCGGGAAGAAATCGACCTCTATATCAAAAACGGCGAATGGCAGGGCAAGGCCGGGGGCTATGCCATACAGGGCTTTGCTGCCTGTTTCATCAAATTCATCCGGGGATCATATTCCAACGTGGTCGGCCTGTCGCTTTATGATACAATGGCTCTCCTGAACGGCGCGGGCTACCGCGCTCCCGAGCATCACTAAGGAGATCATCCTGGATATTTTAATTGAAGAATTAAGAGGAAGCATTTGCGTTGCCGCCACACAAAACGAACGGCTGCAAGGGCTTGAGGTCGATCCGGCGGCGGAGGAAGTACGCTGGGGATCTATTTATTGGGCAAAAATCAAAACGATTGACGCAGCACTGGATGCAGTTTTTCTTGATCTGGACGGGCGCAATACGGGAATCTTATATAACGCCGACGTCAGGATTCAGGAAAAAGACGGTAAAATCACTAAGGGCGGTTCTGTCGCCATCGGCAAACGATTCAAAGCAGGATCCATGGTGGCGGTTCAGGCAAAAAGTGGTTACCTCCCCCGCTCCGACGGCGAATATCTGTCTGGTGAGAATAAAATAGCCCGAATGAGCATGGATATTACCCTGTCCGGCCGTTACCTGATTTATTGCGCAATGATGGATGGCAATCGTGTTTCCTCCCGCATCCGCGATCCAAAACTCCGCAAGCAATTAACAAAAATGCTGAACGACCTATCAGACGTGCACGGCTGTATCCTGCGCGCCGCCGCCGAAGGAATGCAGACGGAAATTTTACTGCGCGAGGGAAAAATTCTTCAGGGCGCATGGAAAGATATGAAACAAAGCATGAAAGGCAAAGAGCCTTTGCTAATCGCGCTAGGGCCGGAGGCAATCCAACGTTCCTTAAGCGACCATGCCGGCCAGCAAATCGACCGAATCGAAGTCGTCACCATCGATCACATGAATCGGGCGGAGGAATGGTGCTCGGTGTTCGCGCCGGATCTGGTAACCAAAATCACTCCTATCGAAATGGACAATGCAACCGAAGATCTTGCCCTGTTCCATTACCGCGATCTCATGGGTCAGATCGAAGATTTATTCCAACCCTACGCCGTGCTACCGGGCGGCGGCAATATCATCATCCAGAACACGGCGGCTCTGACCGCTATTGATGTAAACAAAGGCGCAGACAAACGCTCCCACCTTGCCGTCAACATCGAGGCAGCAACGGAGATCGCACGGCAGGTACGCCTTCGCAATATCGGCGGCATTATCATCGTGGATTTTCTAAAATTTCATGGCAAAAAGGATGAAAATGCCCTCCTCAAGGCGCTGGAGCAGGCACTCGGAGAAGACCCCTGCACCGTCCAGATTCACGGGAAAACCGCGCTGGGCTTGATCGAAATGACCAGAAAACGGCGCACACCCCCCCTCCACGAGCGATTTGACGGTGGTTTTAAAGGATAGGCAATTGGGTATTGATTTTATTGACCCTATCACCTAAAACCTAACACCTGATACTCCACGGACGCCCAGGTAGCTCAGTGGTAGAGCAGTGGACTGAAAATCCACGTGTCGGCAGTTCAATCCTGCCCCTGGGCACCATCTCCCTTATTCCGCACTGGCGATTTTTTCCGGCAGCATTTCCACGGCACAGGCTATGCGCCCCCTGAGGAGGACACGACAGCGTTGCGTCGCCTGCGCGAGCGTATCGCCGGGCACGGCAACCCGTAACGTATGCTTGCCCGTTTTAACCGACGGTTCGCTGTTGCTGATGGCGATCAACGGCGCAGCATCCCCAAGAACAACGCCATACTGAAAAGCCAGCCTGTACCACATAATACCCATCAGCAAGCGCGAGTTATAATCGCCGAGATTGAGAATAACACTCCCCGACTGCAAAACCCCCTTATTGGCGTCATCGTGCGGCGGCAGATCGGACAGGATATTCAAGGCAACATCACCAACGCCATCGGTCACATAAACATCATGGCCATAGATTGTTGTCCCGTCATAGCCGATAGTGATCGTTTCCGGATCGGGCTTAATAAAAGACCGCAGCCTTGCGTCGTCACTATCAACGATCAAGGTATAGTCCCCGGGCGGGATTTTGCTCAACACATAAAAACCATCCGGCCCTGTCATACTGGTTTCCTGCAACGCGCCATTGGCGGCATAAAGACGCATCCGAACGCCACCAAGCGGTTGCGGCTCCCCGCCCGTCTTACTGAACAAGGTTCCATCTATTTCACCGGAAATATGCACGGGAAATTCCATCTGGGATACGTGCCCGACCCTTGGCATGATGGACGCGCCCTTTGATCCGGGAATCCAAAACGGATCGCCCAATGAATTAGGATCGAGAACAATATCAGTTTGCACAAATTCCTGAAGATTGGGGAAAAAGGCATAACCGTCATCATCTGTTTTCTGCCGCCCGCCGCTTTGCAAGGACATAACAGAGGCATCAGGTATCACTTCATCGCCTTCGTTGAATTTCCCGCTTCCATCCCGATCAAGGAATACAAACACCCCAAGGCCGCCACTTCCGGTAAGAGGACGACTTAACATGTGAACACCATGGCCGGGATCTCGCGCTAGGCCAAAACGCGTATTCAGCGTCGCAATTAAATCGTGATTGCTGTTATACGTCACGCCCGGCGTAATCCGTGCAAATTTCGCATCCCAGTTCATCTGGGCAGACCCTTCGGTCAATTTTGTATCGATTTCACGGCTAACACCCAATTGCAAATCAAGATCATTTGTCAGGTTCCGGTTCAAACTGGCCGCGACACTTTGCAAATTCTTTTCGGGAAGTATCTGATAATTCGTACCGAACCTGAGGCGATTTTGCGCCACCGTACCAAAAATCGCCGTATTGCTGTCGAGCGTATTTTCGGCTGCACGGCTGCTTTTCGTATATTCAAATTGCTGACTAAGGCCGAGACGACGCCATGTTGTATTCAATCCGACTGCCGTTGTCGTCTGGCTTTCTTCTTCGGAATCCATCGCATAATTTAAATTGAAATTGTATCGCGTCTTTTTACCAAGACCGATTGGCAAGGGGCCGTTCACTCCAAACCGGTTGCTAAAGACTTCCCTGATCTCATCATCCTGAATAAAACCATAACTGTCGGTGAACCAATCTGTTTCGTTCCTGATTTTATGGGCGCCCAAATCGCGCCGCGCCACGAGTTCAGCGGCCATTTCATTGTTACTATCCACTGCACCATTCAAGTTAAACAAAGTCTGCGCGATATTAGTGGAGAGGCCAGCCTGCACAGAACCTTCCTGCTCCCCCCTGACCTGTTTTGTTTCTACGCCTGCCGCGATAGCACTTCTGTCGCCGATTGGCTTTTCATAGACACCTGAAAAATGGATACCGTTTTTATCAACATCACTACCGGAATCAGACTTGATATAGGTCTGGTTGCCTTGCCGCACCAGCGACATGGCATAGGCACTCCCTATTTCAGAAAGACGATCCGAATCAACGGGGATGTTTAATTCCTCTTCCCGAACCTCCCCTTGCGGGCCGTACAGGATAATTTTAAAATTATTTTCGTTGGTATAGAGGTCAATATCCTCGAAACGATACATACCATCGTCACCAACTGTCTTAAAACTTATCAATTGACCATCACGATACAGCTCAACATCCCAGCCCGGAAAACTATTCCCCGTGATCGTCGTCGCTGGATTTAAAAAATTCCGCAAAGGCAGCGCATTCGTAACAAAAACACCCTGCCCGCTACTGCCGCCGCCCAACGGCAAGATCGCTGTATTAACATCGCCCAACTCATATTTCCTTGCCTGAAGCGGCCCCAAAAGCTCCGGCTCCATAGACTGGCGTTTATAATTGGCGCGAATACTTGAGATTTTTTCTTCGTCATTCAACTGAGTCTGAGTGGTAAGCGTGCCCTTCATTAAATCGCCCGCCGTGATGACGGATGCGTCATTACGCAAATCACCTTTCCCGGTGCGCCCGTCTTTACTATAGCCACTGCGCGTAGACACATCGACAAACGGCGAATCCACGAGAGGAATCGTCTCCACCATTAAAGGCAACTGGGCTGGCCCCAACCCTTTTCCGGGTAATTTTTTATTGGCACGATTGAGACGATCAACAATCGGCAAAGGCTCCGGAGTCTCAATAACCAACGACAATCCGGAAATATTGGTCTTAATTTTAAAGCCTAGCCATAACGCCAGATCATCGACTGGAACATATATATCATCCTCTGCGACCGAAACATCATCACCATAGGAAAATTCGCCCTTTGGAGTTTTGACTGTGCGAGAGGCCACATCAAGATCGAATGTTTGATTTTCCCGGACATACCAGCCCGTGGCTTTTCCCTTGGCGGGATCAACAGCAATCGGCAATTCCAAAATATTACAAAAATCCCGAAAGGATATAACGAGCCGCCCCTTCTGAGTTTTCGCCAGCAACGGATTATCCAGCGTCATCCCCTTATCGAGGATGATTTTCAGGATAATCTCTTCCCCGTCTGGAAGATTTGCAATCCTGCTTTCCTGCGTCTCGGAACCCCGATTCATCGCCTTGTCAGCCTCGGAAAACCCATGCGAAATACGGCTGACAAAATCCCTGGCCAAACCCGTCAACGCTGCATTGGGAATGGGTTTTTGAGGCGGCATTTCCCCGGCACGCACCGGCAAGGCCGACGCGGTCATCGCTGAAAAGCAGATTACGTATAACGGAATGCGGCGCATGTTCAAATCTGTGGAAAAAACTGGAAAGCCAAGAAAAATACTGGCTTTTATCATACACTGCTTTTGAAGCAAATAAAACGATGAGTCGTCCTTAATATTGTTAAAAAAAATCCGCCGCCAGCACCTTGATATGTCGAACAAATTCTCTGTGGACACAACTTACCATATCCGAGCATGTTCTTTTTTAACGGTGATTTAATGTTTTTAGTGTGATATATAAGGAGAGGCTGGATTGGAAATCTAGTGTTGTTGTCCCGGAAGAAATCATAGGGAAGCGACATTGTGAACTAAACTTGTGCGATCAACAAAAAGGTAAAGGAGAAACCTTATGACTTTAAAGTACAAACTTCTATCAGGGGCGGCAATTCTCGGAGCGGTATCCTTACCTGCCGTTGCTAATGCGGTTGACAACGTCACCGTCAACGCGACCATCACAACCGCTGCTGGAATCAGCGCATCAAACGTTTCCAACGTCGGCTTCGGAAACTGGCTGATCGGTATCAGCGGTGCTGAAACACCGACCATCACATTGGGTACGACGAGCGGTGGCTACACGGTTGCCGGCGTTACAAACTCGCAGATCATCAACCTTGATGGCGACACGGCGGGAACGGTCGGACAAGTTACTGTTGACCTTCCAACGGGTGCTGACAACATTACACTTCAGATGACGCGCAGTGCCATTACGGACTATACCGATGCGGGCCTGTCCCTCACGGCCGTGTCCTACGACGATGACAGCTCCGCGCCTGCCAACTTGGCGGCGGCGACACCTGTTGATATTATCGTCGAAGTCGGGGGAACACCGGAACCTGTCACGTTCGGTGCGACCATTACGGCCGATGCAACACCTGCAAGTGCCATTCATACGGCCTCGTTTAACGTCGCCTTCTCCTTCTAGGGGATTGTAAAAGAATTCAGAAAAGGCGTCCTTGCGGACGCCTTTTTATTTGGCCTAAACTGTGCCAATGGCAAATAAAAATCAGGATCACCCACCCCTCCCCCGCAGCGATCTCGACCAGAACGCCTTCAATCAAGCGTTACAGTTTCATCAGACTGGCCGCCTGCCCGAGGCGGAGAAACTTTACAGAACAATACTGGCCACAAACCCCCGCCACGCCCAAACACTCTACCTGCTTGGGATGATTGCATTCGATTGTAACCACCACCAGGCCGCCGAAGAACTTGTCCGGGCGGCGATCACCGAGAAAAAGAATGATGCCGCCTTTCATTACCTCCTTGGAAACATTCTGAATGCGCGTGGAAAACCAGAAGACGCTATCGCCAGCTATAAAATTTCCCTCTCCTTAAAACCCGGCACTCCGGATTACCTGAATAATCTTGGCACAACACTTCTTGCCCTTAAGAACGACAGCGAAGCCCTGTCAATTTTCAAAACCCTTCTTGAAAACAATCCGCAGCATTTTATCGCCCTTGGCAATACCGCCTCCATCCT
>JBASFN010000113.1:0-1622 GCA_049653045.1 Alphaproteobacteria bacterium
CTATAAACGGGAAATGCCCGAACATTTACCCGAAAGAATAGAGTCCATGCAAAATCAGCGTGTTGAAGAACTGAGAATGAAGAAGGACATGAAGAAAGGACGTCCGCGCAGCGAGAAATCCCGTGCGGCCATTTTAAAAGCAACGAACAGTCTTCTCCTTCATACATCAGTTCAGGAACTCAGCATCGAATCTATCGCTAAACGCGCCAAGGTTGGAAAGACCACTATCTATCGCTGGTGGCCAAATAAAACCGCTGTCGTCATGGATGCGCTGGCCAGCCAACCGGGAATGCAAGCCCCTCTGCCAACGGCACGTAACAATGCTGAAGCGATCTCCATGCAACTCGAAAAATTAATTCGCCTCCTGCACAGCAAAAACGGACAGACCATTGCCCAGTTATTCAGTGAGGCGCAGGGCGATGAAAAATCGCACGAGATTTTTGAGAACAGCTTCCTTTCCCCCTTAATGGACGCCATAGAATACAGCGTTGAACAAGGACAAATGAATGGCGAATTTGACAAGGATATGGATGCGCGGCAGGCGGTCGATATTCTTTGCGGTCCCATCTTCTTCCGCCTGATGGCGCACCCCGGCGATTTCGACGAGGAGTTTCAGAAATCATACCCGCAAAAGGCTGTTGACCTGATTGCCGCCTGATATGCTCACTCTCCAAAATGTTCAGGATATATGGGCTAAGTTCACCGTCTGGTTGAGTAATTATTTCTGGACGGTGGACACGTTTGTCCAGATCGTGATTGTTGCCACATCGTTTATTATCGCTGGTATCTTTTACCGCATGGTCAAAGGCGGCGTTACCTCCGCCATAGACAAGGCGGAAATGCCGATCAGCGTCAAACGCACGGCTAGCAATCTTTACAAACTTTTGTTTTCTCTTTTTGCCCTAATCATCATCTTTTTTATGACGATGATGACGCATTCAGACCTTGTCGGCATGAGTACGTCCCTTAACGAGGGAGTAATGAAGCTTCTTCTCGCGTGGATCATCAGCCGCGTTGCCCTCCAATTTGTTGAGAATGGATTTATCCGCAACCTTCTCCTGTTTACGATTCTTACTATTACGGGCTTAAGTGTTTTTGGCATTCTTGATGAAACATCGACGACACTTGATGCTGTGGGCTTCAGCTTCGGTAAGGCTCGTTTTTCGGCGCTGGCTCTTATCAAGGGCGCGATGTCTATTTTTATTCTTCTCTATATGGCACTGTTTGCTTCGGCCTTCCTTGAGCGGCGCGTCCTTCGCACTAAGAGCCTAACCCGCTCAACACAAGTTCTGACGATCAAGGTCATGCGCGTCGTCTTGATTCTGTTTGCCGTCCTGATCGGCGTAACCAGTGCTGGGATAGACCTCTCTATCCTGACCGTCTTTTCCGGCGCGGTCGGCCTCGGCGTTGGCTTTGGCTTGCAGAAGGTTATTTCCAATCTGTTCAGCGGCATGCTCCTTCTCGTCGATAAATCCATTACGCCCGGCGACATCATCGAGCTGGAAAATGGCACGTTCGGCTGGGTCAACCATATGGCGGCACGCTATACCGAGGTCGTCACACGCAACAACAAATCCTATCTAATCCCGAACGAAGATTTTATTACCCAGCGCGTTATCAAC
>JBASFN010000114.1:0-10489 GCA_049653045.1 Alphaproteobacteria bacterium
ATCGGCCGATTGTAGTCAAAGCGCGATAAGTCCAAAGATAGATCAACAAGGCCGCATTTAATGCTTTTTCACCCAAAAAAGCAAGAAGAAACATGCTTTCGGATCGCCCTCAAATCCCAAAACATGAGCAAATATCCCGCCTCCCTCCCAAAAACCGTCAAAACCGCCCGGAATATAGCAATTAACACCGCTGGCACTGACCGACGACGAACAAAAAACCTATAAATATGACCGCAAGAAAAACACCAACATCGGCTTCCGCCTCGACTACCCCTCGCCGCGCACATGCGATATACTCGCCCGGCAAAAAGGTTTCGATAACAATGACAAACACCCCCGGCAACAACGGCCACGCTCCGAACGGCCAAAACGGCTCCAACGGTGAAGACAAAATCGTCCATTTCCCCTCGCTGGCGGAGCGACGGGCAAAAATCATGGCGCAAAATAAAAAACCCAAGCAAAAACAGCCGCCTTTCCTCAACCTGTCGCGCATTCCACCCTTCACCCGCGCTATGATCGCCACCTTTATAATCGTCCATATCGTGTTAACGCTCCTCCCGCCCGAAACTCAGGCGCAAATCGTCTACACCTTCGGCTTTGTCCCGGCCTATTTCACCGGCGCGCTAAAACCTTTTCCATGGGGCGCGGGCATCAGCCCCCTCACCCATCTTTTCCTCCATGGCGGCTGGATGCACATCGCATTCAACACCGTCATGGCACTCTCGCTCGGCATGGTGTTCGAGCGCACATTTGGCACGCGCCGCATGGTCATCTTTTTCTTCCTGTGCGGGCTGGCCGGGGCATTGGCCTATTTCATCACCGCGCCCTTTTCCGAAGCCCCCGTCATTGGTGCGTCGGGCAGCATCAGCGGCCTGTTCGGCGCGGTAATCGTCCAAATGAACGAACGCCCCGGCATGCACACGCGCTTTAAAACCCCCTGGCCGATCATCGGCTTCTGGCTGGCCTTTATGGTATTAAGCGGCATGCTATCGGGCGACGCGCTGGCGTGGCAGGCGCATGTCGGCGGCTTCCTCGCCGGGATCGGTCTTTACTACGGCATGAAATCGGGAAAAATAAAACTCTAAACCTGCGGCAATTCCAAAAGCACATCGCCGCCGCTTAAATGCAAAACCGGAGCCGCCGCTGTCACCGCCGGAAAATCCCACTGAATAGTATTGAACGCACCGTGAGGATACGCAATTGGCTGCCACGCGTCATAAATCCGCCCCGTCTCGCGGCAAACCCAAACACGCGGCGGCGGCGCGGCGGCGGCCTTTTCCAGCCAATGCGCGGCCTCAACATCATCATGGACAGATCGTTTTTCAATCTCCGCCCGCAACATATAAAGACGGGAATCATCCAAAACCTCACCCGCTTTTTCCAAATGCCCCCGCGCCTCGCCCCAAAGTGCCGCCTCCATCGCCGCACGCGCCACAATCAACTGCCCCTCGGCATAGTCAGGCTTTAAAATCACCAACCGTTCAGCCCATTTAAGCCGCTCCAAACGGTCGTCACCCTTTGCCGGGCTAAACATCTCCATCCACAACGCGGCGATCACCGCATGCCCTGTCCGCACCCAGATCTTTTCAACCAGCTTCACCGCCTTGCGAACGCGCCCATCTTGTTTATGAACACGCGCCAACACCTCAACAGCCGGAACAAAAAGAGGATCGATTTTAAGCACGGCAACAAATTTCTCCACCGCCCGCACTCTGAATCCTTGCTTCAATAAATCCTGCCCCTCGATCATCAGCATCGCCATGCGATCACTCCGCGCAGCAATGCGCTCAACCGCGCCGACTTTCTCCGCCCGCAGCAATAATTTCCGCGCCCCATTCCAGTCTTGCGTTTTAATCTCAAGATCATACGCAATCCGCAGCATCCATTTTTGCTTCGGATATAAATTCAGACCGCGCTGCGCCAGCCCCAATGCCTTCGGATAATCCTTCGCATCCAGCGCACCTTGGAGCAACCCGCGCACTCCAAGAAACGCCGTATCCCGGTTCTCCAACATCGCCTCAAACACTTGACGCGCACCCTCTTCATTGCCGTTCAATCGCTCCGCCTGCGCCCGAAGCAAAAGCGGCATACCCTTATCCGACGGCAAAAATTTCGTCGCCCGATACGCCTGATAAGACGCAATCTTCGCATCCCCAGCCGCCACCGCCGTCAACCCCAACGCCAACGCACGATGCCCCTTCTCCCGATCCGTCATCTGTCGGTAACGCCGATAAGCACGAGGAACATTGGCAACAGCACGAATGATTTGATAAATAAAAATCGCCATCAGAATGACGATGACTAAGGCCGCCAGAAATACGCCCGTCTTGACGCGCAGCGTATAATCCATCCACTCAAGCGTTACAACGCCCGGCCTATCGGCCAGCCAAACAACCGCCGCGACAAAAACACCTACCTTTATAATATACCAAAGTGCGCGGAGCATTTTATATCTCTGTGAAGACCCGCGCCTCGATCCCCACTATTGCTTGAGGGGATCTTCTAGCGCAGGTGAGGAATTGGAACGCAGGATGGTAATACCGGTTTCTTGATCTTTCATCATTTCAGTTGCACCGGAAATATTCAATCCACGCGACGGAGAGCCGTAAATCGCAACTCCATCCCCTATTTTTTTACCAAAAAACTGGTTCAAGACATTTTTAAATTGATGCGCCAACACGGTTGCCTCTGCCTTAGAAACCCAAGGCTGGATGGCAACAGCAGCAGGCCCGTCCAAAGTCCTGATCTGTCGAAGCGCGCCCTCAACATCACCCGCCTCCAGCATCTTATCGGCCTTGGCCAAGGTATTTTGCGTCGGCGTACCGCTAATAGGCTCCCCGTTTTTTTCAACCTGCAATATATCACCAAGACGCGCCTTCGCTTTATCTTCGAGCGAAACATCCTCGCCCTGAAGCGAAGCCACAACCACATCCCCGGCCAACCCGCGAAACTCCTTTGAAAGCCCGGCAGGAGTTAAAACCCCCTGCTGCGCCTGTGGCGCAAGCCGATCAATCGCAGCTAACAATTGAGGATCCTCATTGCCCACCAGTTTTTTCAGCAACACCAGATCATTTTCAAACGACTGATTATCGCGCTCAAGCGTCGAGCGGAATTGTGTCATACCAAGAAGCAAGGCGGCGGCTTTCATATCCTGCGGTGGCACACCCGCAAAAGCCTCGGCCAATGCCGGGTTCTGAGCCGGGGCAGATTGCAGAGCCTGCTCCAACGCCGCCGGATCACCCTCCGGCACGCCGGAAAGAAACGCCGACAATTCAGAAGCCATAGAACCAATTTGCTCCTGCCCGCCGACACTGGCACTCAACATCTGAAGCCGCGCAATCATCTCTGAAAGCGTCGCGCCAGCAGGAATCCCCGTCGCTGTAGAAACATGCTCCTCAAGACGGGCAACGCGCTGCTCAAGACTACCCGCATCCGGCGAAAGAACATCAACCGAAACGCCTCTCATTTTTGTAACTGAAGTACCAAAAGCAGTTTCTACCGTCTGTAATTTCGAGCGTATCTGGGCAAATTCCGCTTCAAAATCATCAGGGATAAGACGGCTTAAAAAACTTTGCTGTGCCTTAATGCCGCCGACTTCCCGCTCAAGCGTCGAAAATCGCCGCTCATTCTGCGGCAACAACAAAAGAACAACCGACGCAACCGCGAGCAAAATCAAAACAACATTGACCGCAATACTCTTGGCCACGGCATTTTGCTCAACGCGAGCCATTTGCTGCTTCAGACCCCCGGAATAATCATCACCAGATCTCGGCGAGACAAAATCCGGAATAGCCTTTTCTGTCAACCGAACAAAAGGAGCCTCTTTCCCATTTTCATTGGCAATATCCGCGGCTGGCAACGAACGTACGGATTGCATGACATCTGAAAGATCAAGACCGAGCTGTTGGGCAACCATGACAATCTCGGCACGCCGCGCACCGGGAATGATATTACGTTTCTTCCATCCCTGAACGGTCGTCACAGGTACGTTAATTTTATTGGCCATAGGACGTATCCCGCCAAACCGCTCAATAATGGCTTCAGCATTCTCTATAGCGGCCGGTTCGTTCTGCGACATAATCGTGCTCCGTCTTTTTATAAATTCTGATGACATGCGGCCCTGATAAGCTCAATCATTGAAACCCTGTCTGGCCGGGTGGCGGCGTACGCTTCACCCCACGAGACTGACCGTACGGACTCTAACACAGCAGGACTTATACACAAAGCTTTAATGCCGGAAAGACTTGATATAACACCCGCATCACGGGCAAGCTGCACAAAATTTTCAGCCGTACGTTTTGAAAAAAAAGTAACAGCCCGAACATCTCCCGCTTCCAAAGCTGCAAGACAGAAATCGGTTAAACAAGTCGCCGCTTCCGCCTCATAGACGATCAAAGCATCAACCATAATACCGTTGCACCGAAGAACCTCGGCAAGCGGAAAACCAGTATGCGTTCCACATATATGTAAAAAAATCCCCTGATTTGACACCGCTGCAGTTTTCAATTGAAGCAACTCGGCAAGATCTCCCCCGTCACCTCCGGCACTATAAACAATGTCATAACCGAGATCACGCGCAGCCCTGGCTGTATGATCGCCAACGGCAAAAACGGGCATTAGCCGCGCCGCATCCGGACAACCAAACACACGTACAGCATGAACACTGGTAAAAATCAGCCCCGCATAACGATCAAAATCAACGGGCGGATAGGCCTTCGGAACAATCGCCAACATCGGCTCAATCATCGCATCAAAACCAATGCCTTTTACATCCTCCGCAAACGCCCGCGCCTCGACCAAGGGGCGGGTAATCAGGATCAAATTCTTGCCCGCGCCACCCATGACTACAACAAATCCAGAGGGGCTTTTTCCCGGAGCCTCCGTCCCATATCAAAACCAAATTTTTCCGCCACAGAAGTTTGCCATATCCCTTCCGAAGCAGCACCATCCAACGCCCCGCTTTCTTCGTAACTTTGAAGCCCATCCGGAGACACCAGCCGCATCCGCAAACGCAAAGAATTATTTTCCAAAACAGAGATGACACCAACAGGGGTGCGGCACGATCCACCCAATCCGGCAAGAGCCGCACGCTCCACCGAAGCGCACAACATCGTTCTTTTGCAATTTATTTGGCCAAAAATGGACAGTAATCCCTCAGAATTTCTTTTAATCTCAATGCCAACAGCACCCTGAGCCGCACAGGGAACAATATCAAAATCAGAAGCACAAAACGAAATAGATTTGTCCATTTTTAGCCGATTCAATCCGGCAACGGCCAAAACAATTCCGGCCAATTCTCGGTTCTCTTTTAATTTCTGTAATCGCGTCCCAACATTCCCGCGCATCGACACGATTTTCAAGTCAGGACGCATCCCCAAAATCATGCCTTGCCGCCGCAAGCTGCATGTTGCGATAACGCTCCCCTGCGGCAAATCCCGTAGCGATTTTATGGCATCGTTTTTCTCCCGCAAAATCACCGCGTCACGCACATCCTCACGCGGCAACATTGCCGCGATCTGAAGCCCCTCCGGCAACACCGTTTCCATGTCCTTCATCGAATGAACGGCGGCATCAATCGCTCCGGCCAAAAGCTGCTCCTCGATCTCCTTGGCGAACAGCCCCTTATTACCGCCCAGACGCTCTAACGGCCCCTCTCCTTGCTCCGGCGTCCAGTCGCCCGATGTCCGGATAACAACGGTTTCTACCTCAACCTCAGGCCGCGCCAAAGCCAGCGCCTCCCGCACCATCTCCGCCTGCCGGAGCGCCAAAGGCGACCCCCGTGTCCCTAATTTAATCTTCATTGGTTTGACAGTCATATTCCCAGCCTATATCAACGGGATATTATGTACGTATTGGGCATAGAAACAAGCTGTGATGAAACCTCCGCCGCCATCGTAACCGGGGAAGGCAAAATCCTGTCCAACCTAGTCCTCAGCCAGATCAAGGAACACCGGGCGTTCGGCGGCGTTGTTCCCGAAATCGCCGCCCGCGCCCACCTCGACCACCTGCACACCCTGATTAAGGCCGCTATCGAGGACGCTCATATAGAATTCAAAGACTTAAACGCCGTCGCCGCCACCTGCGGCCCCGGCCTGATCGGCGGCGTTCTGGTCGGCATGATGGCGGGCAAGGCCATATCCGCCGCGCTCAAAATCCCATTTATCGCCGTCAACCATCTAGAAGGGCACGCCCTCACCCCGCGCCTGACCGATAAAATCGAGTTTCCGTACCTCCTTCTCCTCATCTCCGGCGGCCACACGCAGATATTAGTGGCCGAGGATGTCGGCAAATATAAACGCTGGGGCACGACGCTGGACGACGCCGCCGGCGAATGTTTCGACAAATCCGCCAAGCTGATGGGCCTTCCCTATCCCGGCGGCCCACAAGTTGAAAAAATGGCCGCCCTCTGCAAAAACCCGGCGGAAGCCTTAAAACGCTTCGACCTCCCCCGCCCAATGATGCACCGAAAAGAACTGGATTTCTCCTTCTCCGGCCTCAAAACCGCCGTCCGCAATTACATAGACGCCCTGCCCGAAGGCGATCTTCAGCAAAAAGACGTAGCCGATCTGTGCTATTCCTTCCAAACCGCCATGGCCGAAACCCTCAGCGACCGCTGCGACAAGGCATTGCAAAGATTCAAAAATGAATACAAAACCAAAACAGCCCTCGTCGTCTCCGGCGGCGTCGCCGCTAATTCCGGTATCCGCAAAGCCCTCGAAAAAACCACCACAAAACACGACGCAACGCTCTACGCCCCGCCTGTATCCCTATGTTCCGACAACGCCGCCATGATCGCTTGGGCAGGAATCGAACGATTAAAAAAAGGCCTGACCGACCCCCTCGACACCAAAGCCCGCCCCCGCTGGCCTCTTGACCCCTCCGCCGAACCAAGGCACGGTGCAGAGGTAAAGGCTTAAGGAAACAACATGCCAACAATCGGTGTCATCGGCGGCGGCGCATGGGGAACGGCTCTCGCGCAAGTATTCGCAAAAAATGGCCGCGACACGACCCTCTGGGCGCGTGAAACCGAAGTCGTCACTGCCATCAACGAAAAACATGAAAACACCGTTTTCCTCCCCGGCATCCCGCTCGACAAACGCCTGAAAGCCACAGGCGCATTAGACGACATCGCGGCGAAAGACATTCTCGTCCTCGTCTCCCCCGCGCAATTCGTCCGCGCCACACTGGGCAGCTTGAAAAAGGACATCAAGAATAAACCCGTCGTCATCTGCGCCAAGGGCATAGAACTGAATACCGGCCTTCTCCTCTCACAAGTCGCCGAAGAAACCGCGCCGGACAGCAAAATCGCCATCCTCACCGGCCCCACCTTTGCTGGCGAAATAGCACGTGGCCTCCCCGCCGCCATCACCATCGCGGCGCACAACAAAGCCCTCGCCGAACAACTACAAACCCATCTCGGCGCAAAATATTTCCGCGCCTACATCACCGATGACATGATCGGCGCGCAAGTCTCCGGCGCCATCAAAAACGTCATCGCCATCGCCTGCGGTATTTCCCACGGCCTGAAAATGGGCGACAGCGCAAGGGCTGCATTGATAACAAGAGGCCTCGCCGAAATCACCCGCCTTGCCGTCGCTCTTGGCGGGAAACGCGAAACCGTCACAGGCCTCTGCGGCGTCGGCGACCTCATGCTCACCTGCTCCTCCATGCAATCGCGCAATTTCTCGCTGGGCGCAGCATTAGGCGAAGGCAAAACACTGGAACAAGTGCTCGGCCCCAGAAAAGAAGTCACCGAGGGCGTCTACACCGCCCGCGCCACGCTGGAACTCGCAAAGAAATATAAGATAGACATGCCCATCACCCGCGCCGTCAGCCAATGCCTGAACGACGGCCTCCCGGTTGACAAAGCCATCGAAGAGTTATTGAATCGTCCCATGAAAGAGGAGTCCTCGCTATGAAAAATATGTGCTGCCCGATAACAGGAGCCTATCTGCCCCGCTTCCTGCCCGCCGTTCTGCTGGGATTTGGATTTATCTTCCTCTCCGGTTTCATTCTCCACGGCCAGATATTAATGAGCACCTACGAACAAACGCCGCAACTCTGGCGCACCCCTGAAGAAATGGGACAATATTTTCCCTTCATGCTTCTCATGCAATTCCTGACCGCCTTCTTCGTCGGCGTTCTTTACATTAAAAACCACGAGGGCAAAGGCGCATGCGAGGGCATTCGCTTCGGCATCATGGTCGGCCTCCTGATGGGCGTCCTTCATATGTGCGCCTATGCGTGGATGCCAATTTCCCTCAACCTTGCCCTCGCTTGGTTCGCTGACGGCCTTATAAAAGGCCTCGGCCTCGGCCTGATCTTTTCCCTGATTTACAAACCCTCTGGCTGTTGCGGAAATCAATCCTGCGGCAAGGGCGAATGCAAATGCGCCGCGACGCCACCCACAAGCGGCGGCGGATGTTGCTCCACGGGCACGGAAGTTAAAAAAGACAAAGGCGGATGTTGCGGTACTGGCTCGTAAAATCCGAACCTGCCGCCTATTCATGGCAACAAATGGTCAAGGACGCCGTCACCAACTGGAGCGGCGTCCGCAACCATCAAGCCGCGAATAATCTCAAATCCATGAAAAAGGGCGACAAGGCGTTCTTTTATCACTCGAACGAAGGCAAGGAAATCGTCGGCATCGTCGAGATAGCGAAAGAGGCCTCCCCCGACCCCTCCGACGAAGCCGGAAAATTCGTGATGGTGGATGTAAAGGCACTAAACCCCTTAGCAAATCCCGTCACCCTCTCCACAATGAAATCCACCCCGGCTCTAAAAGACATGGCCCTCATCAAACAATCCCGCCTGTCTGTCTGCCCGGTGACGGAAGGGGAATGGCAAGAAATTCTAAACCTGTCGTCATTGCGAGGAACAAAGTGACGAAGCAATCCAGCTTATACAACACCCCACTAGATTGCTTCGCTTACGCTCGCAATGACGAATACGCGAGGAAATATTTATGACCGAAACCCTAACCCCCTCAAACGAAACCACCGAACACGCCCTCATCTCCGAAGAAAAATACCGGGAAATGTACGCGCAATCTCTCAGCAACCCCAACGGATTCTGGGCGGAAATGGCGGCACGCCTCGATTGGATAAAAACCCCAACAAAAATTAAAAACACATCCTTCGCTCCCGGAAATATCTCCATCAACTGGTACGAGGACGGAATCTTAAACGCCTGTTACAACTGCATCGACCGCCACCTGCCGGAAAAAAAGAACGACATCGCCCTGATCTGGGAAGGCGACAATCCGTCTGAATCAAAAAAAATCACCTACGGCGAAGCGCACACCGAAATTTCCCGCCTCGCAAACGCCCTGAAATCCCTGAACGTCAAAAAAGGCGACCGCGTTATCATCTACATGCCGATGATTCCAGAGGCCGCCTACGCCATGCTCGCCTGCGCAAGGTTAGGAGCGGTTCATTCCGTCGTCTTCGGCGGCTTCTCCCCCAAAAGCCTCCGCGACCGCATCCACGACTGCGGTGCCAAAATAATCATCACCGCCGACGAAGGCGTCCGCGGCGGCAAAACCGTCCCCCTGAAAAACAACACCGACGAAGCCTTGCAGGAATGCCCCGACGTGGAACGTGTTTTGGTATTCAAACGAACGGGGGGGGAAATTGCATGGAGCGGCTTAACCATCAACGAAATTGACGAACTGCTTATACACAACACGTTAAATGAAATTTTGCATGGATTACAAATAACTCCAAAAATATCAAATCTTTTAAAAAGAAGAGAAAAATTAGAATATTTTTATGAGATTTGGAGAAAAAGCCCGAATGGAAGTGTAGTTAAAGCACATGAAGATTTGATAATCTCGGCTATCCAGATTGTTATTGAGGAACTGGGGCCGGAAGAATATTCAACGCGAACAGGCGTTCAAATTAAGGAAGCGGAAAATTTCATCAACAGGCTAAATTCCTCCCAAAACAGGGACATCTGGTGGCACGAACTCATCGACGAACAATCCATCGAATGCCCATGCGAACCAATGAACGCCGAAGACCCTCTGTTCATCCTCTACACCTCCGGCTCCACCGGAAAACCCAAGGGCGTTTTGCACACCACAGGCGGCTACATGGTATTCGCCGCGCTCACGCATGAAATCGTTTTCGACTATAAACCCGACGAAATTTACTGGTGCACGGCAGATGTTGGCTGGGTCACAGGCCACACCTACATCGTCTACGGCCCCCTCGCCAACGGCGCGGTTTCCCTGATGTTCGAGGGCGTCCCCAATTACCCCGACTGGTCGCGCTTCTGGCAAGTCATAGATAAACATAAAGTAAATATCTTCTACACCGCCCCCACGGCCATCCGCTCCCTGCTCCGCGCCGGCGATGAGTGGGTCAAAAAAACCAGCCGCAAATCCCTGCGACTTTTGGGCAGCGTCGGCGAACCGATCAACCACGAAGCATGGCTCTGGTACTATGAAATAATCGGCGAAAAACGCTGCCCCGTCATAGACACATGG
>JBASFN010000115.1:0-15640 GCA_049653045.1 Alphaproteobacteria bacterium
GTGTCGGGATCTAGGCTCAAATTAAACTGATCCTCCCACCGGAAGTCAAACCGCGCCTGTGACAGCGCATCATCGCGGAACTGCGCGCCGGGATGACCCTTCGCCAGATCGGCGGCGTGGGCGGCGATTTTGTAGGTAATCACGCCTGTCTTCACGTCGTCGCGGTTGGGCAGCCCCAGATGTTCCTTCGGCGTCACGTAACACAGCATCGCCGTCCCGAACCAGCCGATCATCGCCGCGCCAATGCCCGATGTTATATGATCGTATCCCGGCGCGATGTCGGTGGTGAGGGGGCCAAGCGTATAGAACGGCGCCTCGTGGCATTCCTTAAGCTGCTTTTCCATGTTGATCTTGATGAGGTGCATGGGAACATGCCCCGGCCCCTCGATCATCACCTGGCAATCCTGCGCCCACGCCTTTTTGGTGAGTTCGCCAAGCGTCTCCAGCTCCGCAAACTGCGCCCGGTCGTTGGCATCGGCAATCGAGCCGGGGCGGAGGCCATCGCCCAGCGAGAACGACACGTCATACGCCTTCATAATCTCGCAAATCTCATCGAATTTGGAATAAAGGAAACTCTCGCGGTGATGCGCCATGCACCATTTTGCCATGATCGACCCGCCGCGGGACACAATGCCCGTCACGCGCTCCGCCGTATAGCGGATATAGGGCAGGCGCACGCCCGCATGGATGGTGAAGTAATCAACGCCTTGTTCGGCTTGCTCGATGAGGGTATCGCGGAAAATCTCCCACGTTAAATCCTCGGCAATCCCGCCGGTTTTTTCTAACGCCTGATAGATCGGAACCGTGCCGATGGGAACGGGGGAATTGCGGATAATCCACTCGCGGGTGTCGTGGATGTTCTTGCCCGTGGACAAATCCATCACCGTGTCCGCACCCCAGCGTATCGCCCAGACCATCTTATCGACTTCCTCGCCGATTGAGGATGTCACGGCGGAGTTGCCGATATTGGCGTTGATTTTGACAAGGAAATTCCGTCCGATAATCATCGGCTCCAATTCCGTGTGGTTGATGTTGGCGGGAATAATCGCCCGCCCTTCGGCGACCTCGCGGCGCACAAATTCCGGGGTGATGAGGGGCGGCAAAGTCCTCTCTCTTAATCTCTCTCCCTGAAGGGAGAGGGAAGAACGCGAAGCGTTAGGGAGAGGGTTAGCAGAAAACTCACCATCATAACTCCCATACTTTGCCATTTCATGCGCGGTTTCCCGCCTCTGGTTCTCGCGGATGGCGATATATTCCATCTCGGGCGTGATGATGCCCTTCTTCGCATAGTGCATCTGCGTGACATTCGCGCCGGGTTTTGCGCGCAGAACTTTTTCGGGGCTTGCGGGGAAGGGCTGGTGCTGTGCGTTGCCTTTCAATCCGTTATCGACGGGCTGAATCTTGCGGCCTTCGATATACTCCACATCGCCGCGCCCCACGATCCAGTCCGTCCGCGTCTTGGGAATCCCGCGCATGATGTCGAGCGGCGCATCATCCGTGAACGGCCCCGAAGGGTCATAAACGGTAAAAGTTTTCCCGCCCTCCAGCGCGATTTCCCGCATCGGCACTTTTAAATCGCCGACATAGACCTTGCGGCTGGCGGGCAAGGGGCCACGCGTTACGTCTTTTGTCGAAGGGCACGCGCCCTCTTTGCTCGCGCTATTGTTTGAATTGCATCCGGTCATTGTCGTGTCCTTTCCCTACGTTGGTTCTAGCCAAACAGGTTCATAGGGTCTGTTCTCAGCCGCGCAAAACACGCAGCACCCCTAAGGTTTCTATAAGGCCGTACCCTTGCATATTGGGGAGAATTGTCAAGGCGGCAGACATGCTCTATATAAGGCATCCATGAACGACGAGATCAAAAAACGACTGAAACGCACGATTATTCTAAGCCTTGCCGCGTTGGCGGTGGGTGTGGGGATTGGCCTTGTTCAGGTTAAGTCACAAAACGCCCAAGTCGTGAATAAGGGCGCGGACACTCTAGCCGGGGTTAAGATCGGCGGGGCGTTTACCCTGACCGACCAGAACGGCCTGATGGTCACGGAAAAATCCTATAGCGATAAATATAAACTGGTCTATTTCGGCTTTACCATGTGCCCGGAAGTCTGCCCCACGGGATTGCAAAAAATAGCAAAGGCGTTAAACGCCCTCGGCCCCACCGCCGACAACATCCAGCCGATTTTCATCACCGTCGATCCCGACCGCGACACCCCCGACGCGCTGCGGCAATATGTGCAGCAATTCCACCCCCGCCTTGTCGGTCTGACGGGCACAAAAGCCGACATCGAAAGCGTCGAAAAATCGTATAAAGTCTATGCAGCAAAATCGGCGGACGAAGGTGGAACGGAATACACGATGGATCACTCCGCTTTTACCTATTTCATGGATCCGGACGGTAATCTGCTGGCGCTCTACCATGACTCCGACACGGCGGAATCAATGGCCGGAGATATAAAAGCAAAGCTTCCCTAATCTTCCAGAATCGTATTCAGCTTCATGGCCAGCCCCATCGAGCCTTTGACCTTCAGCTTGCCCATCATAAAGGCGATATTGGGATCGCCCGTGCCGTTCAGAAAGCCCTTGAAGGTGTCGATGGAGCAGGACAGTGTGGCATCGGCCTCGGAATCTTCGTGGGACACAAGCGGCGGTGCTTGCGTCGAATCGACGAAAACCAGCCCATCATCGCCAAAGTCAAACTTCACCCGCGCCTTGATATGCGCGGCTTTGGCGAGTTTTTCTCGGATTTTTACGGTAACGTCTTCAAGGCTCATAAGACTATAATACACTGAATTTGCAGCAAAATATATGCACACATATCTCTGGCATGATTTTTCTAAAAAGATTGAACGCGCATAAAACGGGTGATAAGGTAAGCGCCACAAGGAATTTTCAACAGTTTACAGGCCGAAAAACGGGGTCAGGTACCATGAAAAATATTACGCTGTCGCTGCTCGCAACCACCATTCTCTCCACCGCCGCCGTTCAGGCGAATGCCGCGGTCAAGGAGCCGGAAATTCATTTCCATCCGGCAAAGCCATGGTCGGTCGGCCACAAGGATACCCCGACGGATTGCACGGTTAAAAGCGAGTTTAACAACGGCTTTGTCTTGCAACTGGACGGCAGCAGCAAATGGGTGGAAACTTTCAGCATCGACTTCCGTCAGGGCATTTTTACCCCCGGTCAGGATTACAATATTTCCTTGAACGTCCCCGGCAAGGCCAACAGGTCTCTCGCCGCGAAGGCCTCAAACCCAAGCACATTAACAATTCCCATGGGCGCGCAAAAGGACATCTATCAGGCCATGCGCGACTCCGCTGTGGTGGATGTCGCCATCGATCAGAACAGCTTTCGGTTTTATTTGATTAATTTTACCGCCGCCGCCGGTGATTTTGAGAAATGCATGGCGGGGGGTGTTGTTCCCGCCGCCGCGCCGTCTGATATGGCTCCGGCTCAGCCCAAAAAATTGCAAGAAGCCGCCGTTGGCAAAAACGTCGCATCGCAGGGCGATTTAGCGCCCCCGCCGCCCAATGCCGCTCCGGAAGTCATTGCAACCATCAACGAATCCGTTGCGATGGAGCAAAAGGAAGCAAGTGGCCAAACCGCCGCCATCGTTGAGATTTTGCCGGAAGACCCCAAGCCCGTTGTAAAACAGATTCCCTATACGGAAACGGTAAATCCGGGCAATCAGCAGGCCGCACCGAAAACCGCCGCCGCGCCCGGACAGAACTATCACAAGAGAATGTCGGAAGAATTGGCCGAGGAAATGTCACGCAATCCATCGATTGCAAGCGTTGAAGGAAAAGCGGCTGCGCCCGCCGCCATCGCTGCCGGGACGGAAGCCGTAGCAGAAGAAAAATTAGCGCCGATCCCCTCCGAGGTTCAGGCAATGGCGGCGCAAAAACCGCAGGCCGGAGATGATGAGCCGTTCTCAAAGCGCGGCGAGATCATTAAAACTGATGTGGCTCCGTCAAAAACGATGAAAAATCCGGAAATCACCGCATCCCCCGTGCCCGCCCCTGTTCAACAGGCCAGCACAAAAAATATGAAATCCCCGGAGTCGGTTGTACACAGGGAGACATATAAGGGCGATGTTGATTTGACCAATCTGGACAAGGTGGAGCCATCGGCTGCCGGCGGCGCGGGTGAGCCATTCGCACAATTTGCGAAAAACGATCCCGCCGTTCGGGGCGATCTGCGCGCCGATCCGGAAATGCTGCACAAAATTTCTGAACTCGAAGCCAAGGTTGCCAAGCTGCAAAAAGAAAACGCTTCGATGAATCAGGAATTGCAAGGAACGCTGCAGGGCGCACAGGAAGAGCGTGTGTCGATTGCTTCGGAAAACTGGAATCTTGAGCGCGCCACCATGCGCTATAACGAAGCCGAACGCCAGTTGAAGCGTCTGGGCGATCAGGTTCAGCGTGAACGCGCCGCCTGCAACGCCGAGAAAAAAGACATTGAGGCGCAACTGTTCGACCCGAAAATCACCGACCAGCAGCAACTCGCACGACTCGCGGAACTCGAGCGCAAGCTGGCCGATGCAGAACAAAAACTGCAAGACCAGCAGATGCAGTTCCAAGAGCGCGCCCGTATCCTGCAATCGCAAAAAGCAACGCAGTAAAAAAGCCTATCACCAGTCCGGTTAATTGCTCATCCTGACCCCGGTGTTGAAGCCGGGGTAAAGGATTTTCAAGGCTATATTTATTGGCGTTCAATAGGACAAACCCTTCGTAACGAAAGGGTTTGCAGAACTGATCTTTTGCAACATGAAACGACGATGCTAGAGAAAATTGGATATAAAGATGTTGGCCGCTTTGCGTGGCATTATTGGAGCCGCCGCCCTCGGGCGGCATTAGCTCTGGCTGCGTTGATGATTGCGGCAACGGTGATGGATACTATTTTTCCGGTCTATACGGGAAAGATTGTCGATGCGCTATCTGGCCATCCGCCGGGGGACGAAGCCGCACTGTGGCAGGCATTAAATTATCTGTTGATTTACATCGTGATTGGCCTTGCGTTCCACACGATGCGCTGGGGCGCAATCAGCCTGTGGGCGTGGTTCTCCGTGCGTAATCTCTATGAAATTCTGACCGATTCCATGCGCAAGGTTCAGCATTTCTCCGCCGATTGGCACGCGAACGCATTTGCAGGCGGCACGGTGCGAAAAATCACGCGGGGCATGTGGTCGTTCGATGTGTTTGGCGACACGCTGTTTATGGGGATCATGCCCGCTCTTGTCATCATGGTAACGATGACAGGGATTTTGTTGGTTAAATTGCCGTGGGTTGGCGTTTTTGCGGCGTTTATGATTGTTGTTTATACGGCGTTCAGTATCTGGACATCATTGGCCATTCTCGCGCCGCGTTTTCGGGCGGCGGCCGGAGCGGATACGAAGGTGGGCGCAACGCTGGCCGACATTATTACCGGAAACCCAACCGTGAAATCCTTTGGCGCGGAAAGTCGGGAGGAACGCTTGTTCAGGCGCGTGGCAAAGCTCTGGCGGCTGCGCTCTCAAAAGGCATGGTTAAGCGGCGAGATTGCCAATTATATACGCGGATTGATCCGCATGACGATGATGACAGGCATGGTTGCCATGACCATCTGGATGTGGAAAAACGGCAAGGCCACGCCCGGCGATATTGCGCTGGCGATCACCAGTTTCTTCATCGTCGGCGGTTACCTGCGCGACATCGGCATGCACATTGCCAACCTCCAGCGTTCAATCAGTGAGATGGAAGATGTTATTTCTTTCTGGCTGCGTGAGGACGACGTGCGCGACAAGCCCGGCGCAAAAGAATTGGCGGTTCCAAAAGGTGAAATCGTTTTTGAGAATGTAAATTTTGTCTATAAGGGGCAGAGCAAGGCATTATTCGAGGAGTTAAATCTACGCATCGCGCCGGGCGAGAAACTTGCGCTGGTGGGGCCGAGTGGTTCGGGTAAAACCAGTTTCGTTCGGCTGGTGCAGCGCCTTTATGATGTTTCAAGCGGTGAAATCCGCATCGACGGTCAGAATATTGCAGAGGTGACACAAGAATCGCTGCGCCGTAACATCGCTCTGGTTCCACAGGAGCCCGTGTTGTTTCACCGCTCGCTAGCGGCCAACATTGCGTATGGCAAGCCTGACGCCAGTATGAGCGAAATTATAGAAGCGGCAAAACAAGCCTATGCGCACGATTTCATCGAGAGCTTTCCGCAAGCCTATGGCACACTGGTCGGTGAGCGCGGGATTAAGCTGTCCGGCGGTGAACGCCAGAGGGTTGCCATCGCCCGCGCCATTCTGGTGAACGCAAAAATCCTGATCCTCGACGAGGCGACATCGAGTCTTGACTCCGTATCGGAACATTTAATCCAGAAAGCCTTGGTCCAACTGATGAAGGGGCGCACGACGATCACGGTTGCGCACCGTTTGTCGACTATCCAAACCGCCGACCGGATTTTGGTATTCGACAAAGGCCGTATCGTTGAGCAAGGGACTCACCATGAATTGATCGCCCGTGAAGGCTCCCATTATCGGCATTTATACGAGATGCAGGCGTTTGACCTAGTAGGCGGAAATTCTGAAACGCCCTAAAACTCCGCCGCGTCCGGACTCATCAGAGTTTCCGCCCCGGCCAGAACCATTTTAAAACGGGCATCCGCTTCGGGCAGCATGCGCTGCATGAAGAACCGCGCCGTTTTGAGTTTTGATTCATAAAACGCTTTGTCGCCTTCGCCCTTTGCAATTTTTTCCTGCGCGGTTTTGACCATCAAACACCACATATAGCCCAGTGCCACCAGCGCGAACTGGCGCAGGTAATCGCTGGACGCCGCCGCCGCCTCGTTTGGGTCTTTGAGGCCTTTCTGCGCGATGAACGCCGTGGATTGCTGCAATTTCGCAAACGCCTTGGCGAGCGGGAAAACAAATTCCGACATCGTGTCGTTCATGCCTTCCTTCTCAATAAAATCCTGAACCGGGTGAAAGAACCGCCGCAGCAAACGCCCATATCCTTGCCCCATTTTCCGTCCGACGAGATCAAGCGCCTGAATGCCGTTTGTGCCTTCGTAAATCTGCGCGATGCGGGCGTCACGCACATATTGCTCGACACCATGTTCACGGATATAGCCGTGCCCGCCGTAAGTCTGCACCGCCATGTTGGCGACCTCCGACCCCATGTCGGTCTGGTAGGCCTTGAGGATAGGCGTCAGCAGCGCGACAAGATCATCGGCGGCTTGGCGTTTTGCTTCATCTTCATGCCGATGCGCGATGTCTAGATTCATGCCAACCCAATAGGATAGCGCCCGCGCCCCTTCGGTGAAGGCCTTGGAAATGAGCAGCATCCGCCGCACATCCGGGTGGACGATGATGGGATCGGCAGGTTTGTCCGGGAATTTCACCCCGCCAAGTGCGCGCATTTGCAAGCGTTCCTTCGCATACGCCGCAGCGTTTTGATAGGCGACCTCGGCAATCCCGAGTCCTTGCATGGCAACGCCCAGCCGCGCCGCATTCATCATCTTGAACATGGCGCGCAGGCCTTTATGCGGCTCACCCACCAGCCAGCCTTGCGCGCTGTCTAAATTGATAACGCAGGTGCTCGACGCCTTGATCCCCATTTTATGTTCGATGGAACCACAAGTAACATTGTTATGCGCCATCGTATCCGGCAGGAATTTTGGAACGACAAACAGGGAAATCCCCTTCACCCCGTCCGGCGCATTGGGAAGCTTGGCCAGAACAAGGTGGATGATGTTCTGCGATAAATCATGCTCCCCCGCCGAAATAAATATTTTTGTGCCCGTGATTTTGTAAGACTCATCACCGTTCGGCACGGCCTTGGCTTTGATAAGGCCGAGGTCTGTTCCGCAATGCGGCTCGGTCAGGCACATCGTCCCCGACCATTCTCCGGTGACAAGTTTGGGAAGATAAATTTGTTTCTGCGCGTTCGTGCCAAAAGCATAGAGCGCCTCATAAGCACCTTGTGAAAGTCCTGGATACATCCCGAACGACATATTGGCGGCGCAGATCATTTCCTGCATCACCGTATTGACGGCAACCGGCATCCCCATCCCACCATATTCGGGGTCAGAGGAAAGCCCGCACCATCCGCCCTCCGCAAAAACGTCATAGGCTTCTTTGAATCCCTTCGGCGTCCGCACCGTACCGTTTTCAAGAACGCACCCTTCGGCATCGCCGGACTGGTTGAGGGGGAACAAAACCTCGGCGCAGAGTTTCGCGCCCTCTTCTAAAATCTGATCCACGAGGTCTTTCGTCACCTCGCCATAACCGGGCAGGGCGGAGAGGCTCTCGACCTTCAGAACGTCATGCAGCACAAAACGAATATTTTCGAGGGGCGGGGTATAAACAGGCATGGGGCAGTCCCTTATGTAAGAAAAGTGTCTTTCTCACTATAACCGAAAATAGTTAAAGTTTCAGGAGGGAAATTTACCCCTTAACCGCCCGCCAGCCGATGTCGCGGCGGCAAAAACCATCCGGCCAATCGACCTTGTCCACGGCTTTATAGGCCTGCGCCTGCGCTTCGCCGACGCTTAATCCAAGCGCGGTAATACCAAGGACTCGTCCGCCCATGCTGACGATCTTGCCGCCCGGCCCCCGCGCCGTTCCCGCGTGGAATACTTTAACCCCCGGAACTTGCGCCGCGTGTTGCAGCCCCCGGATTACGGTGTCTTTTTTAAACTCGCCGGGATACCCTTTCGCCGCCATCACGACGCACAGCGATGTTTTGCCAAGCCAAGCGATGTCGTCGCTGACATCGGCCAGTCGCCCTTCCGCCGCCGCCAGCAGCATTTCAAGAACATCCCCGCGCAGCCGCATCATCAACGCCTGGCATTCCGGATCGCCAAAGCGCACGTTATATTCCAGCAAAATCGGCTCGCCCTTGACCACCATCACCCCGGCGAACAAGACGCCCGCGAACGGGCAGCCTTCCCGCGCCATGCCCTCGATGGTGGGCTTGATAAGGCGCGTCAGGATTTTTTCTTCAAGGTCGGGCGTCATCAGGTGTGCAGGGCTATACGCGCCCATCCCGCCCGTATTCGGCCCTTCATCGCCGTCAAAGGCGCGCTTGTGATCCTGCGCCGAAGAAAGCGGCAGCATGGTTTTACCATCGGCCAGAGCAAAATAACTGACCTCTTCGCCGTCTAAAAATTGTTCGATGACGATCTCGCGCCCCGCAGCACCGAACGCCTTGCCGGACAGCATAGTTTGTGCAGCATCGAGGGCTTCTTGTTCCGTCTGTGCGATAATGACACCCTTGCCCCCGGCCAGCCCGTCGGTTTTAAGAACAATCGGCAACCCGTTTTTCTTGATAAAGTCTTTCGCCTTTTCAAAATCGGTGAAGCGGCCATAGGCGGCGGTGGGAATATCGTATTTCGCGCATAAATCTTTCATAAAGGCCTTGGAGCCTTCAAGCTGCGCCGCGGCTTTGGAACAGCCGAACACCGGAACTTTGAGCGCCCGTATCGCGTCGGCCAGCCCGGCAACCAAGGGCCCTTCCGGTCCGACGACGACGAAATCGATTTTCTTTTCGGTAATAAAACGGCAAAGGCCGTTGATGTCCTCGGCGGCAAGATTGACACATTCGGCAATCGCCTCAATCCCGGCATTCCCCGGCGCACAATATAATTCCTTGCATTTGGGGGAATGGGATATAGCCCATGCCAAAGCATGTTCGCGCCCGCCGGAACCGAGCAAAAGAACTTTCATATACTGTCTCCACTGTCATTCTGAGTGAAGCGAAGAATCCCATTAACTTTAAAGAGATCCTTCGCTTCGCTCAGGATGACAAAGAAAATAAACTATTCCCGTAAAGATACAAGGCTGGCATTGCCGCCCGCCGCCGTGGTGTTGATGCTGAGTGTGCGTTCAGTGGCAAAGCGGTAGAGGTAATGCGGTCCGCCGGCTTTTGGTCCGGTTCCCGATAATCCCATACCGCCAAATGGCTGGGTTCCAACGACCGCGCCGATGATCGAGCGATTGACATAGACATTCCCCGCCCGAACGCGGGATGCGATATGATTTTGGAAACTCTCAATCCGGCTGTGAACGCCGAGCGTCAGTCCATAGCCCTTGCCGTTCAGCTCCTCGATCAGATCATCGATTTTGCTGCGCTCATACCGCACAATGTGCAGGATCGGTCCAAAGACCTCGCGCTCCAGCCCGTGCAGGTTATTAAGCTCAAACGCACACGGCGCAAAATAATGACCCACGTTTTTAAGCGCGGGATCAAGCGGCGTTTCACAGGCCAGCTTTCCGAATCCGTTCAGTTTTTCCCGGTGGGTGACAAGCGCAAACCGTGCGGCCTCGTCGATCACGGGTCCTAAATCAGAAGAAAGAAGGGCAGGATCGCCGATCCGAAGCTCTTGCATCGCGCCATCCAGCATCGAGATAATTTTTCCGGAAATTTCCTGTTGAATGCACAAGATCCGCAAGGCCGAGCAACGCTGCCCCGCAGTGCCGAATGCACTTGAAAGAACATCATCCACCACCTGTTCCGGCAGGGCGGAGGAATCGACGATCATGGCGTTCATACCGCCCGTCTCGGCGATCAGGGGCACAATAGGCCCTTTTTTTGCGGCGAGGGTTTTATTGATCTCCCATGCGACCTCGGTTGATCCGGTAAAGGCGACCCCGGCAACATTTGGGTGGTCAACAAGAGCCGCGCCCACCGCGCCATCACCGGGGACGATATTGATGACGTTGCCCGGAATGCCCGCCTCGTGCATCAGGCGCACCGCCAGCATGGCAATAAGGGGAGATTGTTCGGCGGGTTTGGCGACAACGCTGTTTCCGGCCATCAAGGCTGCCGCGATCTGGCCAACAAAAATGGCCAGCGGAAAATTCCACGGCGAGATACAGACAAACACCCCGCGCCCCTCCAGCCGCAATATATTCATCTCGCCCGTCGGCCCTGGCAGTTCGGTATCCGCAAAAACCTCGCGTCCCTGCGCCGCGTAATAGCGGCAAAGATCAATGGCTTCGCGCACCTCCGCCAGCGCATCCGGCAGAGTTTTTCCGGTTTCGCGCACGCAGAGCAGCATGAGTTCAGATCGGTGTTTTTCCATCAACGCGGCAAAACGCTCAAGACACCGCGCTCGCTCCCGCGCATCAATATGTGACCATGACGAAAAGCCCTCACCCGCCACGCGCATAGCCTTGTCGGCGAGGCCTTTATTTCCGTTCCACACACGCCCGCACGTATCGGAAAAATCACCGGGATTTTTGGCAATCTGCATCAGGGTGTCCCGGTACAGTTTCCCGCCGATCAGGGGATAAGCCTCGTATAACTTGTGGAAATTTTTGAACTCTTTTTCAAGCGTCGCAACCGTTGAAGCGTCACTAAAGTCCAGCCCCGAGGAATTGACGCGCCCAATTTGCGTCTCCTGCGCGTAAAGATCGCGGGGAAGGGGAATGCGGGGATGACGCTTTTGCACGGGTCTGCCGGCGTTGTCCACCGGGTCATGCACAAGCCTGTCCACCGGTTCGTCGGGGTTCATCAATTGGTTCACGAACGAGGTATTCGCGCCATTCTCCAAAAGCCGCCGCACAAGATAGGCCAGAAGGTCTTCTTGTGGTCCAACCGGTGCATAAATACTGACCGCCGCCGCCCGCTCTTTCAGCAAGAGATCATAAAGTGTTTCGCCCATGCCAAACAGCCGTTGAAATTCAAAGGATGCCTTGGCGTCACTCGCCATTTCGATAAGAGCCGCCGCCGTCGCCGCGTTATGCGTTCCGAACATGGAATAAATCCGGTCTTGCTGCGCCAACATTTTATGGGCGCAGGCAAGATACGACACATCGGTATTATCCTTGCGGGTAAAGACCGGGTAATCAGACAAGCCCGCTATCTGTGCGCGTTTTATTTCCGTATCCCAATACGCCCCCTTGACCAGCCTGACCTGTATCCGCCGCCGCGATTTCGTCGCAAGGGAAATTGTTTCCTCGATCAAAGGCAAAGCGCGTTTTTGATAGGCCTGTACCGCAAAGCCAAACCCGTCCCAACTCGAAAGGGCAGGGTCTTGTAAAACGCCGCGCATAATGTCGAGTGAAATATCAAGGCGATCGGCCTCTTCGGCATCCACGGTCAAGGTCAACCCCTTTCCCGCCGCCAGCCTGCACAATTCAACAAGCAGATCCGACAGCGCAGGAACACAAATATCCTGCTGCGCGAAGGAATAACGCGGATGCAAGGCGGAAAGCTTGACGGAAATGCCCGGAGCCTTCAGCCCTTGTGCGTTTTTATTGTCGCCAATGCTGCGAATGGCATGGGCATAGCTGGCAAAATAGCGGTCGGCATCTGCCTGTGTCCGCGCCCCTTCGCCCAGCATGTCATAGGACAGGCGATACCCCTTTGCCGTATAGGGCGCAGCATTTTGCAGGGCTTGGCCAATATCGGTTCCCAATACGAATTGTTGGCTCATCACGCGGATGGCCTTGACCATCGCGGCATGAATGACAGGCTCGCCGATCCGCGCCAGCGCACTATCCAGCGTTTTACTGGTAATCATCAGGCCGATTCCCGCCGCTTTGACGACCCAGTCACCGCCGCCCGCACCCGCCCAGTTCGCCGCGCTGACCTTATCGCGGATCAAGGCGCGAGCCGTATCCCGGTCAGGAATCCGCAGCAACGCCTCCGCAAGGCACATAAGGGACAAGCCTTCCTCGGTATCGAGGGAAAATTCGCGCAAGAAAGTTTCAAGTTGCCCCGTCGGAGCTTTTTCATTGCGGATGCGCTGCACCAGCTTCGCGGCGCGATCCTCCACCCGGTAGGCCATCTCGGTCGTCCAGGGCAGGGCTTTGATAAGAGCCTCGACGGTTTTCGTTTCATCGGCGTAACGGTAAGTGGAAAGGGGCGCGGTCATTTTCTTGCTTCTAGCGGGGTTGTCAGAGCCTGTACTGGATCATATCATCATTCCATGCCAGAGCCAGAATCAATCAAATCAAATGTCCCCGAATTTTCGGTGTCTGAACTCGCGTTTTCCTTAAAAAAGACGCTGGAGGCCAGCTATGCCCGCGTGCGGGTGCGCGGTGAACTCAGCCGGGTGAAAATCCACTCCTCGGGTCATCTTTATACCGATTTGAAAGATGCCGACTCGGTGATTAACGCCGTATGCTGGCGCGGCACGGTTTCAAAACTGTCGATTAAGCCGGAAGAAGGTCTTGAGGTGATTTGCACAGGTCAGATTACAACCTACCCGGCGCGCTCGAACTACCAGCTTAAAATTGAATCGATGGAATTGGCGGGCGAGGGCGCATTGCTGAAAATGCTGGAGGAACGCCGCAAAAGGCTGGCGGCGGAAGGGCTGTTCGATCCTGCCCGGAAAAAACCGATTCCCTTTCTTCCTGAAATCATCGGTATTGTCACATCGCCCACCGGCGCGGTAATTCAGGATATTTTGCACAGGCTGGAAGACAGGTTCCCGCGTCATGTCATCGTCTGGCCCGTTTTGGTGCAAGGGCCTGGCGCGGCGGAACAAGTCGCCGCCGCCATCAACGGGTTTCAAAATTTTACCCCCCGTCCAGATTTATTGATCGTGGCGCGGGGCGGTGGATCGCTGGAGGATCTCATGCCCTTCAACGAAGAAGTCGTTGTTCGCGCCGCCGCCGCCTCAACTATTCCCCTGATTGCCGCCGTCGGCCATGAAACCGATACGACGCTGATTGATTACGCCGCCGACTTGCGCGCACCTACGCCGACGGGCGCGGCCGAAAAATCTGTGCCTGTGCGGGCGGAACTTGCAGCGTTTATCGCGGATAACGGGAATCGCCTGTTCACCGGATTAACGCGCATGATCTCGGAATTGCGGCACAGGCTGGACGCGCAAAGCAAAGGGCTGGGCGACCCGTCGCGCTTTTTTGATGTAAAAACCCAAAGGCTGGATAACACCGCCGATAAAATCGCCCGCGTGTTTATCCAGTATCTTTCGGGAAAACAGGAAAAAGTCCTGCGCGTCGGCGCAAAGTTGCGTCATCCATCAGATAGGTTGGATGTCATGCAAAAAACCCTCGAACGTTGGGGCGATCAGCTCACCCGCACCGCCCCGCGTTTGTTGGATGATTTGGAAAAAAGATTAGGTCACGCGGGAAAAATGCTGGAAGCCTATTCTTTTGAAAATGTGCTCCAGCGGGGCTTCGTGGTCGTCCGCGACTCCGGCGGTCATGTCATCGCCAGCGCATCAGATATAAAAACAGGGCAGGACATAGAATTGCAATTCAAAGGCCGGGAATTCGTCACCGCCGAGGTGAAGGGGAAGATATAATTTTTTATAGCCAAGCCGGGATCCATATATCATTTAAAATTAAATATTTTTTTACTACTAAGTTCACGAAGAGCACTAAGAAGAAAAACTTAGTGGCCTTAGTGTTCTTAGTGGTTCAATTTTTATATTTATTTTAATGGCCTTATCGGTTCCGGCCCCGCGCCAAGATGACGGTGTGAGAATGTCAAAGAAATCTGGATTGCTTTGCCTTCAGCTCGCAATGACGAATTAAGGTTCTATTCCTGATATTTCTCGGAAATAACGCCGCTCGCCGCAAACGAGTCAAGCAAACGTCCGGCCAGATCATTCAGCCGACGCGCATGTTTGAGTGAGCGGTCAACAACGGCCAGCGCGTCTTTTAGTTCCATATCCGACTCCAGCGTCACATATTCTGGATTGGTTTTGATCCGGGCATAAAAATGGACGAGTTCGCTGGAAAGACGCGTGCCAAGGGAGTCAACCTTGTCGGTATTGCGGTCGAATACGGCGCGGCTGAGTGCGGGCTGACGCTGTAAAATATCGCCAGATTTTTTGTATTTCGGCGGGCGATCCGGGTCTTTCATGCTTTTCAGCATTTCTTCATACACGGCAAGATAAGCCTCGATCTTCGCTTTGTTCGCCTTTAATTCAGAGTCCAGCATGATGGCGACAACTTCGCGTTCCTGATCGCGGAGTTTGCGTTCCTTCATCATCATCTGCACATTGTCGTTTTGCGCGTCGATGACCTTTTGAAATCCGCGCATGATGACGATGCTTAAGAATGTAAATGCGCCGATGATGCAAAGAAACAGGATAAACCCGAAACTGAGCATCAATGTCCCGTCGGAACCGCCGCCGCCCGATGAATTGGAGGAAGAAGCCCAGATACCCGTTTCTTTATCCTGCGCTTTTTTTTCGGCTTGAATATAGGCGTCCTCGAAAACGGAGCCAAGCACGGCGGCGCGGTCAACGGTGACAAAGCCTTGCTGGATCATATAAAGGCTTAGATCCTGATCGTCGGCATTGGCGCATTGTGCCCGGATGTCAGCCCCGGTCTTTACCTTGAGTTCACAGGAAACTTTATTGCCGCCGATGGCGTTATCGAGAACGGTGCGTGCCTTGAGTTTTAAGGTCGGCTCAATCGAACCGGCTTCTTCAATCCCCCAGAGGGCAATCGGGGTTTGCCCGACAAGGATCGTCACTTCAGTGACGGCGCGTGCCGGGGCTTCAAAGGTTTTTTTCTGAGGCTCGGCCTGTATGGCGGGCGCGGGATTGGCACTCTTTACAGCGTCCTGTGCGAAGGCCGCAGGCACAAAAGTGAAAAAGGCAAGGACGGCCAAGGCCAGAAAGCGACCATCAGAAATTGTTATTATGGGTCTTTTTGTAAAAAAAATGCTCATAGCTTTAAATA
>JBASFN010000116.1:0-7384 GCA_049653045.1 Alphaproteobacteria bacterium
GATCAAGACCATCCGGATGGGAATCCTGCAATTGTTCCAAAATCTGCTTGATCTCTTTCGAGGACCCCTGAGTTTGCTCCATTTGCAGAGCTTCAGTAATCGCCGAAACCGCATCTTGTAATTTTTCTCTCAAACTACGCATATCCTTAATCTCCCTGTTTTATAATTTTTTATTACATAAATTGTAATTTTTTATATCTTGTCTTGTCAATACAAGAACTATAATTTACATATTAAATAGGTCCTTGTCCAGCTTTTTCTTCGCGTAGCTACGCATAGCTAATTGTAAAAATCCCGAAAATCCCTATGAATAACGCATGATAGAAAAACCCATTATTGCCCCAATCATCGCCATCGACGGCCCCGCCGCCAGCGGCAAGGGCACGCTCGCCCGCAAAATCGCGGAAACCCTTAGCTACGCCCATCTCGACACCGGAATGCTCTACCGCGCCGTAGCCTATATGGTACTGGAGACAGGAAGCCCGGCCTCAGACACTCTGGCCGCAATCACCGCCGCAAATAGCCTGACCAAGGCCGGAAACATCCCCTTTGCCGAAAATATCCTGAAAGACGAACGCGTCACCGAGGCCGCCTCGCATGTTTCCTCAATCCCGGAAGTCCGTAACCTATTGTTAAACATGCAAAAATCATTCGCCGCCGCCCCCGGCTCCGGCTTTAAAGGCGCGGTGCTCGACGGACGCGACATCGGCACGGTCATCTGCCCCGACGCACCCGTAAAACTCTTCATCACGGCAAGCCCGGAAACCCGCGCCGACCGCCGCTTTAAAGAGTTGCAATCTAGGGGTCTTTCCACTACATATGAGGCCGTTTTAAGGGATATGCGTGCACGAGATTCCCGGGACGCGGCTCGCACCGCAGCCCCCATGAGGGTAGCTGACGATGCGATCACGCTCGATACCACGAACCTCAACCAACGCGAAGCATTGGAAAAGGCTCTTGAGATCATCCGGAAAAAGTTGCCCGCATAAATTCAAACCCTTGAGACAGGCAGACCGCCACCCATGGACCTGAAAGACGGCTGGGGGAGGGATGCCAACATTGAAAGGAAACCACTATGGCCAGTAAAGCCGCAAAACTAATAGACAGAACAGATTCGGGGGATTTTGCCGCTCTCCTCGAACAATCTCTTGGAGGCAAGGGAAAATTTGAAGGCAACGTCGTCACCGGAACGGTTGTTTCGACGACGGACGATTTCATCATCGTTGATGTGGGTCTGAAATCCGAAGGACGCATCCCGCGTCAGGAATTCTCCCGCCCCGGCGAAGACTCCGAAATCCGCATCGGCGACAGCGTCGAAGTGTATGTCGAGAAAATCGAAGGCCGCGACGGCGAATCCGTCCTCTCCCGCGAAAAAGCAAAACGCGAAGAAGTCTGGATCGACCTCGAAAAACTGCACAAGAAAAACGAACGCATCACCGGCATCATCTTTGGCCGCGTGAAAGGCGGTTTCACCGTGGATCTGGGCGGCGCGATTGCGTTCCTCCCCGGCTCACAAGTGGACATCCGCCCCGTGCGCGACGTATCGCCCCTGATGGGCGCGCCGCAGCCTTTCCTCATCCTGAAAATGGACCGCGCACGCGGCAACATTGTTGTCTCGCGCCGTGCCGTTCTCGAAGAAAGCCGCTTGAGCGCACGCTCCGACCTCCTCGACACGCTGAAAGAAGGCAAACTCCTTCAGGGCGTGGTCAAGAACATCACCGATTACGGTGCGTTCGTTGACTTGGGCGGCGTCGATGGCTTGCTGCACGTCACCGACATCTCGTGGAAACGCGTCAACCATCCTTCGGAAGTCCTGCAAATCGGCCAGAGCGTCGATGTTCAGGTCATCCGCTTCAACGAGGAAACCGGACGTATTTCCCTTGGCATGAAACAGCTGGAAGACGACCCGTGGAAAGACGTGGCAAACCGCTTTGCGGTTGGCCAGCGCTTCACCGGCCGCGTCACGAACATCGCCGACTACGGCGCGTTCGTCGAGCTGCAAGAAGGCATCGAGGGTCTGGTACACGTATCGGAAATGTCGTGGACCAAGAAAAACATCCACCCCGGAAAAATCATCTCGACCTCTCAGGAAGTCGAAGTCATGGTGCTGGATGTCGATCAGGAAAAACGCCGCATTTCCCTTGGCCTGAAACAATGCCAGGAGAACCCGTGGAAGAAATACGCTGACACCCACGAAATCGGCAACGAGATCGAGGGCGAAGTTCGCAACGTCACCGAGTTCGGCCTGTTTGTTGGCCTGACCGACGAGATCGACGGCATGGTTCACCTGTCCGACATCTCATGGGAAGACAACAGCGAAGAAACGCTCAAGGCCTTCAAAAAAGGCGACATGATCAAGGCAAAAATCCTCGACATGTCACCGGACAAGGAACGCGTTGCACTCGGCATCAAGCAACTGACGAAAGACCCCTACGAAGGCAAGGAGCGCAAAACCGCTTCGACTCCTTCGGATGGCGAAACGTCGGAAAGCAAGGGCGCCGTTGTCACCGCAACCGTATCGGCCATCACGTCCGGCGGCATCGAAGTCACCACCAGCGACGGCAAGAAAGGCTTCATCAAGAAACCCGACCTCAGCCGCGAACGTTCGGAGCAACGCCCCGACCGTTTTGCTGTTGGCGAAAAAATCGACGCCAAAATCATCTCCGTGGACAAAAAGACCGGGAAAATCTCCCTGTCCATCAAGGCACGCGAGATCGACGAGGACAAACAGGCAATGAAGGAATTCGGCTCGACCGAATCCGGCGCCTCCCTCGGCGACATTCTCGGCGCAGCTCTGGGCAAGAAATCCGAAGAATCGGAAGAAAAGCCCAAGGCTAAAAAAGCGGCCAAGAAAAAGGACGATGCTGAAGACGGCGAGAAAAAGCCCAAAGCCAAAAAGAAAAAGGACGAGGAATAACCTCCCCCCTTTAACAAATCACAAAAAAGCCGGGATCAACTCCCGGCTTTTTTTATATTCCGGCGTATTTAGAGGGCAATATTACAAAAATCCCTTTCCCATCAAGGGGTTTCGCTTGACGCACCCCCCCGGAATCGGGCAATCTGGCTTTGTTCAAGAAAAACATATGGATAGTCAAAGGGGAACCCGAGCAATGACGAAGTCCGAACTGATCCAACGTCTGGCAGAGCGCAACCCGCATCTCTACCTCCGCGACATCGAAAAAATCGTCGAAACGGTCTTTGATGAAATCACCGGCGCACTGGCGCGCGGCGACCGTGTGGAATTGCGCGGCTTTGGCGCGTTCTCGATCAAAAGCCGCGAAGCCCGCACCGGCCGCAACCCCCGCACAGGCGACACCGTACAGGTCGGCGCAAAACGCCTGCCCTTCTTTAAAACCGGCAAGGCACTGCGTGAACGTCTCAACGGCGGCGCGCCTCAGGGCGGCGGCGAATATCAATAGGCTGTAAATCATGGGCTTGATCCGTGGCATCATCGGCCTGATCCTCGCCGTCCTCTTCGCCGTTTTTGCGGTTGCCAATCGGCATAATGTCGAACTGGTCTGGAGTCCCATCCACCCGTCCTTAAACCTTCCCTTTTATATCATCGCCCTTGGCCTGCTGGCTTTTGGCTTCCTGCTCGGCAGCCTCATGTCCTGGCTCGGCTCCCTTCCTGTGCGCTGGCAAAAACGCAAGCAAGGCCGCCGCATTCAAAAACTGGAAAAGGAACTCAATTCCGCCCGAGAAAAAGAAAAAACCGTGCTGCACCCCGCAAACGACATAACGCTGCTGCCGGCAAAAATGAACGAATAAAAAGTGAACCCATGACAAACCCCCTGATCTTTTGCGCCCTCGACACCGACGACCTTGGCCGCGCCGTAACCTTGGCGAAAACGATTGGCCCCGTCACGGGCGGCCTCAAACTTGGCCTTGAATTCTTCAGCCGCTTCGGCCCGCACGGCGTTGAAAAGATCCGGGAAAGCTGCCCCTCCGCCGCCCTGTTCCTTGATCTGAAATTCCACGACATCCCGAACACAGTCGCCGCCGCGATCAAAACCGTAACCCAAAACCTCGCCCCGGCCTATGTCAACGTCCACGCCTCGGGCGGCCAGGAAATGATGGAGGCCGCCAAGGCCGCATGCGCCCCCGCAACAAAACTTCTGGCCGTCACGATCCTGACCAGCATGAACGACATCGAACTCCGCAATATCGGCTACACCGGAAAACTCGACGAACAAGTCGCCAGATTGGCCATTCTGGCAAAAGAAGCCGAACTGAACGGTGTTGTCTGCTCCGCCCTCGAAATAGAACTCCTGCGCCGGATAGTGGGAAACGACTTCACCTTAATGGTTCCCGGCATCCGCCCGGCAGGCTCCGACCCCGGCGACCAAAAACGCATTATGACCCCGCAAGAAGCCCTTCAAAAGGGCGCAACCCACCTCGTCATTGGCCGCCCGATAACGGGCGCACCCGACCCCGCCGCCGCCGCACAAGCCATCCTTAACGGAACATCCGTATGACCGCCGTTAAAATCTGCGGCTTGAAGGATTCCGAAAACCTGCGCACCGCCATCGACGCCGGGGCAGATTTTATCGGCCTCGTCTTTTACCCTCCCTCGCCGCGTTTTATTGATTTTCACACCGCAGCAAACCTGCGGCAACTGACACCCGCCCCCGTGAAGGCCGTCGGCCTGTTCGTCGATCCGTCAGACGAAGACCTCGAAAAATTCGCAAATAACCTGCGCCTCGACATGATCCAGCTCCACGGCGCAGAAACACCGGAACGAGTGCAGCAAATCAAAGAACGCTTCCAAAAACCCATCATCAAAGCCCTCGCCATCGAAAGCGCAAAAGACTTGCAGCAAATCGAGGGATTTCAAGAGATTAGCGACTGGATTCTGCTCGATTCAAAAACCGCGCTCCACGGCGGCAGCGGCAAATCCTTCGACTGGGAAATCTTAAAAAACACATCCTTCAAAAAACCATGGATGCTCTCCGGCGGCCTGACTGCGGAAAATATCAAAACCGCCCTTGCGATTTTAAAACCCGATGCCGTCGATGTCTCCTCCGGCGTCGAACGCGAACGCGGCATAAAAGACGCAGCAAAAATCCGGAACTTCATCACCGCCGTCAGAGCCTGACATAGTATAGTCATTCCAACTATGAATCCGACATTTTCCAACACTGTCACCCCCGCGTAGGCGGGGGTCCATGGATGGAACGAATCGAAATCCCGGAATTTTGCGCAAGCAGATCAATGGATTCCCGCCTTCGCGGGAATGACGACTAAGTGGCAGGAATCATGCCAATTATTATTCAAACGACTATAAGAAGAAAAACTTAGTGACCTTCGTGTTCTTAGTGGTTTAATTTTTTATCTTTATTTTAATCGCCTTATAGGTCCCATCTTGCGCCGGAATGACAAAGCATCCTAATTCTTCTCAGACCCAATTTTCAACGACGTCTTCACCGACGTCATCGGCAGGAACAAACTAACCGTCGTCCCCTTACCCGGCTCACTGTCCAGATCAACACTCCCGCCATGCAGAGCAATAATATTCCGCACAAGGGAAAGCCCAAGCCCCGCGCCGCCCCGCGACATCCGCGCCTTGCCGCCGCCCTGCGCACGCTGGAACGGCTCGAAAATACGCGCCCGGTCTTCCTTGGAAATACCAATCCCGGTATCCGCAACATAAATCGTCACACCACTTTCATTCCGCCGCACCCCGAGTGTGATTTTCCCGCCCGACGGCGTAAAACTAATGGCGTTACGGATCAAATTGATAACGGCTTGCTGCAATCGCCGCTCATCGGCGACAATACCGCCCACATCCGGCGTACATTCCATGAAAATATCGATGCTGGCCTTACGCGCCCACCCCTGCACCAGATCAAACACACCCTGCAGCATAGAGGCCACATCCATATCCGCACGGGATAACTTCATATACCCGGCCTCCAGCGTCGAAAGATCGAGAATATCATTGATAAGCCCGAGCAACCGCTCGCTAGCTTCCTGCATGTCCTGCGTATATTCCTTCTGCCGCACATTGAGCGGCCCAAAATATTCCTTGGCCAGTATCTCGGTAAATCCCATAATCGCATTAAGAGGCGTGCGAAGCTGATACGAAACATTGGCAAGGAAATCGAGCTTGAGCTGCTCCGCCGCCTCCAGCGCAGCATTTTTCTCCCGCAGGGCATTTTCCACCCGCATCTTATCGGTCACATCCGCATAGGTCAGCAAAACCCCGCCATCCGGCAGAGGAACGGTCGTAAAATCAACCAGCGTCCCATCGCTCCGCTCCAGCCGCCCCTCATGCATCAACCGATCCAGCGCACTGGCGATCAACTCTTCCTTTTTGGTTTCCCAATTGGAATTTTTGAAAAGCGGCTTCATCTTCTCGACAAGCTTTGAAATATGCGGCTCGCCTTCAAGGTCTTCAGGATTTAGACCCCACAATCGACCAAACGACGGATTAGACAATTTAAGCCGCCCGTCTCCGCCATACACCGCCACGGCCTCGGCCAGGTTATCCAGCGTCTCCTTTTGCACCGCGATCAAGGTGTTATAGGACGATTCAAGCTGCAAACGGCTGGTTACATCCTCAAACGTCATCATCAAGCCGCCCATCGAATGCGGCACGACAAGCTGGCGCAATGTCGATCCATCCGGCAGGTGCAGCATATCCTCAAACGGATCAATCAGACTGGTAAACATATCAAGCCAGTCTTGCTTAAAGCGTTTAAAATCAATCTGCTCAGGCAAACGCCGCGTCTGACGCAGCTTTTCCATCAATTCGCCCAGCTTCGGCCCGGTATTCAGCCACTGATCCTCCAGCCCCCAAAGCTGCGAAAACGCGGAATTATAAAATTCCAGCCGTTCATCCGCCGTAAAAATCGCAATCGCGCTGCGAAGCTGCTCCAGCAATTCCTGGTTAGACGACTGATACCGCTTGAGCGTCGTCTCCAACTCCTCTTCCCGCGTAATATTAAAGGCAATCCCCATCGTCATCGGCAAAGGCGACAGGGGAATTTCCGACAGCCGCATCAAAATCCGGCTACCCTTCACGACCACATGCGCCTTGGTTTCAAGGGTTTTATTGTCCTTGAGGGCGAGTGCCGCCAACGCCTTACCGGGGGGAAGCTCGTCCTTGGCAATCGTCTTTTTCTTCAAGGCCTGCGCCGCAATTTCCTTTTGCTCCCGCAAAGCCGTTTCAACATCCGTATTCAAAAAATCGGCATAGGTCGTATTGCACCAGATTATTTTCTGATTTTGATCGCGCAGCCATAAAGGACGCGGAATAGCATCAAGCGCGGTGCTGAACTCGCCCGGCTGAACCCCCGAAGCACCCGCCACCGACTCAGGCGCAAGTTCAGAAACAGCAACAGGAGCAGAAGCAGAAGCATCCTTAATACTCTGCTCCGACGAA
>JBASFN010000117.1:0-8452 GCA_049653045.1 Alphaproteobacteria bacterium
AGGCGTGGCGGTGAACACGCCGATTGCGGTGCTGGTCGAGGAGGGCGAGAGCGTTGGTGACGTGTCTGCGCCCGCAACAATCGATATTCCATGTGTTCCGAATGCAAAACTTTCGGGGGATTCTCTCGTAACTCATCACGCATCACTCATCACTCAGCCCTCAGGAAAAATCATCGAAAACCGCGATATCCTCTATGCCCAAGGCGCGGTGCTGGAACCCCCGCCGTTTGATGAGGCCGCGTTTACAAACCTAAAAACCATGACGGTGCGCGAGGCCTTGCGTGACGCGATGGCCGAGGAAATGCGCCGCGACGAAACCGTTTACCTGATGGGTGAGGAAGTCGCGGAATATAACGGCGCGTACAAGGTATCCCAAGGCTTGCTCGACGAATTCGGCGCAAAACGTGTGATCGACACGCCGATCACCGAGCACGGCTTTGCCGGGATGGCCGTGGGGTCGGCGATGAACGGCCTCCGTCCCATTGTTGAATTTATGACGTGGAACTTTGCGATGCAGGCAATGGATCACATCATCAACTCCGCCGCGAAGACGCTCTACATGGCGGGCGGAAAACTCGGCTGCCCCATCGTATTCCGTGGCCCGAACGGCGCGGCGGCTCGGGTGGGGGCGCAGCACTCGCAAGATTTCGCAAGCTGGTATGCGCATGTGCCGGGCCTCAAGGTCGTCGCACCATGGTCGGCGGCAGACGCACGGGGCCTGATGAAGGCCGCAATCCGCGACCCGAACCCGGTCGTCTTTTTAGAAAATGAAATTCTCTATGGGCAATCGTTCGAGGCGCCCGCCAATGACGATTTCGTTATCCCGATTGGCCGCGCAAAAATCGAGCGCGAGGGGAAAGATGTCACCATCGTTGCCTATTCGATTATGGTCGGCAAAGCCCTGAAAGCGGCGGAAGAATTGGCGGCGCAGGGGATTGATGCGGAGGTGATTAACCTGCGCACCATCCGCCCGCTTGATCGTCATACGATCATCGAGAGCGTCAAGAAAACCAGCCGCATCGTCACGGTGCAGGAAAGCTGGCCGGCGGCCAGCATAGGATCGGAAATCGCCGCGCTTTGCATGGAGCATGCGTTCGATTATCTGGATGCGCCCGTCATGCGCGTCAGTTGCGCCGACGTGCCCATGCCCTATGCCGCGAATTTAGAGGCGCTCGCCTTGCCGCAAGCGGCAGACATTGTGAATGCAGTCAAAAAGGTTTGCGGCTGATGAAGTTAGACTCAGGCCATTTCACGCGTCAGGTCGATAATGGTGTTTTTGCCACCAAAGGCATCTGTGACTTCTCTGGCTTTTGCCGGGTTCAGTCCTCTGTTTTCAGTAACAAAGTTTATGATCTGCTTGATCGACAAATCTGTGGCTTGTGCGACTTGGTCAAACAAAGGTTTGTGATTGGTATAAAGCGGATGATGAATTTTAGAAGACATAGTCAGTTACCTTTCCCTGAGATAGATTTTTTTATAAAGATTTATACATTTCTAAATTTGTATGCTGGAAAATTCAAACGAATAATGCGTAATTTTATTTCTAAGTGTAGTTTAGTTGCGGGGAGACCAGTTAATGCCTATTAAAATTACAATGCCAGCCTTGTCCCCCACCATGACGGAGGGAAATCTCGCCCGATGGTTGAAAAAAGAAGGCGACGCAATCAAGGCCGGCGATGTCATCGCCGAGATCGAAACCGACAAGGCGACGATGGAGGTCGAGGCCGTGGATGAGGGCATTCTCGGGAAAATCCTCGTCCCCGCCGGAACGGAAAAAGTTCCCGTAAACGATGTAATCGGGATTTTGCTGGAGGAGGGGGAGAGCGCCGACTCCGTCATCCTGAGCGGAGGGCGCAAGCCCGTAGTCGAAGGATCTTCAGTCTCTATTCCGAAGAAAGATCCCTCGATTACGCCCGAACTTCGTTCAGGCTCCACTCGGGATGATAAAATGGGAGGCAGGGTGTTTGCCTCGCCTCTCGCGCGCCGGATTGCAAAAGAAAAAAATATAGACATCTCAAAAATCCAAGGCTCCGGACCGAACGGGCGCATCGTCAGGAAGGATATCGAGGGGAAACTTGCTTCTGCACCCGCATCCTCCGCACCGTCGTCTCGCCCTGCCGCGTCCGGTGTGGATGCTAGAAAACAGGCCGACTTGCTCGGCATGGCCTATACACCGCTCCCCAATAACCAGATCAAGCGTGTCACGGCGCAGCGTTTGCAGGAGTCGAAACAGCTTGTCCCGCATTTTTACTTAAGCGTGGATTGTCGTCTGGATGCGCTGCTTGAGATGCGCCGCCAGATCAACGATCTCGCAAACGGAGCCTATAAAGTTTCGGTCAATGACTTTGTCATCCGGGCGGCGGCGGTGGCACTCAAAGCCTACCCGGCGGCCAACGTCTCATGGACGGATGATGCGGTTCTTCAATATACGAAGGCTGATATTTCCGTGGCGGTTTCAACACCGAACGGTTTGATAACGCCTATCGTCAAAGCAGCGGAAGATAAAACCCTGCGTCAGATTTCCGAGGAAGTCAAAGACCTCGCTAAACGCGCCCGCGAGGGAAAGCTAAAGCCGCAGGAATTTCAGGGCGGCAGCTTCACGGTCTCGAACCTCGGCATGTTCGGCGTGAAGTCCTTCGGCGCGATTATCAACCCGCCGCAATCCTGCATTCTGGCTGTGGGGGCAGGGGAAGAACGTCCGTTTGTTGAAAATGGCCAGATCAAGATCGGCAATTTTATGACTTGTACGCTTTCGGTCGATCACCGCTCGGTTGATGGCACGGTCGGCGCGGAATATCTCCAGCACTTCAAAAAATTCATCGAAAACCCGGCGGGTTTGTTTATCTAGATTGGAAAAACCATGAGCAATCAATCCTATGACATCATCGTAATCGGTGGCGGCCCCGGCGGATATGTGGCGGCCATTCGCGCCGCGCAGCTTGGCCTTAAAACCGCGTTGGTGGAATCGCAGCATCTAGGCGGCATCTGCCTGAACTGGGGATGCATCCCGACAAAGGCGCTTTTGAGATCAGCCGAGGTTCATCATCTTATCACCCATGCCGACCAGTTTGGCCTTAAAGTCAAAGGTGTGGAAATTGATTTTAAAAAAATAATCGAAAGGTCACGCGGCGTGGCGTCGCAACTTTCCAAGGGCATCGCGCACCTGCTGAAAAAAAACAAGGTCACGGTTTACGATGGCTGGGGCAAGCTGGCGGGCGCGGGGAAAATCACCGTCGAAAAGGACGGTAAGGTTTTTGAAACCCTTTCGGCAAAGAATATTATTCTTGCCACCGGGGCGCGGGCGCGCACTTTGCCGGGGTTGGAGCCGGACGGAAAATTGGTCTGGACGTATCGCGAGGCCATGACGCCGGAGGCGCTGCCGAAATCGGTTCTTGTCGTCGGATCGGGGGCTATCGGCATTGAGTTCGCCAGCTTTTACCGGACGCTTGGCGCGGACGTGACGGTCGTTGAAATCATGGATCGCGTCCTCCCCGTGGAGGATGAGGAAATCTCGGCGCTTGCCCGGAAAGCCTTTGAGAAGCAGGGCATTAAAATTATGACTGGGGCGAAAGTATCCAAACTCGATAAATCAAAAACCAATGTGAAGGCCACAATCGAGGCCGGCGGAAAGTCGCAGGAAATCACTTTTGACCGCGTGATTATGGCTGTCGGCATCATCGGCAACACCGAAAATATCGGCCTTGAGAAAACGAAAGTGAAAGTCGATCGCGGTCATATCGTGACGAATGAATGGCTGGCGACGGATGAACCGGGCGTGTACGCCATCGGCGATGTGACCGCTCCGCCTTGGCTTGCCCATAAAGCCAGTCACGAGGGCGTGATTTGCGTTGAAAAAATTGCTGGCGTGAAAGACGTACACCCGATGAATAAATCCAACATCCCCGGCTGCACCTATTGCATGCCGCAGGTCGCCAGCATCGGCATGACCGAAAAGGCGGCGCGGGACAAGGGGCTTAAGATCAAAGTCGGGAAATTCCCCTTCATTGGCAATGGTAAGGCGATTGCTTTAGGTGAACCCGAAGGCCTCATCAAAACCATCTTCGACGAAAAAACCGGGGAGTTGCTCGGGGCGCATATGATCGGGGCGGAAGTTACCGAACTCATACAGGGGTATGTTATCGCCAAAACGATGGAAACCACTGAGGCCGAGCTAATGCACACCATTTTCGCCCACCCCACTTTAAGCGAAATGATGCATGAATCTGTGCTCTCGGCCTATGGGAAGGCGATCCATTTCTAGACATTGACATCTGATGACGTTATCAGATATGATGATATATCACGTAACAAATTGGGTGACCCATGAGAACGATTGTCGATATACCGGAAGACCAGATTAAGGCATTGGATTTGCTTGGAAAAAAGCACGACCTGTCACGGGCCGAACTCGTGCGCCGCGCCGTGGGGCAATATCTGGAAGCAGAACAGGCCTCCAAAAAATCGGATCTCGATAAATATTTCGGCATCCTGAAAGGCTCTGACCTGTTCGAGGGTATGGATGGTCTGGCGTGGCAAAAAAAGATGCGTGCCGAATGGGCGGATCGTGATGCTGCTATTGATCGCCGCCTTGCGGAAAATACTGGCCTGAATGACAAAAAACAATCGGACTACGAGGGCAAATGACAGTCGGCTACCTCGATACCAACATTCTTGTCGCGTATTTTGGCGGGGATATAGCCGTGAAGGCCGTGCTGGAGCGGTTTGCCGGGCTTAAACTCCCGGCAGCCGCCTATGTTGAATTTATGACGGGTCTCGAAACAGGCCGGGATGAGGCGATGTTTGATGACGTCATCCATAAACTGTTTGATGTTGTGCAGACAGACATAGAGATTTGCCGCGAGGCAGCGTCATTGCGCCGCCATAAGCGGTTGAAACTTCCCGACGCCTTGATCTATGCTACGGCGCGGGTGGCGGGTGGTATCCTTGTCACTCGTGACAAGGATTTTAAACAGGATTGGCCGGACGTTGTCGTGCCGTAAGCAAGAGAGAAAATGACCTACAACCCCGATCTTCTAAACAAGGCCAAGCGCCACCCGGAGAAGCAGAAAAACCCCGATCGTCCGTCGGGCAAGAAACCCGACTGGATTCGGGTGAAGGCGCCGCAGGGGAAGATTTATCAGGAGACGAAAGAAATCGTCCGCAGCCAGAAATTGACGACTGTGTGCGAGGAGGCGGGGTGTCCCAATATCGGCGAATGCTGGGATCAAAAACACGCGACTTTTATGATTATGGGCGAGGTTTGTACGCGGGCTTGTGCGTTCTGCAATGTGGCGACGGGTAAGCCGAATGCGCTCGATAAACTGGAGCCTTTGCGCGTCGGCGTGGCCGTGGCGAAAATGGGGCTAAGCCATGTTGTGATTACCTCGGTGGACCGTGATGATCTGGAGGACAGCGGCGCGGATCATTTTGTGAAAACCATTCAGGCGATCCGCATTAAATCCCCCGGCACAACCGTTGAAATTCTGCCCGGCGATTTCCGGGGAAAAATGAACGACATCGATTCCGTTATTGCCGCACGCCCCGACGTGTTTAATCACAATCTCGAAACCGTGCCGCGCCTTTATCCCACGATCCGCCCCGGTGCGCGTTATTTTCGCAGCCTCAGATTGCTGGAGCGTGTGAAGGAACGCGACCCACACCAGTTTACCAAATCCGGCCTGATGGTTGGCTTAGGGGAAACAAAAGAGGAAGTCGGGCAGGTGATGGATGATATGCGCGCCGCGCAGGTGGACTTCATCACCATCGGCCAGTACCTCCAGCCCACGCCCAAACATGCTGCCATTGATAAATACTGGACGCCGGAAGAATTCGAGGATTTAACCAAAATGGCAAAGCGCAAAGGATTCCTGATGGTCTCCGCCTCGCCCCTGACCCGCTCCTCCCATCATGCCGGCGATGACTTTGTGAAACTTAAAGCGGCGCGGGAAGAAAAACTGGCCAAAGAGGCGGCGGAGTAAATTGTCCACCCACGCCGAAAAACGAAAACTTCCCTATACGCCGGAACAGCTTTTTGAACTGGTGTCGGATGTCGAAAAATACCCGGAATTCCTGCCGTGGTGCATCTCCTGCAAGATTTTAAGTCGTGAAAACAATGTATTTCACGCTGATCTTGTCATCGGCTATAAAATGTTCCGCGAAACCTTCAGATCCAAGGTCACTTTAAATCACCCGGATCACCTCCATGTCGAGTACGTGAAAGGCCCGATGAAGCACCTCTCGAACCATTGGCGGTTCATGCGTCAAGATGACGGGTCATGCGAGATTGATTTCTATGTCGATTTTGAGTTTAAAAATATGTTCTTCCAAAGCCTTATGGGCGCATTCTTCAACGAGATTGTCAGGCGCATGGTTGCGGCGTTTGAAGCGCGGGCGCGGCAGTTATATAGCAAAAAACAATAAGCGAACAAACCTTCATAAAGTTCACGCAAAGAACGCGATGATGTGCCACGATCGCAAAGATTTTTAAAATAAAACAATGCGCCCTTTGCGGAGTCTTTGCGCCCCTCGCGTGAATGATTTTTTAAATCCCCATTGGCAAGTTGCTTCTCTCCCACAAAGCCCGCCAATCATAAAAGGGCGGGAGGAGTTCCTTGAATTGCAGGTGGACGGCGCAAGGTTTTAGGGGGCTGAACCCCGGAAGAAACCGGAATAGGTTGTTTGTTGTTTGCGCCTCTGACCCCAATTTTCGTTTTTTTCGGTTGCCGACATATTTCGTGTTTTCAAAATAGCGCCAGTATTTTTCGACGGCCTTCCCATGCGTCAGGAATGTATGCGTCGCATGACGAACGCTGCGCCAGTGCCGATCCGCACCCGCGACGATATAAGACGGGTAATGGTGCGAATAAAGGCTGTTATGCTCCATCGGGTAAAGAACAAGGTGCGAGCCGGAAAGCCGCGCCATGTCCTGATAAAATTTGACCATGACCGCCAGCCCGTCTTCCTCGTGCAGGAAATCATCCTCGCAGAAATAGGTGATGGCATCATCCATCCGCCCCATGGAAAATTGTTCATGCAGAGACGCGCCTTGCCCCTGTTCGGTGGTGGTGCGGAGCGCGACCGGAAATTGCGCGTGCGTTAGAATATTTTTCAGTGCGGCGAGAGGCGTTTCATCCGAATGATCGTCGAGCACCCGGAGTTCCACGGAAATATCCTTCAAGGCATTCGCCGACAGGATAAGAGAATAAATACAGCGCAGGCTATGCTCCGTCATGCTAACCCCCGTACAGCGCGGGCGGGTATCGATATTGCGTTTTTCGCGCAGGCACGTGCGTAAATAAATCACCAATCTATCAAGATTGCCTTCCGGAGGGACAGGGCAGGGCGTGCTCATGGCGCGGCGCACGATGTCAATCGACCCGTCTTTTTCAAGATTGGGAACGCGCAGAAAATTGAGGCCATTCCGGGGTCGGACATGATAGCCAAACGGCTCCAACGATTTTGAAATGAAGCGAATAAAATCATTCATACCTGAGACCTCAGGATGTTGATAAGCTGTTTGATGGCGGTCTGGACGGCTTGTGACTGGATTTTGGTGCGCGATCCGGTGAATTTTTTTTGCATACTGCCCACTGGCCCGTCGCGCATGGCATAGCCGAAATAAACAAGCCCGACAGGTTTTTCATCCGTGCCACCATCTGGTCCGGCGATGCCCGTGATGGAAACGGCGATGGAGGCGCGGCTGTTTTTCAGGGCGCCTTCGGCCATTGTCTGGGCGACGCCGCCGCTGACCGCGCCTTGCTCAGCGATAATTTCTTTCGGCACGCCGAGCAATTCAGTTTTTGACTCGTTTGAATAGGTGATGAAGCCCCGGTCAAAAATTTTCGATGCGCCCGCTTTGTGGGTGATGGTGGCGGAGAGTAAACCGCCCGTGCAGGATTCCGCCGTTGTCAGCGTCATTTTTTTCCTGAGGAGCAACTTCATCAATCGGTCAGTCAAATCCTGCATATCTCAACCCCAGTACAATGACGGCGGCAAACGCCCCGGCTAAAATATCATCGGCCATGACGCCCTTTGCGCCCGGCCATCTCCGGTCGATCATACCGATCGGCCCCGGCTTTAGAATATCAAATCCCCTGAACAGCAGGAAGGAGAGGATAACAAGCAAGGGACTCATGGCGGCGGGCAGCATGGCAATCAGTTGTCCCGCGACTTCGTCGATGACGATCATCTTGCTGTCATGCGTACCGGTTTGTTCCTCGAATATTCGGCAAGCCCAAAGCCCGCCATAAATTACAAGCGCGATCAGAAGTAAAACACCAAATGTCCCCCCGAGGGCATAGAGGATTAAACCAAAGGGAATTGCGCCCACCGACCCCCACGTCCCCGGCGCGGGCTTTAAAAACCCGAGGCCGCCCCACGTCGCCAGCCATGTTGCGGGATGCTGGAAGTCGAGTTTTCGGATAACGGCGAGATCGTCGGGTTCGGGAAAAAA
>JBASFN010000118.1:0-6586 GCA_049653045.1 Alphaproteobacteria bacterium
AGATCCCTCGACTACGCTCGGGATGACGGCACAAAAGATTTATCCACCCCAAACCCCCTTCCTCTGCGCTCTCTGCGTCTCTGCGGTGAAAATGGGAAACCCCCTTGACCCCCTTGAGAAAACCACCAACTTCTATATGGTGCAAAATAATCACCCTTTGAAACGGCAGGAACCGGATGAAACATCTTAACCTATTGCTCCCACTGGCAATTTTAACGGTCATCGGCGCGGCCTCGCCCTACATCTTCCGGGCCAACGCTGCCGAAGCCCCCGCCGCCATGCCGCCCATGCCCGTCGCCGCCATGGTGATGGAGGAAAAACCCGTCTCCATCTGGAAGGAATTCCCCGGCAGGCTCGAGGCCGTCGACAGCGTCGAACTCCGCCCGCAGGTCAGCGGCATCATCAAGGAAATCAAATTCGAGGACGGCCAGATGGTCAAATCCGGCGACATCCTCTTCGTCATCGACCCCCGCCCCTACGAGGCCGAAGCCGCGCAGGCACGCGCCGATTACCAATCTGCCAAAACCCAATACGATCTGGCACAGAAAGAACTAAAACGCGCCGAAGACCTCATCGCCTCGGGCACAATCCCCAAACGCACCTACGACGAACGCCTGAACACCCAGCTCGTCAGCAAAAGCACCATCGCCTCGGCGGAGGCGCGCCTCAAACGCGCCCAACTGAATATCGACTACGCGCATGTCCGCGCCCCCATCTCGGGACGCGTTGGCCGCGCTGAAATCACAAAGGGCAATCTGGTCGATGCCGGCCCCGGCGCGCCCGTCCTCACCACCATCGTCTCCAGCGAAGGCATCTACGCCGACTTTGAAATCGACGAGCAAACCTATCTCGGCCATGTTCGCGGCACGCCCCAAACCCAGCCCGACGAGAAAAAAATCCCTGTCAGCCTCTCGCTCCAAAGCCTCCCCGATGCGATCTACGAGGGAACAATTCATTCCTTCGACAACCGCATCGACCCCAAATCCGGAACCGTCCGCGCCCGCGCCCTGTTCGCCAACACCGACGGCCCACTGCTCCCCGGCATGTTCGCCGCCATCCGCCTCGGCAGCGCAGAAAGCAAAACGGCGCTCACCATCCCCGAACGCACCATCGGCACGGATCAAGACAGGAAATTCGTCTATGTCGTTGGCCCCGAAAACAAGGTCGCCTACCGCGAAGTCACCTTGGGCGACACCATCAACGGCGAGCGCATCGTACTAAAGGGTCTTGAAAAGGGCGAACTGGTCATCACCGAAGGCATCATGAAAATCCGCCCCGACATGATAGTCGAACCGCAAGTCACCGATCCAAACGCCGCCCCAGTGCAGCCAACCCAACCGGAAAAGACCGCACCGTGACCCACATCCCCACGCCAGAACAAGAAGAAGATACGGGCACAGTAACCTTCTCCAGCTTCTTCATCGACCGCCCGATTTTCGCGGCTGTCCTCTCGATCCTCGTCTTCCTCGCGGGATCGATTGCGATGTTCCAACTTCCCGTCGCTGAATATCCCGGCGTCACGCCGCCATCGGTCAACGTGACCGCCATATTCCCCGGCGCGAACCCCGCCGTCGTCTCTGAAACCGTCGCAGGGCCGCTAGAGGAACAAATCAACGGCGTGGAAAACATGCTTTATATGTCCTCGCTTGTCTCCGCCGACGGCATGCTCAACCTGACCGTCACCTTTAAAATCGGCACGAATGTCGATCTCGCGCAGCAAATGGTGCAAAACCGGGTGTCTCAAGCCCTCCCCCGCCTGCCCGACATCGTCCGCCAACTCGGCGTCACCGTCATCAAAAGCTCGCCTGATTTAACCATGGTCGTCCACCTGATTTCTCCGAACGATCGCTACGACATGCTTTACTTGCGGAATTACACCAACCTCAACATCCGCGATCAACTGGCCAAAATCCCCGGCGTCGGCGATGTCCAGATTTTCGGCTCCGGCAATTACGCGATGCGCATCTGGCTAAACCCGGATAAAATCGCCGAGCGCGGCATGAACGCCACCGAAGTCACCGAAGCCATCCGCAGCCAGAACGTCCAGGTCGCCGCCGGAACCATCGGCGGGCCGCCCTACAACAAGGGAGTCCAGATACAACTTCCCATCAACACCCAAGGCCGCCTGCAAACGCCCGAAGAATTTGAAAACATCATCATCAAGCGGGACGCGAACGGCGTCATCACCCGCCTTGGCGACGTGGCGCGCATTGAAATGGATTCCGAGCAATACGGCCTCATGTCGCTCCTGAACAACAAACAGGCCGTCGGCGCAGGGATATTCTCAACCCCCGACGCGAATGCCCTGCAAATCTCCGACACCGTCCGCAAAACCATGGAGGAGCTAAAGAAAAGCTTCCCCGAGGGCGTGGACTACGACATCATCTACGACCCGACCGTCTTCGTTCGCGATTCAATCGAATCCGTCATCCACACCCTGTTCGAGGCCGTTGCCCTCGTGGTTCTGGTGGTCATCGTTTTCCTCCAGACATGGCGCGCCTCCATCATCCCGTTGATCGCCGTCCCGGTCTCCATCGTCGGCACATTCGCCTTTATGATGATGTTCGGATTTTCGATCAACGTCCTGTCGCTATTCGGCCTGATCCTCGCCATCGGCATTGTCGTCGATGACGCCATCGTCGTCGTTGAAAACGCCGAGCGCAACATCGAACGCGGCCTGAAGCCCAGAGCCGCCGCGATGCAGGCCATGCGCGAGGTCACCGGCCCCATTCTCGCCACCGGCCTAGTCCTCACCTCCGTCTTCGTGCCCATCGCCTTCATCAGCGGCCTGACGGGGCAGTTCTATAACCAGTTTGCTTTGACCATTGCCATCGCCACGGTTATTTCGACCTTGAACTCCCTGACCCTCAGCCCGGCTCTCTGCATGATCCTGCTGAAAGGCCATGACGAGAAAAAAGACCCCCTGATGCGGATCATGGACACCGCCTTCGGTTGGTTCTTCGGCCTGTTCAATAGGTTTTTTTCAGCAACCACGCACATATACGCCCGCATCGTGCGCTGGATTCTCCGGCACACGATTTTTGCAATCGCCGTCTATGTCGCCCTGATCTGCGCGACCGTTTTCGTCTTCCGCCTTGTCCCCGCCGGCTACGTCCCGGCGCAGGATAAACAATACCTCATCGCCTTCGCCCAGCTCCCTTCCGGCGCGACACTGGAGCGAACGGAAAAAGTCATCCGCACCATGTCCGACATCGCCATGAACGAACCCGGCGTTGAAAACGCCGTCGCTTTTCCCGGCCTGTCGATCAACGGCTTCATCAACAGCTCGAGCGCGGGAATCGTCTTCCTGACCCTCGCCCCGTTCGAGGAAAGAAACACCCCGGCCTTAAGCGCCTTCGCTATCGCGGGCAATATCCAGCAAAAATATATGGGGCTGCAAGACGCCTTCATCGCCGTATTCCCGCCGCCGCCCGTCATGGGTCTTGGCACAATCGGCGGCTTCAAGCTCCAAATTCAAGACCGCGCCGATCAAGGCTATCAAGCCCTCGACGCCGCCGTAAAGGCCGTCACGGGCCGCGCTTGGCAAACCCCCGAACTCGCGGGCGTCTTCTCCAGCTACAACATCAACGTCCCACAACTCTACGCCGACATTGACCGCGCCAAGGCCATCCAGCTCGGCGTCCCCGTCAGCGACATATTCCAAACCATGCAGGTCTATCTCGGCTCGCTCTACATCAACGACTTCAACCAGTTTGGCCGCACCTATCAGGTCATCGCGCAGGCCGACAGCCAATACCGCGCCATACCCGAAAACATCCTGAAGCTTCAGGTGCGCAACAACGAAGGCCAAATGGTTCCCCTCGGCTCGATCATGGAGGTACGGGAAACCTTCGGCCCCGAAACGGCGGCGCGCTATAACGCGTTCCGCTCCGCCGACATCAACGGCGACGCCGCGCCCGGCTTCTCAAGCGGCGAGGCTCAAGCCGCCATGGTAAAAATCCTTGAGGAAACCCTGCCGCAAGGCATGACCTATGAATGGACGGATCTGACCTATCAGAAAATTTTAGCCGGCAACACGACCATCTATATTTTCCCGCTCTGCATTCTTCTGGTGTTTCTGGTTCTGGCCGCGCAATATGAAAGCTTGGCACTCCCACTCTCCGTCATTTTGATCGTCCCCATGAGCATCCTCTCCGCATTGGCCGGGGTCTATCTCACCCACGGCGACAACAACATCTTCACGCAGATCAGCCTGTTCGTCCTCGCGGGGCTTGCTTGTAAAAACGCCATCCTCATCGTTGAATTTGCGCGAGAACTCGAACATCAAGGCCGCTCGACAGTGGAGGCCGCATGGGAGGCAAGCCGGATGCGTCTGCGCCCTATCCTGATGACCTCTTTCGCCTTCATCATGGGTGTGTTGCCGCTCGTCTTCTCGCACGGAGCCGGAGCCGAAATGCGCCACGCCATCGGCGTCGCCGTATTTTCGGGAATGCTCGGCGTCACCTTCTTCGGCCTCGTCCTCACCCCCGTCTTTTATGTCCTGATGCGCCGCCTGTCATCCCCGGCAGCGAGCCGTCAGGCGGGCATGAACGAAGATCCAACATAAAAAAGCGGCTAATTTTTTACCCAACCCCCTCTATAAATTCGGAAAAAGTGGTTTAGATACATAAAAAATCGATCTATTTTCACAATCCGCAGGTGTCTGAGGTGTTTCCTTGCTTGGTAAATTGTCCCTTGCTTTTTCCAATGCCTCATACTTTTCCAAGCCCTTCAAAGTATCTGTTGCTCCTTGCTCTATCATGATTTTCTTAAATGCCTCCATCGTGGCCGGATACCGCAAAGCCTCCGCCGTAGGAATACCATTAATTTCCGTTGGAAAATCATAAGCAGGATCATTAACCAAAGACACTTGCTGTCCTTCTATCTGATCCCTATCGCCCAAAACAGACTTAATTAAAAAATTCTGAGCAGCATCAATGCCGTATTCAATCCCCTGAGCAAGAGCCCAACCCGCAACAGAAAACAATGTTCTGCTTTGGGGAAGAGGATAATGTGTGGCAGCCTCCGAGCAGCCCTTCTCTGAATAGTCAGAATCCCCTATGTTCCGTGCACTGCGAGCCTTATCTCCAAAGGCAGCATCATCATTTACTTGCATACAAACCTCCTATGCTTATGAATTTTAAGATGATCTTAATTTTTCATAAAATAGCTAATATTGTGTTAATTTTCATGAAAATATATTGCCAAACTCCCCTATACCACCTTCCCATCCACAATATGAACCCTACGATCCGCCGCCGACGCAAACTCCATATCATGCGTCACGGCCACCACCGCCCTGTTCTGACTGTGTGCTAAGCCCTTCAAAATTTCCTGCACCGCGTGGCTGGACACGGTATCGAGATTCCCCGTCGGCTCGTCCGCCAAAATCAACACCGGATCATTCGCGAGCGCCCGCGCCACCGCCACCCTCTGGCACTGCCCGCCCGACATTTTCTTGGGAACCTTGTGCATCTGATCGCCCAGCCCCAGATCGGTCAACAATGTCTCCGCCCGCGCAATCATTGCCGCCTGCGAAAGCCGCCCCAGCTTTCGCATCGGCATCATCACATTCTCTAACGCCGTAAATTCCGGCAATAAAAAATGAAACTGAAAAATAAACCCGATATGCTCCAGCCGAACCGCCGCTAGTTGCTCATCGCTCATGCGCTCAACGGCCTGCCCCTGCATGAAAATCCGCCCCGCCGTTGGCCGATCAAGCAGCCCCAGCAAATACAAGAGCGACGACTTCCCCGACCCCGAAGGCCCCGTAATCGCCGTAAATTCCCCCGTCCGGATGTCAACGCTGGCGTCCCGCACCAGAGTCACGGGGATTTCCCCGTCCAAAACGCGGCTCAATCCTTCGGCTTTCAGGACAACATCCATATCACGTCCCCCCGCGCAAAATATCGACGGGCATCACCTGCGCTGCCTTGCGCGCCGGCAGATACGCCGCCAGCAACGCGGCAAAAAACGCGAACGCCCCGGCGATCAAAAACTGCGTAAATCCCCAGTCAATCGGCATATTCACAGGCTCCGACAATCCCGGCGGGCGAAACCGTATCTGCCCCAACCCCAACATCAACAAACTCCCCAAGGGCAATCCCGTCACCACCCCCGCCACGCCCAGCAAAGCCCCCTGCACCAAAAATATCCGGCGAATATCGGCGGCGCGAAATCCCATAGATTTTAAAATCGCAATATCGCGCTGCTTCTCCAGGACGACCGTTGAAATAATGTTGTAAATCCCAAACGCCGCCACGATCAAAACCGCACTGACGACCGAGTACATAATCATATTCCGGATCACCAGCGTGTTCATAATATCTTCCGACTGCTCCTGCCACGACTCGGTCTTATACCCAATGCGCGATTCAATCTCTGCCGCCACCGCCCGCGCTGTTTCCGGCTTATCCATTTTGATGATAATGCTATTGGCGCGGTTACTCCGATCCATCAACGCCTGCACGCGCTTGATGTCCACAAACCCGCGTGAATTATCATACTGCGACCGCCCCGTCTGAAACATGCCGACGATCTTAAACGTCCGCACCTGCCCGGTTGAGGACGCCAGCGTGATATTATC
>JBASFN010000119.1:0-19202 GCA_049653045.1 Alphaproteobacteria bacterium
AGGTCAACCTTTGCGGTGTACCCAATGATGGACATCCCCGCAAATGTTCCTGCCGTAATGAAGAATGTTTTGATGATGCTTTCCGGGGAATAGACCAAAAAAATCACGGACAGTAACGCGCCCCAGAACGCGGAAAACCCTACAAATCCCAAGACAAGAGACTGATAAGATGCATATGAGAGCCTTTGTGGTGAAAACAGCATCATCATAAGCATCATAGGCAACGTCATAACCGCCAGACCGAGAAACATGTTCTGGTGAATCATCATAAAAACTTTTTCAATGCCGGGAATTGTGGATACGGCATAAGCGGTTGTCCCTGTTACGGCCAACCCAAGAGCCATAATGTTATAAACGCGATTAAAATGACCGCGCAGGCCTGCGTCGATGTTCAGTCCCTCGCGGGCTTTGGGGATTGAATAACGATTTTCCATGTTCACTTTCTCCAGTTCATCGGGAAACACTGTTGTTCCCCACGGTGGTTAATATAGTGCTGATTATAGCATATTTCAATCGTTTCTGGAAATCTGCCCAACGCCGTGCCTTTGGGCGGTGAGCCAAGGATTTCTGCGGGTTCTGTCGCCAAAACCCTGACCCGCCGGGGCGGGGCCGGTGTGCGGCAAATGGGGGACAGGCGTGTTCGTCGTTTGGGACAAGGCGAGAATGCGATTTTTAATCGGCGGGTGGGTGGCAAACAGCCCCATGAAAGGGCGGGCGTTTTCGATGCACATCATGTCGATGTCGGCGGGGGTGTGCGGCATATAATCCGCCCCGGCGATCCGCATCAAGGCGCGCATCATGGCCTCTGGGTTTTTGGTCATCTGTACGGCTCCGGCATCGGCCATAAATTCACGGCGGCGCGACAGGGCAAAGCGCATGAACAACGTTGCCATGTAACCGATCCACAAAATCGCGGCGATGGCGAGCAGGATTAAAATGCCGCCGCCGCGCCGATCATGCCGGCTGGAGGAGCGGTAGATAAATCCGTGGCGGATGCTGCTCCAGGCCATTTGCGCAGCGAAACCGATCATGCCTGTAAAAATTACCGTCACCATTAGCAGGCGCACATCGCGGTTGATGATATGGGTCAGTTCATGCGCGAGAACGCCCTCGACCTCGTCCTTGCTTAAACTGTTGAGAAGGCCGCGGGTAACAGTGACGGCGTAGCTGCGCGTATCGATGCCACTGGCGAAAGCGTTTCTCGCATGGGTTTCGATGACATTAAGTTGCGGCATCGGCATTCCTTGCGCGATGCAGAGATTTTCAAGAAGATTATAAAGCTCAGGTTCATCCTTGCGCGTGACTTCATGCGCGTGGGAAAGGGCGCGGATCATCGACGTGTTCCAGAAATAGGAAATCATAAACCACACGGCGATGACCGTCAGGATGATCGGCCAGAATTCGATAAGAAGCCTGTTGGCATAGACAACGCCAAAATCGTAATTCGCCCCGGCTGCACTATAGCCGCCCTGACTCATGCCAAGGACATAGGAAACCGCCCAGACCATCGCCATGATGATAAATGGATACGCCGCCAGCAAAATGATGCTGCGGATGTTGTTGTCCCATATATGTGTCTGAAGCCCTGCGGCCATGATGCTATGTGCCGAACTTCACTTCCGGGGCTTTTTCGTGGGCGGCACGGGCGTCCTCGGGGATTTCAAAGAATTCCTCTTTTTTGAAGCCGAGCGAGGCAGCGAACAAGACTGCCGGGAATTGTTCGATTGCCGTGTTGAGTTCCGCCGTTGCGTTGTTGAAGAAGCGGCGGGCGGCTGCGAGTTTGTTTTCGATGTCGGACAATTCGCCCATCAGTTGCTGGAAGCTCTGGTTTGCCTTCAGGTCAGGATAGTTTTCCGAGACAGCGTAGAGGCTGACCATGGCGCGGGTAAGATTGTTTTCGGCTTCGATGCGCTGGTTCATATTTTGCGCCGACCTGACCCCGGCTCTGGCGGCGGTGACATTTTCAAGAACCTGTTTTTCGTGCGCGGCATAGCCCTTTACGGTTTCGACAAGCTGGGGCACGAGATCGAAGCGTTGTTTCAACTGAACATCAATATCGGCGAAGGACTGACCCCTGTTCTGGCGCAACGCCACCAGCCTGTTGTACAGCATGACCAGCATAAGCGCGACGAGAGCGATGCCGCCCAGAATAATAGTCCAGAGTTCCATGTTCGTTTTCCCTTTGTAATCTTTCAATCCTGAATGTAGGCCGATTATGCAACAAAAACTTCCGGCTTGTCACATCAAAAGCATCTTGCGTCATTTCACGGAATAGTTGAATATTGATTGTCCAAGGAGCCTCCTATGAAAAAAGTTTTTCTGACCGTCTTGATTCTGATTTCTTCCTTTGCTGCGCCCGTTTTTGCGCAGGACAGGATGCCAACCCCCACAACACCGCTTCCTGAAATGCCCGTGCCGATCAAGGAATTGGTCAATCAGGGAGCGCAGGTGCGTTACTTAGGGCGCGATCATGGCCTCGATTCATGGATCACCGTTAAAAACGGACAGGAGCAGTATTTTTATGTCCTGCCGGACGGAAGTGCCTTCCTGATGGGGCTGCTTTTCGACGGAAACGGCAAGCTGGTCACCGTTCAGCAGGTCAAAAGGCTGCAACAACAAGGCGATCCCTTGCTTGATACGCTGACCGAAGATGCCAACAGCTTTTCCGAGGCCAAAAAGGCCGATGCCGACCCCCGGTTCAAATCACCCTCGGAGCAGCTTTATGCCGATGTTGAGGGGGCAAACTGGATTCCTCTGGGTGAAATCGGTGCGCCTGTGGCTTATGCCTTTATTGACCCGCAATGTCCGCACTGCCATGAATTTATTAAAGAATTGCGTGCCAATTACCTCGATAAAGGCCGGATACAATTACGTATCGTTCCCGTGGGCTTTAAGGATGAAACAAAGGCACAGGCGGCCTATCTTCTTGCCGCGCCCAACCCGGCGGAACGCTGGTACAAGCACATGGACGGCGACGCCAGTGCCTTGCCCGCCAAGAAAGAGCTGAGCGATCAGGGTGTGCAGCGCAACCTTGCCATCATGCAATCCTGGCAGTTTTCCGTGACGCCGATGATTATCTATCGCGGCAAGGATAACAGCGTGAAACTGGTTAAAGGACGCCCGAAAGACCTCGAATCCTTTATTAACGATATTGGTGCGCGTAGCTAAAAGGATAAAGATGGTTTCAATCTGCCCTCGTACCCTTTATAATCGGTGAGGTTAGGGTTTTCATACGCACTTTATCCGTCACACATGAATAAACGCACCGAATATCTTCTTCAGGTTCTCGAAAAAATCGGTTTGCCACTTATGTCCTCGATCCTTCAGGCTCCGGGGCGGGGATTGGCTGACGAGACGCTGAAAGATGCCCAGCGCATGGCCGAGCTGCTAGCCAAGACCACACAGGCCAGCATTGATATGTCGCGCTCGATGGATATGGGCGCGACTGCGGAAGATGCCGACTCGCTGCGCGTTGCGTTGGCGGCTCTTGCCAGTACACTTGTCGGGGCGCATTTTAAAAATTCGGGTAAAGTGCCGGGGGAGAATGATCTCAAACGCATGGCGGCGGCTTTGCAAACGGCCATGGCCTATTCCGAAAATTTTACACCGGGCGGGGATGCGATTGTCCGGATGGACACTCTCAAGGCTCTTGGGCAACCTGTTGATGCCCAACAAGCAGGGCTTCAGTATATTCACGCTTTCATTCCCGTTATCAGCGCGGTTTCCGCTTTTCCGTTCGGCCAGCCGGAGCAAAAACTTATTATGGATGTCTCGGCGCAGTTGATGCGTAAGGCCGAAGACGTTCGGGCATCCGTGTTTGGGGATGCGCCGCCCGAAGATCGCAAGCGGCTTGAGCTTTCAATCCTCGGGGCGCTGGCCGAGATGTATGCGTCGTGCCATACCATGGAAACAACGCGCATGATGGCCATGACCGAGGAACAGCGCGTTCTCGGGGGCGTTGGCCTTGAATCCGTCTGGAAATCATTCGACCTGCGCGTTGGTATATTGAGCGCGCTGGCCAAGGGGATGATCCTAGGCGCGGGCGATCAAGGCTCCTCTTCTTCAAAAGCACCAACGCCGCCCCCCGCTCCGCCGCCTATGGCCGTAGCTTCTCCTCCGGTTGTTCCAACTCAGGTTGCGCCAGTTGCACCGCCGCCCCCTCCGCCTCCTGCACCGCCCCCCGTTACGGGAGGGAGTCCGCTTTCCATGTTCGCCAAAAAACCCGAGGGACAAGCCGCGCCGCAGCCTGCTCCCCCGGTCGCTCCCCCAGCCGCGCCACCAGCTTCACCGCCGCCAATACAACAACAAAGCAGCGGTTCCCAGTCTTCCTCGCCCATGTCCTTTTTCAAGCCCCCGCCGAAAAGTAGTGACGAATAGGAAAAATGGGTTAAAATGGAAAATAACAACGGAGTTTTGGCCTGATGATCGCCGCGTCCAGTAAAGTTTTAGCCGCTTGCCTTATGCTCGCTTCGCAGACCTATTCGGTTCCGCCTGCCGTACTGGTCGGGATTTATAAGGTCGAAGGCGGCAAAGTCGGGCAGGAAGTTAAAAACGAAAACGGCAGTTTCGACCTCGGACCCATGCAAATCAATACCGTCTGGATGCCTGAGCTGGCCGGAGAATGGGGAGTCAGCAAGGATACAGCCCGCAAGTGGGTTCGTGACGATGCCTGTACGAATGTCAGCGTTGCAGCATGGATTTTACGCAGCCATTTAGACGAAACAGGCAGCCTGTCGCAGGCTATTGCGAATTACCACTCCCGAACGCCCGTTTACGGCACAAAATACAAGAAAAAGGTCATTAATGTCCTTTACGAAAACGGCCTGGTTAGAAACGGGCACTGATTTTCGCGGTCGCGCTTTCTGCGGGGACAAATTAGAAACGTGTATTGCGATCAGGATTATGAAACATTAAGCTTGATTTGTGCGTTCAAGCACTTCATTTTGGTACTGGTTTTAAAGCTGCCGTTCATTTTTTAAGGTAGAAAGTCATATGACTCGCATTTTCTCTTTTGCCCAGATTTTCCTGTGCGTGCTTCTTCTTGCCGCGTGCGATACGCCTTCCGAGGAATTCAGCAACGCCCATCCCCAACTTGTTGCGGAACCTGACAGCGTTTCCGCGATGCTGGCCGATGCCGCTGATCGCGCCGCGCACTCGCTTGAGACGCTAGCTTCCGTTGAGTATTCACGGGGGCCGGGCGTTGCCGTCGGGCCGGTTGGGGATGCGCCCGCCGAATTACGCCGCGCCGTTACCCTGAACTGGGTCGGGCCGGTCGAGCCGATCACCAAGATGCTGGCGGATCGTGCTGGATATAACTTCCTCGTCGTTGGCAATCCCCCTCCTGTATCGGTCGTTGTGTCCATCGATGCCAACAACAGGCCTGTCATAGAGGTCTTGCGGAATGTCGGGCTTCAGCTTGGTATGCGCGGCGACATCAAGGTTGACGGCACGGGACGCGTTGTCGAGCTGCACTATCCACCCAATACCGGTCTTGGTAAGTAATATATTTTAAGGATTTCATGTCGCGTTATCTCGTAGATAAACTTTTGGGCAAAAACGGCTACTCTTTTGTAGCCGCGTTTGTTTTTTCCCTTGCGGCTCCGTCAGTGGGTCTGGCGCAAACCGATTCCGCGCCGCCACCCTCCCAACAGGAAATGAGTGCTTTGCAACAGGCACAAGCTCAGGCGCAAACCGCTGGCGAGCAGGCCGCCGCCGAGGTTTCCGGCTTTCAGCCGCTTGATCCTCTGTCCGGTTCCTATCCCACGGGCTTGCTCGGCGAGGAGGAAGAGGAAGAAAAACCCAAGGCCAAACGGGTCATGTTTGAAGATTTGCCCAAAGAGGTGGCCGGCACGAATGAAGCGCCCCCCGAAATCGGAACCCTGCAAAACCTTCCCCGCGAGAATACCTTGGTTGAAGGCAAATCCGGTATGCCCCTCGATATACGGCGCGATGCCGTGCGTGCGGCGGCGATTTCCTATGGCGCACGCGGCGGGCTAGCGTGGCGGACATACCAAATCCGTTCCGAGCTTGCTCAGCGCACACAAGCTCTCGATAAAGTTTATGATTTCCGCAGCCTGTTGATCCCCGCCCCTTCGGGGCTTTTGATCGAACCGCCGATCATCAGCGAATCCATCAATGCCATGCTGATCGAGGGCGATGGTCAAACAGCCGCCGTTTCCGACCGCATCTATAACATCATCAACAACGCGAAAATCGTTTCAACGTCCCGTACATGGCGCACCTATCTTGAACGCGAGTGGGGCGTTGTCGATCCGCCGCCAGACATCCTTCGACCCGAGAACGAGGAAGAGCGCAAGATCTGGAAAGAGCTTGTCTCCAAGGGCTGGGAAGAAGGCATGCGGCAAGCCGATGAAATATTCCAGGACGATCTGAATGTCCTGATGGCTGACTTTCAGGGCATGATTCGTTATCGCATGCTCCTGACGCAGGGCATGGTTTCCCCTCCCTACGCGCTTCAAGTTGATCGCGGCGTTACCGGCGGCGGCAGTGAAATGCGTGTCGGCGACCGCGCCGTGCAAATCACCGGCGTGCCTGAACTCATCACCGGATCGGATCAATGGCAACCCGCAAGCCGATAAGCTTAATAAAAAAAGAAGACACTATCGCGCTTACTTGGCCTGATGAGCCAAATAGGTTTGCCGAAGAAATGGTCGATCCTTTTTTACTCTGGTGCGTCAAACAAGGCGCGTCCGATGTTACCATTCAATCTGACCGCCAGCCCTATAACGACATTCACGGCAAACTTTACCCGGCGACAATCCGAAAGGTGGATGCCGCCGATATGTCGGTGTTCCTGACCCGAATTTACGGGCCGGAAGCCCTCGCCCGCCTTGCCTCGGGGCGCGATCTTGACGTGTCCTACGAGATCAGGCCGGATCGCTATACCCGTATCCGTTTCCGGGTCAACATTACCGCCATCCTTTCAAAAGGGCGCGATGCCGCGCAGATTACGATGCGGGTGCTTCCTGCCGAACCGCCGACTATGAAGGATCTTAAAATAGAGCGGGAAATCATCGAAGCCTGGGCGCCACGACAAGGCGTTGTTGTTATCACCGGGCCGACGGGTTCCGGGAAAACTACCCTGCTTGCCGCCGGAAACAGGCTCCTGCTGGAGCGGGCGCAAGGATGCGGCAAAATGGTTTGTTACGAAGCGCCAATCGAATATGTTTACGATACCATCACGTCCCCGCGCTCGCTTGTCGCGCAGTCAGAAATTCCCCGCCACCTGCCCAGCTTTGCGGCGGGCGTGCGTAACGCCTTGCGCCGGAAGCCTGAGGTTATTCTTGTCGGGGAAGCCAGAGACCGGGAAACAATCAATGCCGCCATCGAAGCCGCGCAAACCGGACACGCTGTTTATACAACGACGCACACGCTTGGTGTCGCCAATACCGTCCAGCGTATGCTCTCGACCTATGAAATGAATGAACGCGAGGAGCGCGCTATCGCCCTGATGGAAACATTAAGGCTGATTGTTACGCAAGCTCTTGTCCCGCGCACAACCGGGGGGCGGATCGGCGTGCGGGAATGGATGAAATTTCCCGACGATCTGCGCGAGCGTCTTATGGACATGCACTTTACCAAGTGGCCACCGGAAATCCAACGCGCCATCAACCAGTATGGCCAGACCATGCAGCGTTCAGCCGAAATTGTCTTTGAGGCCGGACTTATTGACCGCCGTCATTATCTTCTTCTGTCGTCCAGCACGGGTACGGCGTCCTGATTTTTGTTATTATTCAGGCTGGTCAAAAGCCTTATTATTTGCTATAATTAACAGTCGGTTCGTTAAAAACCACCCTTCATAAAGGTTTCCAATGGCAGCAGAACAGCTAGAGAATTTACAAGAAAAGATGAACTGGCACTGGCGCAATTCCATGCGTACAGTCCGATTTATGGCCTTTGATGCCCGTGCCGCCCTCCCCCTGCCCCTGCTTCTCGTTTATTTCAGATGGTCAACGCTTTCTCTTACTATTGCCTCCCTCGTCTTTTTCCGTTTTCTGGAGCAAAAAGGCCTTACCTTTCCGGCCGCCCTTCGTAATTTCCGTTCGTGGCTGGTGGGGCGTCACCGCCCCGGCTGGATTGGCGTTCAGCACAAAAAATTCAACGATTACGGCTGAATTTTACCGCCCCATTTTAGCACCCGCCTTATCGGCTCATCCGGTTTTCCGCGCTTGTTTTTTAATGTAATGGGCATTATGTTCATCTCTGGTTTGCGCTTTACAATCAGGCTTAAGGGATTTTACCCGTATGAAAAATAATTTTATGAATAAGAGTGGTTCGCTGGCATTTGCCGCCGTTCTTTGCGTTTTTGGCGTGTTTGCCGCCAATTCAAGTCATGCGGGCTTTGAGTGGGTTGCTCCCCCTGCGGGCGGCTCTACCGCCGCTCCTGACAAGGATTCTTCCGCTCCCGCAAGCGATTCATCTGACGACGGGTCGCAGGTCGTTCTGCCTTTGCCCGGTTCTCCGGCTCCGCTTGCGGCCGGGGCTGTCCCGGTTCCCGTTACACAGGAGCAGATTTTACAGCTTCCCCCGAATTATCCGGGCGCAACCGAGTCCGTTATCAAAACAAAAAATTTATCTCAGCAGGCTGGTACGGCGGCTCCAAAAGCCCAAGCCCCCGTTCCCTTGATCCCTGCGCAAAATCAGGTTCCGACTGCGAATGGTCTGGCTACTTCCGACCGTTCCGTTTCACCAATGCCTCCTAAAATGCCAGCTCCTGCGCCTGTGGCAGAGGCGAAGATTGAAGCCGCGCCCGTGCCCGCTCAGCCAAAAGTGATCGTGCAGGAAGATGCACCGCAGGCTGCGCTCTATGCGACACCCAACGCAGAAAAGCTTGTTATCAATCCGTTCCCCACCGGCAACAAACCAATTCACGCCGAGGCTTCGCAGCCGGACATGGCTCCGCAGGCGGATTTTTCGGTGTTTGACGGTTTTGGCAGCGATATGCCCTTAGCGCTCGCGCTTCAGCAAATCATTCCTTCGGGCTATGCTTATTCGTTCGACCCCAGCGTCAACCCCGGCCAGCCCGTTTCGTGGGATGGCGGCAAACCATGGGATCAGGTTATCTCGGGCATGGTTTCCCCGCTCAATCTTGAGAGCGAGATCAAAGGAAAAGTCGTTCATATCCGCCCCAAGGGACAAATTAACAAGACGACGATGGCTCCGGAATCATCCCAGAGCGAACCCCAGCCTATGCGTAGAACAAACGTCAAAGATCCGGGCGAAGGGAAACAAACATCCACCGCCGAAGCGGTTGCCGCGATTGAAACCGCTGCCGGGGATGAAAAACCTGCAAAAGCTGCTGCGCCAAAGGCCGCTGCGGCAACGCAGGAACCAAAACCTCTCTTGAAGCAGATTATCGGCCCCGCCGACTAATTCTGTTTTCTTAGATCACGTCTCTAGATCACTAAGAAGTTCGCCAGCGTCAGTTCCTGAAGCTTTGCGGTGATTCTGTATGATGCATCGAGCTGTATCTGCAGAGATTGGAGCTTGACCGCCACTTCGTTCACGTCAACATCTTCGACATCCGAAATCGTATTCAACAAAAGATTTTTTTGTTCCGTGTGGCTTTGTTTCACCGAATCAATCCTGACCCGGACATTTTCCAGTTTGAAACGAACCTGATCGGCGGTGTCGATTGCGTTATTCACCATCTGGACAAGGTGATTATACACTTGAAAGAAATTATCTTTCATTTCCTGATTGTTTGCACCAGGAGCGCCTTGTGCATCGGGAACGCCGGGATAGGTATTCGGGGAAATGTACGCATCAATTATGGGCGGAAAATCCCCATTCATTATTGCGGATGCGGCAACAATCACATCACGAAAGGCCTGGTCATTCCCCAAGGTCGTTATATCAATCTCGGAAAAATCATCGATCCGCAAAAATATTTTTCCTGCGGTATTCGCACTCAGACTGGATGAATAACCAACAATTGTATCCGTCAAAGCATCGGCATTGCCGCCGGATGTTGTTCTGTCCGAAAAATCGGCGATCAGATTGTCGGTTGTTATCGTGCCGCTTTTCCATGATTTAATCAGGGCGCTCACCGCCGAATCAAGACTTCCGTTGTCTTCGAGCGGCTTAATCAGTGTATCCGCGCCCGCCATCAAATAGCGTTCAGCATCCTTGGAGTTGACGATGTCCTTGAAAAATCCAAGGACATTACTCGCGTATTCGCGCACGGTTCCAAAATCAACGCTGGGCTTTGCCGATGTCATACCCACCGGCGTGTGTTCAATCGCCGATGTCAGGGGATCGTCGTAATAGATAATCTCGCCTTCCTGATGTTCGCTCTGCTGGGAAAAGTTGACGAGAATGTCTGCAAAATTTTCCGCCTGCGCTTTGAATTCCTCGATGGCGTTTAGCATCAATTTAATACGCCGATCGCCGTTTATGATGTTGTTGACATAGGTGTCAATCGCGTTGAAATCGGATCTGGCGCGTTTGGAAAAAAGGACATCCGTGCCAAGACCCGTGAACTCATGGGTTTTTTTTCCGGATGTGAACTGCGCGGAAAGAGCGGAAAAAAGGGTTTGTTGATCCTTAATCCTCTCAATCTGGTCAAGAGCCTGTCCTAAACTTGATACGCCTGTCATGGGTTTTCCTTTTCTTACCGGATCGCGTCGAGAAGATCGTCAAATAATTTATTTACCGCCGTGATAACTCTGGCTGCGGCTGTATAGGCCGTTTGTATCTGGATCAAATTGCCAAGCTCTTCGTCCACGTTGACGCCTGATTCATCGAGAAACTGACGTTGGAGTGCCTCTTTCAAGGTTTCCTCGTCTGCCTTCCTGCTTTGAATTAGGATTGTTTCTTGCGTGTGCTCGTTGACCATTTTCTGGGAAAAATCCAGAATGTTTTCGGCACCAATGACCTTGGTCGATATGTTCGCGCCGGGGCCTAGAAAATCTAGCCTGAAGGGAACCGTCGGTATCGGCGGCACGATGGAGGCATCCGTTTCCGATCCGTACTGAACATCGGTAATCGGTGAAAAATCACGAACCGGGCCGGTGGAGAAACTTCCGAATAGCGCCGATACGATGTTTACACCATCGGCGATTGTGCCGGGGCCAAAGACCGCGTTTGCACCTGCGCCAACGGCCGTGAACGGGCCGGCGATGATTTTAATGTCACCGCCAAAATCAGGGTTTGTATAATCGTTACCGGGTCTTAATCTTAAGAATCCATCGAGTGACGTTCCCAAATCTTCCATGGCGAGACCAGGGATTGCCAGTAATTTCGCCTGTAGATCGACCTCATCATCGGCGGGATTGATCGTCACCCGAACGGGATCGCTGTTTCCTACCTGAACATTAAAATAGGGATCTTCGGCTTCAATCGTCGTCTCTGAAAAACCAAGAAGAGACAAGCCGCCAGAACCCATGCCGTTTGCAACAACCGTTCCATCAAATGTTATATCTGCATTTGACTCAATCCTGATCTGGCCGTTTGTGCCTACGCTGAATGTCACGCCCATCGCGGTTAAAGCTGCCTGATCGAGGGCGGGAAGGCCGGGCACGACCGTGCCCGTAATATAGGAAACAATGTCCTGAGTTAAATTTCCTGGCCCATCGGGAATGGCTCCTAATGCTACATCGACATTTATCGGCCCTATTCCCAAGTCTGGCTCCTCGAATGTCATCCTGAACGTGTCCGTTCCCGGATTAAGCGCGCCATTGGCCGCAGAAATCAGGTCGGCTGGCGCAAGAAAACTGTTCAGATTTCTTGTTCCGTCAACGGTGTTTTCCGAGAAAATTCCGAGAAAATTTTGAAGCGTGTTGTTCGGCGGGGCGTTTGCCGATACGCGCATATCTATGTTGCCGATTGCCTGTTTGTAATCGACATCGCTGAACGAAAATTCAAGAATACGGCGAATCACTTCGTTCGATCCGGTTGCAATCGCGCCGCCATATGTACCGCTTTGCAGGATGCTGTTATCGGCGATGATGTTCTGGTTTACTTCGATCCTTAGAGAAAATCCGACATAGGATACGGGTGTGGGAATGGTGGGATCTGGCGGAGCATCATCGGGGATGTTGCCGGATTCGTCGGTAAAAAGACGCAATCCCTGTTGATCGAATCGAAGAGCCATCTTGTGCGCCAATTCATCGAGCTGCGCCATTTGTTTTGGGAAGGTCTGATCGCGCAAGTCTAAAAGAGCACCCAGTCTTCCTCCCGGTGCATCGTCGGTGATTTCGACGGCAACAGCGTCCAACAGGGGATCGCCCACATAAATGCCTGCGGCAGAGTCCGGATAAAATGTTGTCGCCGATAGCGGTGTCGGACGGAATGATAATTTTGCCGCCTGATCCGAAGCCAGTTCAACGCCCTCGTTCGTCTGGACGACAATAACACCGTCGCCGCGTTGGAAAAATCCAACATCCATCAATTCGGCAAGAGACTTGATCGCTTCGTCGCGCTTGTCTTCCATGACGGCGGCGGTGCGGTTCACGCTCAAGGAATTGGCAATGTCCGCGTTAATTTTTGCAATCTGCTCCAGCAAATCGTTGATACGATTGACCGTCGTTTTCATGTCTCCCTGAACGTCGTTTCGCAGCGTCGTTATCAAGCGCGAAAGATCATTGATCTTGTTTGCCGTATTTATAGCCTGATTGACGGTATTCAACTGCAGAAATGAATCTTCCGGACTGTCGGATAATGAAGAAAACGTGTCGTGCAAACGGCCGATTTCGGCTGCGACCGATAATTCCTTGTCCGGCGGACCATGGAATTGCTGGATGCGGCCCATATATGTTTCCTTAATGTCAAGAAACGATGAGGCGCTGATCTGCGTCCAAAGGTCGCGTTCCAGATTAAGGTCAACGTCACGAATAATAAGTTCAGCCCTGACGCCAACGGCCACGCCGCCCGCGACCAAGGTGCTTTGCGGCAAAATTTTCCGGGTATAGCCGGGTGTTCCCACGTTGGCGACGTTGTTTGAAATAACGCTTATCTGCTGCTGCGCTACGCGCAAGCCTGTCAGGGCAGCATCCATTGCTGTAATGGTCATCTCGAAATCCTCGCAAATCCCATAACAGGCACCGGAAGGCAAAAATTGCCCCGGAGTCGCGCCTGTTGTTTCTACAGGTTAGGCTTTGCAAGAAAAATGCCAGTTTTACGGGGGTGGGCTTATCTGCGCTGCATATCGCCAGAATCGCTGGTGGCGGAACCACTCATATCTTCCGCCCGTTTCCGGAGGGCTTCCTCTACCATCAAAGAGGTAAGCATTTCCCGGCGCAGTGAGGATTCAAACACATCGCGCTGCTGCATGATGTTAATGGCCTCCAGCGTTGCGCTGATCCTTTTTACGTTTGCGGGCTTATCATAAAGATTGGTGTAAAAATCGGGGTGTTGATACGCTTTTTTGGTCAGAACTTCCATCTGGGCGTAGTAACTCGGGTATTCACCGAGTAATTCGTTAATATTGGCGTCAGACAAACCAAAATCACGCATCAAGGCTTTCATATAATTCCAGCCGCTCTGCGCGCCCAATCCCTGTTCTGTTTTGCCCTTCATTCCGACGATGCTGGCATAGGAGTTGTGGGCGACACCCATGGTAGCCAGAATATGCCGCATAGTCTGGTATTTGGAAAAATCCTTGCTTAATTGTTCTTCTTGCCCAGGCTGGAACGGTCTTGGCCAATACAGGTTTTTTGCAAGGGCAATGACGTCTTCTTCGTCTGCCGTCGGCGCACGCGTGGTTCCGTTCGTATGCGAATAAGCAAAATCAATATCAAGCGTTAGAGGATTTCCTACGGTCTTTGAATATAAAAGATCCTTATTGATCCGTTCATCATTGGCGGCGCCTTCCGGGGTCGCGTTTGCTGGATTGTGCCTACAGATATAATGTAAGCCGTCATTGTTATCGCTTGGATCGCAATAAACTTCCCTGAAATGTTTCAATCTTGAATTGCTGTCGCTGTCCAGACCTTCGGAGCTTTCCGTGTGCTGAAGGTCGGAGTAATGACCAATCATAATGTCGTTGATCGCCATTTTTTCAAATTCTGCTTTGTTGTTCGCCGTACTGAGGCTTTTGACGAATGTGCCGAATTCGCACATCAATTCGCTCGGGTGGTAATCCTTATGGGCTTCGGCGCGCAGTTTTTCAAAATTTCTTTGAACTTCGAGTTGCTGCTTGGCGTCGATCATTTGACCGACAGGGAACGGGATAGACCCCATAACCGCCGCAAGCTGATGGCTCATCAAAATAAGAGCCGTTACATAGTTGTTCACGATATTTCTGATCTGCGCGTCCATTGCCGCCGTGTCACAGAAGCTGAAATCCGGGCCTGGTATGACCCCATCATTACACCCATAAGGGAAGCTGTAGGTGTTCAAGGCTCCATCACTAAACTGTCCGCCGCCCGGCGCCGCCAGAATCTTGATAATCTTGGGGTGAACTCTGGTTGCGTCGTTCATTATATCGTTGCTATAGAGCGCGACCTTGATGCCTTCGCCTTCATCGAGATCATCGAGATTCTCCATATCAGAGGCTTTAATGATTCCTGCCCAGTCGGCTCGTGTTTTTGTTGTGCCAATACCGATCTCCGAAAATTCCTTCAAACCTTTTCCCTGAAGCGATATTTTTCCTTTTTCTGAATCAAGAACAAAGGTCATATGAACGGGAGCGGATTTTTTTTCTTCGGACACTTCGATGTCATAGGCGAGAAAACGGCCCGCACCATTATAGAGATTATATGCGGGGATACCGATATTTCCTTTTTCCGTGACCTCGACCTCGCCGCTCGCGGTCAGGCCTTTTTCGGGAAGAATGCTGTAACGCACCTTCGCGCCGGGGCTGAAACCCTCTAGACGGCCGGACAATTCAACGGGGCTTTTCTCGCCAGATTTATTATTCCACAAATCAGGAATGCCGAATGTCCCAACTATAACGACAGCCGATATGCTTGCGATAGTGAGGCCGGCAATGAGCGAACGCTTTGTCATTTAAGCTCTCATGTCATTGTGCTGGCGTTGCGTCGCTCGTGGACTGGTTGATTTCGTTTTCGGTCTCTTCCTGCAAATCCATAACCGCAAGCTCGAGCAATACCGACAATGATGCCTCGTTGCGGAGGTAGCTTTTGAACAAATCGAATTTCTGCATCAGGCCAATGGCTTGAAGCGCGACGCCTTTTCTGTCCACGTTTGCTGGCTTGTCATACAGGTTCGTATAGAAATCAGGGTTGTGGTAAATTTTCTTTGTCAGCACTTCCATCTGGGCGTAGTAGCTGGGGTTGTCGCCGAGAAGCTTCGTTGCTTCGGCATCCGGAATGCCAAGCTCCTTCATCAGTGCGATGAGGTAATCTCTCGATCCCTGCGTACCGGCGGTTTTCATACCGGTGATGGCGTTAAAGGAATTTTCGGCGACCGAGCGTTTCGCAACGATGGAGCGCATGTCGAGATAGAGTTTTTGCATGTTTGAAACTCTGGTGCCTGGCTGAGATTCCAGTGATTTTGAGGGCGGGCGGATAAAAACATTGTCGCCATACAGGTTGCTGGATAAAGCGATGATTTCTTCCTCGTTGTTCGTGGCCGTTGTCGATGCTCCGCCGCCGCCAATGAAGTCAACATCAAGCGTCCATGGATAATCGACGGTACGCATGAAGTCGATGTCCTTGTTCTTGCGTTCGGCATCAGGGCCGCCCACCTGTCCGCCTGTGGCTGGATCTTGATCGTGATCGCATAAATAGCCAAGGCCGTCGTTGTTATCTTTAGGATCGCAAAATTCTTCGCGGAATTGTTTGATGCGGCTTTGCTTATCGCCGTCTTCACCGAGGGCGGCGGCGGTATTTACCGATCCAAGTTGGCGATCCTGCGAACGCTGGCTCATTACCATTGCGTTCATTTCGGCCTTCCGGTCAGAGGCCGCAAGGCTTTTAATGCTGGAGCCAAATTCGCAAAGACCAACGCTCGGGTGGTAATCCTTGTGCGTGCGCGCCGCGATGGTCTGCAGGAGTTGCTGAGTTTCCAACTGATGTTTGGCGTCGAGAAACATACCGATGGCGAGCATCTGGTGCATCGCCACGGCGGTCAACTGATCCGCCATCAACATCAAAGCCGGAAGGATATTATCTTCCCAGAAAATAGAAACCCACCAGATTTTTTGTGCGGTTATTTCGCTGCGAACGTGGCGGGTCAGTCTCCAGAATGTTGCGTCCGTACCCGCGAACCAGTCTTCCGTTTCCTGTAGCAAAACATCGGTTGTGCAACTGCTGCAGCTGGAGGCCGAAGATGCGCAAGATGCCGCGCCGGGACCGGGCGGCGGAACAGGCGGGGTTGGCAAGAAAGCAGCGGGGTTCGCACCGAACGACTGAAGCGATTGACCAATCATCACCGCCCCGAAAAGAATCACAAGAGAAAAATAACGAAAAGCACCAAGAAGGCTGGAGCGTCGTTTCATGTTACTGCCCCCCCGCGCCGGTCATGTCTTTGTTGACCTTTTTAAACTGTGTCCGCAGACGCGACGAAAGAAGAACAGAGGTTGCCATTTCCTGACGAAGCTGACTTTCATATATCGCCCGATCGAGCATCAATTCAATCGCCTTGATCGCAACGCCCTTTCTTGCGACGTTCGCCGGAGAATCATAAAGACTCGCGTAAAAATCGGGGTTCTGATAAATCTTTTTCGCTAGAATTTCGAGTTGCGCGTAATAGCTAGGCTGCTCGCCGATCATCGGCGTGATGTCTGCCGCTGGAACACCAAGTTCCTGCATAACCGCCGCAAGAAAATCATGGGTTTTTGATGCCCCCGCCATGCCGTCCGTACCGGATGATTTCATACCAACAATCGCGTTGAAAGAATTTTGTGCCACGTTTCTTTTTGCCGCGACAGAACGCAGGGCAAGATAAAGATGCTGGTATTCCTGATTTTTCAGATATTCGTTATCCATCTTTCGGGTCAGAATATCATGCCCGTAAAGATTGCTGCTGATTGAGAGAATATCCTGCTCAGGGTCGGTTAAAGTGCCATCATCGAAAGCAACATTGATAGTTCGCGGCTCCTCGATCATGCGCGTATAATCAACGTCATTGTTCGACCTCGCGCCGCCACCGCCGCCACCGCCGCCGCAGGCAAGTTGTAATCCTGTGCCAGCCGTTCCTTCAATCCTGTTGCCGTCATCGGGATCGCAATGATTGGCCGTGAAGTGCTGCCATCTGTTGCCTTTATCCATGTCGGATTCTTCCGCGCCGCCGGAGTTGTCACTACCGAGTTGCCGTTTCATCTGCATCTCGCCCAGAGCAATGGCGTTATATTTTCCCAATTCTTCGGACGCACCCAGACTGCGGACGTTCGTACCAAACCAGCAGAAATCATCGCTTGGCTGGTAATCCCTTTGCGCTTCAAATTGAAGCTGCTGGAAAAGTCTCTGGGTTTCTAATTGGTGTTTTGCGTCCAGAAACGTGCCAAAAATAAACACCTGATACATCCCTACGGCCGACATCTGCTCGGTGAATTTCATCAGAGCCGGCAAGACCTGTTGCTTAAAAAATGTATCAACAAGCCAGTCGCGGTATGTTTGAAATTCGGCGGAGAAATAACCCATGATCGCATCTTCATAGGCAACGTGAAACGCCTTGATTATTTCCTTGGCAAGGCATGTATCAGCTCCATTGCAAGACACACAAAACGCCTGGGCAGGTTTTGGCTGTACGACGAATGCAAATAACACCATTATCGCCAGCACCCGGGACAGCAGAACGAAAGAAAAACGCGTGTTTTTTCTGCAGTTTGTTATGCTCTTCATCATTCCTACCAATGAAATATGCCCCGCCGGAGCATGGCTTGCAGGTTAAACCATTGCCATACCCCAATCCACTCGAATTATTCCCATTTTATCACAGGCCGCATCAAAAGTGCACGCTTCAATGTAAAGAAATTGAAAAAGCTGATTTGTACGCTTGAGAATTGCCTTTTTTTAAGTCAATATAACCACTTGTAGATGTGATTTCTTCTATCTTGCCGGATAAGCCGGCTGGGACTGGTCTTACCGTTTGGATTCAAAATAATGGCTCTCAAAAAACCAAAAACCAAAGAAAATGCTGAAATTCCCGCAAAGGAAGAAGAGGGCGGTCTGGGTACCGTTGTCGTCAGGAATGAATTTTATCGTGATGGATACCGGAATCTTTTAAGGCTTTGCCTTTTGGAGGGCTTTGTCATTATTGCCCTTATCGGAGCCATGTATTTTGTAATCCATGTCCACCAGCCCGAAGACCGTTATTTTGCCACCACAGAAGATGGCAGGCTGATCCCCATGGTGGCGTTGAGCGAGCCCAACCTCAGCACGCCGGCTCTTATGTCCTGGGTTGCGCAGTCCTCAACAGAAGTTATGACTTTTGGATTTTCTGATTATCGGCGCAGACTTCAGGAAGCATCCCGCAATTTTACGCGCAGCGGATGGGATGAATTCAAGGATGCGCTTCAAAAGGCTCGAATTATAGAAATGGTCGAGGCTAATCAGCAGATTTTGACGGCCGCACCCGCCGGAGCACCAATTCTTGAGTCTGAAGGGCTGGTTGCAGGTCGTTATCAATGGGTTGTACAAATGCCGATCGTTCTTACCTACCAATCTGGCGCAAGGGTAAAGTCTGACAATATTCTTGTCACGGCTGTCATTGTGCGCGTTCCCAGACTGGAAAGTGCAAGCGGGGTTGGTATTGAACAGTGGATTTCCGTTCCGCGTTAAATTCTCTTTGTATAGTTGGCTTTTTATGTATTTTCTTTTGTTGACATTAATGTCCGATTTTTTAAGGATGTATCTATGAGTGATGTATTCTTGTCTGATTTCCGGTTTAGATTCGCTTTCGGAAATTTGATCTTCCCCTGTTGCCGTGTATAGTCGTTCCATGAGATTTGTTTCCTTTGCGAATGTTGTTGTTCTGGGACTAGGGGCTTTCCTTGCTCTTGGGAGCCCGTTGCTGGTGTACGCCCAAAATGCCCCTGTTTTGCCTGGATCGACTGGGAATCCCGGGCCGCCTATGCTTCCCGGTCAGGGAATTCCTGTTTTGCCGGGTGCTGATGGTGCTCTCCCCCCTGGGCCTGGCTTGGGTGCTGCGCCCGGAAGCGATTTTGACTTTGAAAAATCGCAGGAAGAAATCGAACAGGAAACGCGGACTGAGGCTTTCAAAGCCGCAATCCAAAGCGTTTTACCTTTGAAGCCAGATGAAATTCGTACCCTGCT
>JBASFN010000120.1:0-8167 GCA_049653045.1 Alphaproteobacteria bacterium
CACGAAACCTCTTAATCGACCTTGCCAAAACCAGGCAAGTAGAAAAACAACGCGACAGTCTGTTTAACGGCGACGCGATCAACACAACGGAAAACCGCGCTGTCCTCCACACCGCCCTGCGCGGCTCGTTCAACGAGGCGCTATCCGTAAACGCGGAAAATATCGCGGAATTCGTCGAATCTTCTCTCGAAAAAATCGCCGCCACCGCCAATAAAATCCGGGACAACAAAAACATAACCGACATCGTCAATATCGGCATCGGCGGCTCCGACCTCGGTGCGAAAATGGCCTGCTGGGCATTGCATAATTTCCACTCCGGCCCCCGCACCCATTTTGTCTCGAATGTGGACGGGGCTGAAATCACGCACACGCTGAAATCCTTACGCCCCGAAAACACCGCCTTTATAATTTCTTCAAAGACCTTCACCACGCTGGAAACCATGACCAACGCCGAAACGGCAAAAGCATGGGCGGGAGGCACAGAAAATTTTTACGCGGTCACCATGAACGAAACCGCCGCACAAAATTTTGGCATCGCCCCTGAAAACACCCTGCCCATGCGCGATTGGATCGGCGGCCGCACCAGCCTGTGGTCGGCGGTTGGGCTTCCAATCGCCGTGGCCATAGGAAACGAAAACTTTAAATCCCTGCTGGCGGGGGCAAAGGACATGGACACCCATTTCCAAACAGCACCCTTAAACGCCAACATGCCTGTAACCATGGCACTCATGGGAATCTGGTACAGAAACTTCATGGGCTTTTCCACGCACGCCGTCCTGCCTTACGCGGCGGAACTCGATTTTTTTCCCTCCTTCCTCCAGCAACTCGACATGGAATCAAACGGAAAATCCATCGACCGCGATGGAAACGAGATAAACTACGCCACGGCTCCCGTCCTGTTCGGCGCGGCTGGAACAAACGCCCAACACGCCTTCATGCAGCTAATGCATCAGGGAACGGATACCATCCCCGCAGATTTCATACTGATCAAAACCCCCGGCCACGATCTTACAAATCATCATAGAAAACTGAACGCTAACGCACTGGCACAAGCCGAAGCCCTGATGAGCGGCAGCCCCGCCCCCGGCGGCCAGCCTCACCGGAAATTCCCCGGTAACCGCCCCAGCTCCACCCTCGTCCTTGATCGCCTCGACCCCCGGCATCTGGGCGCACTCATCGCTCTCTATGAGCATAAAACCAGCACGCAGGGTTTTATATGGAATATCAACAGCTTCGACCAATGGGGCGTAGAACTGGGAAAAACCCTCGCAAAAGACATACTGGACGATAAAACGGGCAATTCCTCCCCCGACCAGACCACCCACGCCCTCCGCCATATTATTGAAATATAGGGCGCGTGCTCATTCAAAGGATTTTATGCCGAAAACCGTAGTTTTCGAGAACCGGAACGCAGAATATCCATATATATTTGAGTACCGGAAGCGCAGAAAACTACGGTTTGCAGGCCAAAAGCCGACAAATGGGCACACGCCCCAGGGCGTATTCACTCAATTTTAGGACTTCATGCCGTAAAATTCGTCATGGGGAAAGGATACATCCTAACCCCTGAAGAAGGGCGCATGAGAGAAGAAATACCAGACCCATCGGACATGCAGGCCGTCAGTCAAGCCGTGCTCGACGACGCGATCAAAAAGCACGCCATGTTCCTGCGCGGCGACCAAGGCGGCGCACGCTGCATCCTTCAATATCGTAATCTTTCGCACCTCGATTTCCACCGCGCCGACCTGTCGCAAGCCGACTTCACCGCCTCCCTCATCATCGAGGCAAACCTCTCCGGCGGTAAATTCGCGGGCGCAAATTTCTTCGGCAGCGACCTTCGCAATTCCGACCTCTCCAGTGCCAACCTGACCCGCAGCGACTTACGCGGAGCCTACCTCGCGGGCGTCAACCTCACCGACGCCATCCTGAAAGAAGCCGACATGCGCGAAGGCAAAATTATGAAGCGCGACAAAAAGGGCATGCTGACCGACCGCAAACGCTCCGGCGGCGCGGGCGCAAAAACCGTGCTCACTGGCGCAAAAATGTCCGGAACCAACATGACGGGCGTTCAGGCCATCTCCGCCGACTTCACTGATGCCGACCTCTCCGGCGTAACATTGACCGACGCCAACCTGCGCGGCGCAGGTTTCACCGGAGCCAACCTCGCCGACAGCGACATGACGGGCGCAGACTTAACCTCCGCCACCATGCGCGACGCCATCATCGCCGGAACAGTGATGAAAGACACCGAAACATCCGACCTCGACATCGGCGGCGCGATCACCGAACGCGACATGGGCGACAAGCTGGAAAATCTCGGGAAAACCCTGTCCGAATTGCTGGAAGAACACACGCTCTGGGTCTCCACCGCCGGACGGCGCGGCCGCCAACTTGATCTAAGCGGCTACGACCTCAGGGAAGTCCGCGACCTGCGTACCTTCCCCTTAACCGCGATCCACGCCGCCGGGGCGAATTTCCTCAGCCAAGATTTGCGCCACGCCGAAATGCAAAGCGCCATCTTCGACCGGAGCGATTTCCGCGACTGCAACATGGAAAAATCCGACCTGCGCGGCTCCAGCTTCAAATACGCCCAAATGTCCCGCGCCAAACTGGCCGGAGCCATGCTCTGTCCGCTCCAATTCAACAACCCGGACGGAACCAAACGCATAAGACGCGTCGATTTCACCGGAGCCAGCTTCCGCTACGCCAACTTCACGGGCGCGGATTTGCGTGACTGCATCCTGACGGGTGTTGACCTGACCAGTGCCATCCTGCGCGATTGCGATTTACGCCGCGCCAACCTCTCCGGAGCCATCCTGAAAGGAGCCGTCCTCGACGGCGCAAAACTCGACGAAACCGGCCTAAATACGGCCTAAAAACACCCGTCATTCTTTATTCCATTTTTCCCGGAATCTCTCTAAACTTCCCCCATGCGTATCCGTTACCTGCCAGAAACCCTCATCAACCAGATCGCCGCGGGCGAGGTCATCGAACGCCCCGCCGCCGCCGTCAAAGAACTCGTCGAAAACTCAATCGACGCGGGCGCAAGAAAAATAGAAATCACCTTGCGCGAGGGCGGTAAAGCCTTGATCGCCATCAACGACGACGGCTTTGGCATGAACCGCGAAGAACTCATCGCCGCGCTCGACCGTCACGCAACCTCCAAACTCCCGGACGATGACCTTCTGAATATAAAACACATGGGCTTTCGCGGCGAAGCCCTCCCCTCCATCGCCGCCGTCTCTCGCGTCAAAATCTCGACAAGGGCACAAAACGGCGAAGGCTGGGAAATCAGCGTCGAGGGCGGGAAAAAACAATCGCCAACCCCGTCCGCCCATCCGCTCGGCACAAAAATCGAGGTGCGCGATCTATTCTACGCCACGCCCGCCCGCCTGAAATTCCTAAAATCCGAACGCGCCGAATATCTGGCCGTCAAGGACACGGTAACGCGGCTGGCCATGGCCTCCCCCGCCATAGCCTTCCGCCTCGTAAACGACGAAAAACAATCCCTCAATTTCCCATCAAACCAATCATCAAGCCAGCGCCTCGCTGCAATCCTCGGCCACGAGTTCGGCGACAACGCCATGACGATAAACGCCCAGCGCGAAGGCATCCTCCTGACCGGGCTGGCGGGCCTGCCCACTCTTCACCGCGCCACCGCGCAATATCAATATCTGTTTGTGAATGGCCGCCCCGTACGCGATAAACTCCTGCATGGCTGCGTCCGCGCCGCCTATGCGGATGTCATGGCCAGAGATCGCCACCCCGCCCTCGCGCTGTTCCTAAACCTTCCCGCCTCCGAGGTCGATGTCAACGTCCACCCGGCCAAGGCCGAAGTCCGTTTCCGCGACCCCGGCCTCGTGCGCGGCTTGATCATCAGCAGCTTAAAACACGCGCTCGCAGAAGACGGCTTCCGCTCCTCCTCCAGCGTCTCCTACCACGCGCTCGGAAAAATGGGCGCATCGAACGCACTCCCCTTTTCATCACCATCATCATCACCCCGCCCCAGATCTTTCGGGTTTTATCAGGGAAACCTCGCCGAATCCGCCGCGCAAAACTACGAACACCAATACACCCCTTCCGCCCGCAGCGAAATCGCCCCGATTGATCCGCAAGCAACCACCTTCCCCCTCGGCGCGGCGCGGGCACAAATCCACGAAAACTATATCATCGCCCAGAGCGAAAACGGCCTCGTCATCGTCGATCAACACGCCGCGCATGAACGCCTCGTTTATGAACGCTTCAAGGAACAACTGGCCAAAGGCGGCATTGAAAAACAAGGCCTCCTCGCCCCGGAAATCGTCGAAATGAGCGAAGTACAAATCACAACCCTCCTCGCCCGGCAGAGCGACCTCTTGAAATCCGGCCTTGAAATCGAACCCTTCGGCGGCGGCGCAGTCGCAGTACAGGCACTCCCCGCCATCCTGACAGGCAGGATAGACCTCCGCCGCCTCCTCAACGATCTCGCCGATGAAATTTCCGAAAACGACAACGCAGACGGCGTGGAACAAAAAATAAACGCCATTCTTTCCACCATGGCCTGCCACGGCTCAATCCGCTCCGGACGCCGCATGAACGCCGACGAAATGAACGCGCTGCTGCGCCAGATGGAATCAACCCCCCTCTCCGGCCAATGCAACCACGGCCGCCCGACCTATATCGAACTGAGTTTAAAAGACATAGAAAAACTATTCGGGAGACGCTGAACATGACCATAACAAAACCAGACCCCGACCGAAAAAAAATCATCCGCCTCTACGCCGCGTTCGGCATTGGCCTACTCCTGTCCTTAATCCCCTTCATACTGGCCGCATTGGTATCCAGCGCGCTTTTACTCGGCATCCTCGTCGCCGCCTATATCCTGCGCACCGACACGGAAAGAGACAGCCTAATGGAAAACCACATGACCTTCATCATCCGCACCATCTGGATCGGCAGTTTCTTTGCGCTCCTGACCATGACGGTTGCCAGCATTTATCTGTTTAAAACCCTCGACAACACGCCCCTCAACCCCTGCATCGACCAATTCCTGTCGATCAGCACACAACCACAAATTCTCGATATGAAGATCATCATGGGCGTCTTTCAAGGCTGCTGGGAAAATTACTGGCGCGCCAACATAAACCCGTTCATCGTCAGCGCAATCATCGCCGCCGGCCCCATCGTCCTCTATTTCCTGATCCGTTACGTCCGCGGCCTCACCCGCGCAACGCGGGGCGAACGCATCACCAAACCCCTAGCGTGGCTTTAGCTAAATAAAACTCAAAAACGCCGCCGCCGCCTCAAGGTCTTTCAGCATCTCAGCATCTTTCTTTCCCTGCGCCGGATCGGGACCGTAATCTTTCTCCAGATACATCTCGGCCTTGTAAATCTCCTCGGCGCGGGCAGCATCAAATACCTGTTGCGCGCTCGCCGCGCCGCGCACGAACGCAAGCCCTAAAACCAAAGACCCAGACAACGCCACCGCCACCTGAAACACCGTAAACCGCGCATCATCAAGATCATCAATAAACGCCTTCACATCGCCCCGCCCCGGCTGCTTGAGCGCCTTCAAATCATGTGTGGTCAACAAGGAAACGCCGAACGTCTTTTCAAACCACACCAGCCACGGATCCCACGCCTCGGCTTGCCGCCGCGCCATCTCTGGCGGCTCCGCGGCGCGGTAACAAAGCAAATCCGTATCAAAAAACCGCATCACGTCCGCCGTCATTGCGCTACGCTCCGCACCCACGCGGTCAATCTGCGTCCCGAGCAACTGCGTCATCGGCATGGCATTCAGGGAAATTTTATCGCCCTGCGCTGACCATTCCCGAACAATCGCCTCGGCAAGGGAACGGCTGTCCGTCCGTAGCAACGCCCGCGCCGGGGTTTTCACGGGCTTCCCGTCAAGCTGAATGGAAAAAAACCCGTCCTTCTCCGACAAGCTGACAAATTTATAAAAGCGTTTCACGGCGACGAACGACCCAGAGCATCAGCATCCACGCGCCATCCCTTAATCGGCAACAAGCCCGCATACGCGCCCGTGGACGCACCCGCCCGGTACAACGTCCCGGCCTTCAGCGTCAAGGTTGAATCAATCGTGCTTCCCGGCGGGGCAAACATGCTCTCCAACATCGTCATAAACCGCGCATAGCCCGCCCCTTCAGCGAAATCCTCGACATGAAATTCCGTGCTCTCAACCCCGCCCTCAAGACGAAGCGGCTGCCCCGGATCAGGAAGATTAAAAACAAGGCTCGGCAACACATCCGATTTATGCTCGTTCATCGTAATTTTTCCGGTGAAATCGATCCGCCCCGGATTCCGAACCATCTCGATCCGCCCCTCCATGATTTTCTTCTCTTGCTCCACCAGCGAAAAATTATCAAACACGATTCCGGCCTTGTCCCCGGCGCGAACACTGGTATGAAGGAGCATATCCTCGATCTTGATGTCAAAGGCGCGCTCCTCGCCAAAACTATACTCCTTGCGCCGCCCCGATCCCGTCACATTCATCCCGGCGGTAATCTCAAAATCATGCGCCCCGACAGACCCCACCGCCTCGAAACGCGGACCATCCGTCGCATCCAGTATTGAAATATGATGGATCGAAACCCTGTCCTTCAGCAAAACCCCCGGCATCGCCTCAACGGACTCGATATTGATCGCCTTCACCTCCCCGGTGCGCGCCATGACATCCCAGAACCCAAAAGCCACCTGCACCTTTCCGGCGGTCACCACCGGCGTAGTAATTTCCTTCCGGTACATCTCGACCATGGCAAAATCAAATGTCACATCGGGAAAAAACGACATATTATTCAGCTTGCCGACCTTGGCCTGATACCCTGTGCTCTCGGAAATAAATCCTTCAATCGACTCCCGCAGCGTATCGCTCGACCCGCCCATATTCGCCATGACCGTAAAAATCACGATAAAAAAAGCGGCAATCCAGAATGTCAATTTCAACAGGAATGAAATCCATCCCCATATCTCCTGCTTTGGGGAAACAGTATTCGTGCTCATGCGTCAAACCTCAAGATGTTCAAATGGATCGCTTTTATCATTTGGATTAAACCCGAAATTCTTCCAACTCGTCACCAACTCCGGCGGCAATGGCGCGGTAATATCAATCACGCCCTTACGCGTCGGGTGCGGACAGATAATCCGCCGCGCATGAAGATGCATACGCTTCGCATGCTCCATACTATCAACCTTCGCCGCCGAACCGCCATATTTCCCGTCGCCCACAATCGGACAACCCATAGTCACAGCATGAACGCGGATCTGGTGCATCCGCCCCGTGCGCGGCCAGAACGCGACAAAGGCGGCTCTCGCCCCCACATCTTCAATCACGGAATATTCGGTCTTGGCCTTCTTGCCCTCTTTTTCATCGACAATAACCTTTTCCTTGCGCGGGCCGCCCGCCTTGATAAGCGATGCCTTAATCGTACCCTGCCGCACCTCCGGAGTGGGCGTCACAATCGCCCAGTATATTTTCTTGGCTTCACGCCCTTTGAATATATCGCCCAAGGCACGCGCCGCTTGCGCCGACCGCGCCAAGAGCAAAACCCCGCTCGTATCCTTATCAAGCCGGTGAACAAGGCGCGGCTTCACGCCCTCCTTGTTCTTCAGCGCATCCAGCAAACCATCGATATGCCGCTTCATCTTCGTCCCGCCCTGCGTGGCGAGATCAGCGGGCTTGTTCAAAGCCAGCACATCCCCATCGTCATAAAGCACCAACGACTTGATAAATGCCCTGTCTTTGTCCGAAATGGCGTTCCTCTGCTGCTTGCGCGCATCAACCGTGGCAATCGGCGGAATACGAATATCCTGCCCGGCCTTAAGGCGCGTCTCCGCCTTGGCGCGTTTGCTATCCACGCGAATTTGCCCCTGCCGCATCAATTTCTGCGCGAGAATATAGGGAAGCTCCGGCACATGCCGCTTGAGCCACCGATCAAGTCGCTGCCCGTCATCGTCTTTGGCGACGATCAAATGCCTTACATTACTCATACTGCTAATATCCTTATAACCCCAAGGCCTGCAAAGACCGCCAGAATTGAAAAAACCACGGACAATCCCGCATAAACCATCGCCATCCCCGCCGCGCCGCTTTGCCACAAATTGGCGGTATCCAACGAAAACGCAGAAAATGTTGTAAACCCGCCCAGCAATCCCGTAATCAAAAACACCC
>JBASFN010000121.1:0-4044 GCA_049653045.1 Alphaproteobacteria bacterium
CTGAAATACAGTGCATATTTTCATATTTTACGTTTATCCGTGTTCATCTGTGGTGAAAAAGACGATTCAGACTCCAAATCCCACTTAAGCTGTGACACCATACCCCGTCAATCTCAATGCCGAAAAATCTTCGCATGGATTGCCCCGTTCCTGCGTATAGAACCACAGTAACCCTTAAACATGACTCTAAAAGGAGAGAACTACATGATTTCTAAGAAAACATTGAATACCCTTCTCGTATCCGCGATTGCCGTTGGCGTTGTCGGTGCTTCGACCGCCGCCCTCGCACAGGACTCCGAAAAGGAAAAGTGCTACGGCGTTGTAAAGGCCGGGAAAAACGACTGCGCTGCTGCTGGCGGTTCGCACTCCTGCGCTGGCCATGCTGCGGCTGATGCAACGGCCGATGAATGGGTTGCCCTGCCGAAAGGCGTTTGCGAGAAACTCGTAAACGGCTCCCTGACACCTGCTGGCGCACCCGCTGCTGAAGCCCCTGCGGCCGAAGCACCCGCCGAAGGCGCTGCACACTAACCATGACTCGGCACGCTTCAAATTCTGAACGTGCTGAACCCGATTTCCCACCGGCAGGAACACCATCCGAGCCGGTGGGAATAGGCCTCCGCTATCCCTACTACAAAGAAGTCCTCGAAACCGATCTCACGCTCGGCTGGCTCGAAGTCCACCCGGAAAATTATTTTGGCGGCGGCGCCCACCGTCATTTCCTGACCGAAGCCCGCAAAAAATATCAAATCAGCCTCCACGCCGTCGGTCTCTCGCTCGGCTCAACCAATCCCGTCAGCGAAACCCACCTGCAAAATTTCAAGGAACTGATCGACATCTACAACCCCTTTAACATTTCCGATCACGCCTCATGGAGCGCAAGCGGCAACGCGCATTTAAACGACCTCATGCCTTTGCCATACACGCGGGAAAGCCTCGACGCCCTCTGCCGCAACATCGACCGCACACAAAAATTTTTCGGCCGCAAAATCCTTCTCGAAAACCCGTCCTCTTACGTGGCCTTCGCGCACAACGAAATGACGGAATACGAATTCATGAACCGCGCCGCCGCAATGACGGGCTGCGGCATCCTGCTCGACATCAACAACATCTTCGTCCAGGCGCACAATCACGGCTACGACGCATGGGAATATATCGACGCGATCGAACAATCCCCCGTCGGTGAAATGCACCTCGCCGGCCACACGGAAAAGGACGCGGGCGACTATAAAATCCTCATCGACACCCACAACCGCCCCGTCCGCCGCGAAGTCTGGGACTTATACGAACACGCGATCAAACGCTTTGGCGTCATCCCGACATTGATCGAATGGGACCAGGATTTTCCCACCCTCGCCAACCTCGTCGCCGAAGCCGACAAAGCAAGGGCAGTGATAAAGCATTGTCATCCCGAGCGAAGCGCAAAGCGCGAAGCCGAGGGATCTTTAACCTCTCCATTCTGCACAGATCCCTCGACTGCGCGCCTGCGGCGTTCCGCTCGGGATGACGGCAATGAGAAAATCCATGCGGCTGAATGAACTCCAGTCCCGCTTCGTTGAAATTCTTTTGGATGTCCCCGCCGCGCTGGACACACCCGATCCCGCTTTCGCCGCCGAACTGAACGCCGGCAACATCCCCGTCCCCGAACGTCTCCGGGTCTATCGCAACAACATCATGGGAACGGTGGCCGGTGCGCTCGCCGCCAATTACCCGATGATCGAAAAACTCGTCGGCGGGGAATTCCTGAACCCGATGACAAGGAGCTACGTCCTGGCACATCCGCCAAAATCCGGCCACCTCACCTTGTACGGCGCGGATTTTAACGCCTTCATCGCCACCTACCCCCCGGCAAAAGATTTACCCTATTTGCCCGACATGGCGCGCCTTGAAACCGCGATGGCGCAATCCTACAACGCCCGCGACGAATACCCCTTAACCATTCAAGACATGGCCAAAATCCCCGAGGATAAAATCGCCGACTTCCCGTTAAAACGCCGCGAAGCCGCACACATCATAAAATCCCCATGGCCTTTGGATAAAATCATGGCTCTGTGCCGGGGCGAAAACGGCCAAGACCGCCTCGACATCCGCTCCGGCGGTGTCTGCCTCCTTGTCCATCGCCCGCATCTCGATGTCGAAATCGCAACAATCTCCGAACCCGATTATTTTTTCCTCCACGCCCTTGAAACAACCGCCCTCGGCGAATCAGTGGCCAAAACCATCGAATCCCACCCGGACTTCAATTTCCAAAAAACATTAAGCCACCTAATGAATCTCAAAATATTTCTGAAAGATCCGCCACCATGATCGCCTTCTGCCAACACGCCGCCGCGCCTGTCAAAAAAATCACTGCCGCGCTGAACGAATACGCCGCGCCGCTTTTCGACCTTGCAACACGCCTTTACATCTCAAAGGTATTTTTCTCCTCCGGCCTCACCCGCTTCCACGACTGGCAAACCGGAAACTTCAGCACCCAGATTTTCCTGTTCACCGAGGAACACCCCGTCCCCATCCTCCCCCCGGCGGCGGCCGCCTATATCACCACGGCGGGCGAATTGATCCTGCCCGTTCTCGTTGCATTCGGCCTAATGGGTCGCCTCGGCGCACTGGGAATGCTGGCCATGGCGGCGGTCATAGAATTAACCTACCTCCACGCCACCGAACATATTTTCTGGATGTTTCTGGCCGCTTCTATTATCGTGCGCGGGCCGGGGAAACTATCCCTCGACCATCTTCTTATGAAACGCTACGACAAGGCTTGAAATTAAAAATGCGCATAACCCTTTACCTCTTGCTGGCTTTCGCCATCATACTGACCGATCAAGCCAGCAAATGGTTGGTGATGGAGCAAATCCTTGCGCCCCAGAGAACCGAGATAACACAGGCCAGCCCACCCGGATTCCTCGACTGGTACAAAAACCCGCCCATCCGCCACGAACCGGCTGAAATCGCCGTCACCCAAAACTTCAACCTCGTCACCGTCTGGAACAAGGGCGTCAGCTTTGGCATGTTCAACCAAACCTCCGACTACGGCCCCATGATTCTCGTCGGCCTGTCCCTGACAATTTCGCTCTTCTTCCTCCTCTGGCTGGCCAGAGCACCCGACACAATGCAATCCTCCGGCATAGCCTTCGTCATCGGCGGCGCGCTCGGCAACGTGGTGGATCGCCTACGCTATGGTGCGGTCTTCGATTTTCTTGACATCCACGCATTTGACTATCACTGGCCAGCCTTTAATATAGCCGACAGTGCCATCGTCATCGGCGTTGGCGTCCTGATAATTCATTCATTCTTTTTTGACAAAAAATACAAGGGTCACGCACATGCCAAATAAATCGGGTTTTTTCTTGTTATTGACGGCCACGGCGGCTTTGACGCTCGGCGGCTGCTCGGGAACAAAGGAAAAAATGGGACTGACAAAAAAATCCCCGGATGAATTCGCCGTCGTCAAACGTGCGCCCCTCTCCATGCCGCCCGATTATTCCCTGCGCCCGCCAACGCCCGGCGCACCGCGCCCGCAAGAACAAAGCCCGCAGCAAGAAGCCCGCCAAACGGTCTTCGGCACATCAAACACTGTTGATATTTCCGGCTCCGATTCGACCTTCCTGACCCAGGCCGGCGCGGCCAAGGCCGACCCCTCTATCCGCCGCAAGGTAGATTCCGAAACCGCCGTCCTCAACGAAAAAGAACGCCCCGTCATCAAACGCGTCCTCGGCATGAACAGCCCCGAACAAGCCCCCGCCTCCGTTGTCGATGCAAAACAAGAAGCCGAACGCCTGAAAACCAACAAGGAAAAAGGCAAACCCGTAACCGACGGCGAAACCCCATCGTTGGAGCGATAATTGCAACGCCTCATAAATTCCGCCATTGCGATCACCGCCCTCCTGCTCGTCGCGGCCCCGACCCTCGCCAAATCCCCGGTCGCACCACAAACAGCCGAACAACCCGCCCGCACAAAAATTTTCAATGCGGAAACCTTCACGCTGGAAAATGGCCTCCAGATTGTCGTCATCCCCAACCACCGCGCCCCCGTCGTCACGCACATGG
>JBASFN010000122.1:0-1922 GCA_049653045.1 Alphaproteobacteria bacterium
CAATCCCTCTAAAAAGCCTGTTTTTTGTAAAAGTCCGGTGACATTATCATAAAACACCCCTTCCTTGCAAATTTTTATGTCTAAATCAAGAAAATATCCATGTAAAACAATGTGATATGATATTCCATACGTCGTCATTGCGAGCCAAAGGCGACGCAATCCAGTTTTTGGCTTTCTAGATTGCTTCGTCGGCCTGACAGCCGACTCGCAATGACGAGCCTGAATTAACCTTTTTCTAAAGCTTTCATCGCCATACTATGAGTGGATTAAATCAGGACGACTCAAATGCCTATGGCTCCAAGCACACAAAAAACCTTTAAACCCGGTGAAATCATCCTGAGACAGGGCGATCCCGGCGACAGCGCCTATATTATCGAATCGGGCCGGGTTGAAATCGCCATCCGCGCTCCGAACGGTAAAATTCAAATCGTCGGCACACGGGGGCCGGGAACGATGATCGGCGAAATGGCTCTCGTCGATAACGCCGCCCGCACCGCCACGGTTCACGCCATCGAGGATTGCGTATTATTAGAGATCACCAAGGACGATTTTTCTGGTCGCCTGCAAAGCGCCGACCCTATCCTTCGCATGACGACACAGGTCATTCTCACCCGCTACCGCGACACCCTGACCCGCGCCGACATCAGCCGCGAAAGCGAAAACTGGCCGCCCGTCGAAACTGTTGAACTCAACCACGCCGGACAAACCGACGCGGTGGAGAGCATCAAGATCGCCAACGAATTCAAGGAAGCCCTCCATAAAAAGCAACTCGCCCTCCACTACCAGCCCATCATCAACCTGCAAAAAGGATATGTCTCGGGCTTTGAGGCACTCATGCGCTGGAATCACCCGGAGCGCGGTACTATCTCTCCCGGCATCTTCATCCCGGTCGCCGAAAAAACTGGCCTTATCGTCGAGGCCAGCCAATGGGCACTCCGCGAAGCCTGCAAGGCGCAAAAACGCATCGAAGGCCGCGCCGGATTTGAAAATGAACTTTTTATGAGCGTCAATTTCTCCAGCAACGATTTTGCCTCGGAAAACTTCATCGAAACCGTTTACAACACCGTCAGCGAAAGCGACATCCCGCTTCACCTTATCCATTTAGAAATCACCGAGCGTGTCTTGATGGGGCAGCCCGACAGTGCCCGCGAAACATTATCCATGTGCAGAAAAGCCGGGCTTGGCATCGCCATCGACGATTTCGGAACGGGTTATTCCTCGCTGTCGTACCTCCATTATTTTCCCATCGATACACTAAAAATCGATCAGAGCTTCGTGCGCGACATGCACAAAAACGAGAGCAGCATGGAGTTGGTGAAATCCATCATCATGCTCGGCAAAAACATGAAAATGCACATCATCGCCGAAGGCGTGGAAACGGTTGAGGAAGCCCGCACCTTGCGCGATTTAGGGTGCGACATGGCGCAAGGCTATTATTTCTGCAAACCCCTCTCCGAAACCGACATCACGAAATTTGTGAACGAACACGGCCGGAAGATTGAGTTTTAAACATCACCGTCATCCCGAGCGAAGCCGAGGGATCTTCTCGAAATTGTGCCATGGAAAATAATTCAAAAATATCGTAAAATCCTCACAAGAAGGATTAAAAACAGATGCTCAGAAGCCCTCTGTTCTACGGAATATCAACATTCGTCTTTTGCCTTATACTGTTTGGCATAGTTTTACCCGCAGCCACTTGCATGGATGGATGGGGATCAACGTCTATAGGATCACAAGGAGCATGCTCACATCACGGAGGCGTTAACACTATTCCCAATGTTATCGCCATGATTATAAGTTTGGCTGCTGGATTCTTTGTTTGGTCAAAAGTGAATAAGAAAAAAGAAAAGCTCTTGGACCCAAATAATAAAAAGATTGAAGCCGCAGAAAAATATTCAAAAGGTATTCTATCTGTCTTAAAT
>JBASFN010000123.1:0-2666 GCA_049653045.1 Alphaproteobacteria bacterium
ATCGCCGTTGCCCCCTTTTTCTGCATCATATTCGCCGATTTTCTTTGAGATAAGATCGCCGGAAACCCCGCGTATTATTAATTTTGTGGCAATGGCTTTTTTTGATTTCCCTTGTCGCCGCAGGGAAGCAACGGCTCCTTGCGTATAGAGGTCATCATTCAGGAGTCCTGAATCGATGAATTTTTTTATGAGGGTATCCAACATCTCCTGACAGGGTTCAAACGCCTGTTCCGGGTGATGAAGGCAGGATCGTTTGATCTTGCGAAGCATGACGGCGCGGAATTGTTCGCGGCTGGCGGCAAAACGCTGGAGGTAATAAAGGCCAGAGTTATGCAGGTAGTCAGCCGTGATTTTCTTCGCTTTTTTCTTTTCAGGCGTCTTCTTTTGTGCAAAATCCATGGGGTAGCGTAACAGATTTTAGGTATAATGGACAAATGGCACGGCGGATCCCGGACGGGGCAATAAACGACAATGCAAACGGCTTCGGCGCGCCGGATGATGACATCATCCAGCCGTTTCAACTCGAGCAATCTGGCTTACGCGGGCGGGCTGTCCGGCTGGGCAAGGTTCTCGACGATATTTTGGGGCCGCATGACTACCCCGAGCCTGTCGCGCATCTGGTGGCCGAGACGATTACGCTGACGACTTTGCTGTCGTCGATGCTGAAATACGAGGGGATTTTTACCCTCCAGACCAAGGGCGATGGCCCGGTGGGCATGGTGGTGGCTGATATGACCTCAAAGGGTGAAATCCGGGGCTGCGCTAGTTTTGATAAGGAGCGGGTTGCAAAATACGGTGACGACATTGATATGCTGCCCTTTTATCTGGGCAAGGGCTACATCGCCTTCACCGTCGATCAACTGGGGAAAACCGACCGTTATCAGGGAATTGTTGAATTAAAGGGAACATCGCTGGTCGATTGCGTCCGGCACTATTTCGACCAGTCCGAACAGATTAAAACGGGGATTAAAATGTCCGTCGGCCTCAAGGATGGGAAATGGCGCGCCGGGGCGATCATGCTCCAGCACATGCCGGAGGATCAAAAAAAACCCGAGATGATTGATCGTGACGACTGGAATCGTTCCATGATGCTGCTGGACACGGCAAAGGATGGTGAATTTCTGGATCCCGGCCTGCACTCACGGGAATTGCTTTTGCGTCTGTTTCACGAGGAAGGCGTGCGCGTTTTCAAGCCTTTGGACATCAGCAAGGGCTGCCGGTGCGACTCTGATAAGGTTCAAAAAGTTCTTGCGGGGCTGCCGGAGGAGGATATTAAATATCTGATGGAGAACGGCACGATCAATATGCACTGTGAATTTTGCAGCCGCGATTTCAAGCTTGATCCCGAGGTGATCAAGGGACGTCACGGTAAAAAACCACCAAAAAAGAAAAAATAACCCCAACCCCCAACCGTCGAGGTCACTATGCTCATACACAAAAACCAGAATCTGTCATCCCCGGCCAGCGACGCGAAGCGGAGTGCCGAACGGGGATCCAGGAGAAACAAGCGCGGCTTTGCCGCGCACCACATGTTTTGCTTTGCTGCTTTATCCGTTCTGGCCGCTTGCACAGGCCCGGCGATGCCGCCGCCCGATGTCACGTTCCAGCATATCCAGCCGATGCCGATCAGCGTGGCGAATGTTGAAACCCATGTCGAGCCGGGGACAGAGGTAGACGGGTTTGTCATCTCGCCGACCACGGCGTCCGAACGGTATCTGTCAACCCGTTTCCGTGCCGCCGGGACGCAAGGACTGCTGCGCGCCAATATGGAGGAAATCACTGTCCGTCATGTCTATTCCCCGTCCAAGGGCAATGTGTCGGGTTATCTGGGCGTGGCAGGGCACGATGTCTATGACGTGAAGGCCGTATTGCGGTTGGAGCATGTCAGCGACCGTGGGACGGTCTTGTACGGTAATACGATCAAGGCGCAGCGCACGATGAATATCACCGAACATGCCTCCGTCGCCGAGCGCGAGCAACACCAGATCGAAAGTCTTGAAAAACTTTTTGCCGATCTAGATCAGCAAGTCCTCCGTATCGTCCTTGCGGATATGCATCTGGGAATGCAGTAAAAATACATTGTCATCCCGGCGAAAGCCGGGATCCATAAGTAAGAAAAACTAACCACGAATGGACATGAATAAACACTAATTTAAAAGTGCCACAGGCCATAAAAAACTTTGTTTAACTTCGTCTTACTTTGTGTTGAAAAAAAATCTTTTAACACAAAGTACACAAAGGAAAACAAAGTTTTTTTATTTTATTTGTATTGATTTGTGGTCTTTGAATTGTCGAATGAGTCCCGGCTTGCGCCGGGATGACGATGTTGGAAGTGTCACAGGTCACGCTGTGGTGAAATATTTGGTGTATATCCCATCAACCCAAGTAGATATTCATCGTCATTGCGAGGAGGCAACGCCGACGAAGCAATGACGATTTTGGAGATAGGGGATAATTACCAAATATTTCTTCGTATAGCTCAGCCCATAAAAAAACGGAGCGGAATTTCTTCCGCCCCGTTTTAAATTTTAAAGCCGTTCTTATTGGAACGAGATGTTCACGCGGCGGTTGGCCGGTTCGCGCACATTGTCAGGTGTGGCGACAAGAAGTTCATCTTCGCCGCGGGCATCGACCATAACGATGCTGGCGTCAACACCGCGCTGGAC
>JBASFN010000124.1:0-8214 GCA_049653045.1 Alphaproteobacteria bacterium
CCAGATACAGCAGCATTGACAGATTTGGCAAAAATAATCGAAACAGGAATCGAAGAACAAACATATACAGATGGCTGGTACAAATCCCCCTGCCTGAAAAAACTGCAAAAAAAAATAACTGCCGCAAGCAATAACCAAGAACTAACGCTCAATCTGGACGAAAACGAGTTTCTCGCGCTAAATGAAACGATAATGCAGCTAGCCGCATACGGTATTTACGACATCGAAGGCACAAGCCTAAGCGCACAAGATTTTTACAAGCTTTTCGAAATTTCAGATAAAATTTTTAATATCGTTATAAATGAATTTACTGCCACAAAGTCCCAAGACCTTCATCTGGCAAGTATCTTTCCAAGACACGAAGAAATTTCCTTTGGAAAATTAGGCGGTATATTCGAAAACAAAGCCAATCCAGAACCAAATAAAAAACCTCACCCCTATAACAACATCATTTTTCTGTTTCAAACAGAACAACTAGACTACGACCAGTCCCCGGACATAGGGGGCTAAATGTATAAAAAATTATATGAAATATTTACATCAATAGCACTTGGCCACGCATATGATAAACACGTCCTGGGAAATGATCCAAGATCAATCTTTAACAATCAAAACCAATTTAGAATAACCCAACCTTTACTTGGGCCTGACCTGTTCATCGAATCAAAAACCGATCTTGCGCTCCTGATAAACAATCACATACTGACAGCATTAGCGAACGGCGTATTCTATAAATACAACAACGAACCTCAGGCAAAATTCTACAGCACCAAAACAAATACATTTATAGTCATCAGCCCTGATAACGGAGATTTTGGCACCGCTTACCGCCCAACAACAAAATCAGTGCTCTGGAACCAGCAAGTAAACATGGCCAGAAAAATGAGCGAACCCACAAAAATCCCCTTAATTAACGATCCTAACACCATGCATAAACAACTAAAGAAATTTATTGAAGATATAATATTTAACAAGAAAACTTATAAAAAATTAGACAATAGAATTGCCGCACTCAAAGAATTAGAGCCAACCGAATTTCAATTATGCATTGCAAACTTGGAAGATATAGCTGATAACAAACTCACTCGCTTCAGTTACGACTAATGCCCCCCCCCAAGGAAAATTCATATCATCCCTTTTACATTCTCCTATTTTAATTAGATCACAAGCACGCTAATACTTTACCCATGAGCGAACGCAAAGTCTATAAACCCCGGCCCGTCAGCGGCTTTCCCGAATGGCTCCCCGAAGTACGGCGGGTGGAGCAACTATGGATGGATCATATCCGCAAGGTGTTTGAATCCTACGGTTACTGTTCGATTGAAACCCCCGCCGTGGAGGAGCTGAACGTCATACAGGCCAAGGGCGGCGATGGTGGCGCGGACGTGGACAAAGAGGTCTATGTCATCGAACGCCTGCATAAGGATGAAAACGATAAAGAGGCACGCCTCGCGCTCCACTTCGACCAGACCGTGCCGTTGGCGCGTTACGTGGCGCAGCACTTCAACGATCTGGTATTTCCATTCAAACGCTATCAGATGCAAAAAGTCTGGCGCGGGGAGAGGCCGCAGGCCGGGAGATTCCGGGAGTTTTACCAGTGCGACATCGACGTGATCAATGTCGATAACCTCCCTCTCCACTTCGACGCCGAAATGCCCGCGATTATTTGGGAAATTTTGTCGTCCCTGCCGGGGATGGAGAATGAGAAGATACAGTTGAGGGTGAGTAACAGGAAGATTTTATTTGGCATTCTTGGCCTGTACGGCATTAAAGAAACAGAAAAATATACCCGGCTTATTGATAAATTCGACAAACTGGGCAAAGACGCCCTTGAGATAGACCTGAAACTCAACCTCAAACTGGACAATCTGCCGGAAAAAGCTGCCGATACATTTATTCAACTGGCGCAAATAAAAGCGAACCCTCTTGACTTTTCTGGATTGCTTCGCGATTTCATCGCTCGCAATGACGTCATTGCGAGGAGCGCCAGCGACGAAGCAATCCAGACCTTGAACGAAGGAATTACAGAACTTTCATTCGTCATGGATCAACTCAAACACCTCCCAGAAAATTCCGTCGTTGCCGATCTCTCCATCGTTCGTGGCCTCGACTACTACACCGGAACCGTCTACGAAACCGTGTTCCTTGACGACCCCGGTTACGGCTCCATCTGTTCCGGTGGGCGGTATGACGACCTCGCCGGGAATTACATCAACAAGAACCTCCCCGGCGTGGGGATTTCCATCGGGTTTTCGCGGTTGTTCGATCGGCTGCGACAGCAAGGGAAACTCCCCAAGCTTGGCATTTCCCCGGCGCAGGCGCTTGTCATCCTGATGAACGAGGAAGACCGCCCCGCCGCCAGCGCCAAGGCGAAACACTTGCGCGATCTGGGTTACAACGCCGAGATGTACCACGCGCCCGCGAAAATCAAAAAACAGTTTGAATATGCCGAGAAAAAGGGAATACCCTTTATCCTCATCCCGAAGGACGGCGCCCCCGGCGTTTGGGAAGTCAAAAATATGGTGACACGAACGCAAACGGATGAAACCTCGGGGCTGAAAGAACTGGACGATTATGCGCACGCACAAAACAAATAATCCCGTCATCCCCGGCAGCGAGCGGAACGCGAGCGTGAACGGGGACCCGGCACATAAATGCCGCAAAGCGGCCTACAATATCCTTTACCGGATGCCCGCCTTCGCGGGGATGACGATTGCTTTATTTTCTTTCTATGCCCATGCCCAAGACGCCGCCCCAACCCCTGTCACCTACTCCCCGCCGCCTTGCGAATTTTCGGTAACATTCCCCTCCGCGCCCTACACCACACGCCGCTGCGATGAAATCGAAACCGAGAAATGCTACGACCAAACCAGCTATACGCAAGTTTACGATATGGCCTCCACCGTTAATTTCCGCGTGATCTGCAACCCAATCGACGAAGGGGTTTACGACCATTACAGCGATCAAGTGATGGAGGCCACACTCAAGGCCATGACCAAACACAGCGTTGTAAAAACATTTGATGCCTCCTTCAGAACCAAAGACGGCTACAAACAGGCCGGATTGGTGGGCGAAGGAAAAACCGGAACATTGCCAACCCTTTACATCGCCCAGCTCTGGATCGGCAAAAAATCCGCCCTGTCTGTCGAGGCCGAACTGATCGGCGAGCCGGAGCAAAAAGCCGACGAACTGTTCCGCGACATCATCAAAAGCGTCCACTACGTGAACGACAAGCAACCACCCGAAAAAGAATCGAAGGCCGATAAAAAAGAAGAAAAGCCCGAAGAACAAAAAGAAGAGAAAAAGGAATAGAAATGCCGCATTTGACCCTTGAATACACCGACAACGTCATCGACAGACCCAACCATGAAATCTTCCTGCGCGAGTTGCATAAAACGCTGGTCGGCTGCGGCCCCTATAATATGCCGGACATCAAAAGCCGCATCGTCATGCACGGGCAATACCTGACCTCCGACGGCGACAAAAATCAGGCCTTCGTGCATCTACAGCTCGCCATCATGCCGCGTGACGAAGACATTATGAAAGCCACCAGCGAAAAACTCCTCGCCTTCCTTCAGGAAAAATTCCCAAAATCCAAAAAAGATTCGAATTGCTCCTTCAGCGTTGAAATCCGCCTGCTGGAGAAAAATCTTTACATGAAAACGGCCAGCGGCACGCTTTAACGCCCCTGCTGTCATCCTGAGCGTCAGCGAAGGATCCCATGGGATGTTTCGCGCAGTTTACCCCCGCGAAAGCGGAGGCTCAACATGACACCGTAAAAAATATTTGGAATAACATAACCTAATCGGCGAGAGCTTTGATTCTTTCGACCATCGCAAAAAAACCGTTTCGGCGGTTGGGGGAGAGGTTTTGGTCTAAACCAATCGCCTTGAACATGCCTTCTATATCAATCCCGGAAAATTCACTGATCGGCCTGTCCTGATAAATCTCCATCAGCAACGCCACCAGCCCGCGCACGATATGGGCATCACTATCGGCCTCAAAATGGAATACGCCGTTATTCACATACGCCACCATCCACACCCGCGACGTGCAGCCCCGCACAAGGGTTTCATCCGTTTTTAAAGAATCATCTATCGGCGGCAGCTTGCGCCCTAGGTCAATCAAATAGCGATACCGATCCTCCCAATCATCAAACAGGGAGAAATTCTCAATCACTTCGTCGATTTTGCTCTGCGTCATAATTTTCTATAACCAATTAAGATTCCCCTCACTTTAGTTATATTATAATGAGGGTGTGTGGCAAGACAGAGTATTTGAAATCAAGGGCTTGTTTTTATCGCGGGAAAAGCCGATTTTAAGTACATAGAGTCTTGCAACATCCACCTGCACTTGGCAGATTGAGCAACAAGAAAGTCGAAACGGGATAGAGATACATGAGTAAAGCAGCCTCCGGTGAAACCAAGAATACCCTTTATTGCTCCTTCTGCGGCAAGAGCCAGCACGAGGTCAGAAAGCTGATCGCTGGCCCCAACGTATTCATCTGTAATGAGTGCGTCGAGTTGTGCATGGACATCATCCGTGAGGAAGATAAGACCAACCTCGTCCGTCAGGGCGACGGCGTCCCCACTCCCAGCGACATTAAAACCGTCCTTGACGATTACGTAATCGGTCAGGAACGCGCCAAACGGATTCTCTCCGTGGCCGTCCACAACCACTACAAACGCCTTGAGCATGGCGGCAAGGGTGCCGAAATTGAAATTTCAAAGTCGAACATCCTTCTGGTCGGCCCCACCGGATCGGGTAAAACACTGCTGGCTCAGACCTTGGCCAGAATCCTTGATGTTCCCTTCACCATGGCCGATGCCACGACGTTGACCGAAGCCGGTTACGTGGGCGAAGATGTTGAAAATATCGTTCTGAAATTGCTTCAGGCCTCGGATTACAATGTCGAGCGCGCCCAACGCGGAATCGTCTATATCGACGAAATCGACAAAATATCGCGCAAATCCGACAACCCCTCCATCACCCGCGACGTTTCGGGCGAAGGCGTTCAGCAAGCCTTGCTGAAACTGATGGAAGGCACAGTTGCCTCCGTCCCCCCACAAGGCGGACGCAAACATCCGCAACAGGAATTCTTGCAGGTTGATACGTCCAACATCCTCTTTATCTGCGGCGGCGCGTTCTCGGGTCTTGAGAAAATCATCAACACCCGCGGCAAGGGCACAAATATCGGCTTTGGCGCGGACATCAAGAACACCGATGACAAAAAACCAGGCGAAGCTTTCCAAAGCCTCGAGCCGGAAGACCTGCTCAAATACGGGCTGATCCCTGAATTCGTGGGACGCCTCCCGGTCATCGCAACGCTTGAAGACCTTGATGAAGCGGCTCTTATCAATATCCTGACTCAACCCAAAAACGCTCTGGTTAAACAGTACCAAAAGCTTTTTGATCTTGAGAATACGGAACTGAAATTCTCGGAAGGCGCGCTCAAGGCGATTGCTAAAAAAGCGATTGAGAGAAAAACCGGAGCACGCGGATTGCGTTCCATTCTTGAAAATCTCCTTCTGGATACAATGTACGACCTACCGGATAAGGAAGACATACAAGAGGTTATAGTCAACGAAGATACCGTCACAGACAGCAAACCGCCTGTTTATGTGATCGCCGACAAGAAAAAGAAGGCAGGAAAAGAGAAAAAAGATCCTGAAGCGGCAACGAGCTAGGAGAGCACGGAATGTCTACGCAAGCAAAAATAATGCCTCAGAAAGACAAGAAATACCGCCTCATCACGCGCAGTGATATGGACGGCCTTGTCTGCGGTGTCCTGTTCAAGGAACTGGATTTGATCGAGGACGTTACGTTTGCGCACCCTAAGGACATGCAGGACGGCCTTATTGAAGTCGGGCTTGATGACATCACGACCAACCTACCTTATGTCGAAGGCGTTTATTTGGCCTTCGATCACCACGCCAGCGAATCCGAACGAGTCAAAGGATCTCCAAAAAACCACATCATCGATCCCAAAGCCCCCTCTGCGGCGCGTGTCGTTTACGATTACTTCGGCGGCGCCGAGCGTTTCCCAAACATCCCACCCGACATGATGGATGCCGTCGACAAAGCCGACACAGCCAATTTCACCCGCGACGAAATTTTAAATCCCGAAGGCTGGGTTCTCCTCAGCTTCATCATGGACGCCCGCACCGGCCTTGGCCGCTTCCGCGATTTCAACATATCGAACTACCAGTTGATGATGAAACTCATCGACCATTGCCGCAAGCACAACTCCATCGAGGAAATCCTGAAACTCCCCGACGTAAAGGAACGCGTTGATCTTTACTTTGAACACCAGATGAAATTCCGCCAACAAATCGAACGCTGCGCACAAGTCAACAAGAACCTCGTCGTTCTCGACCTGCGGCAGGAAGAAACAATCTGGGCTGGCAACCGCTTCGTCATTTACGCACTGTTTCCCCATTGCAATATCTCCATCCACGTACTTTGGGGGAAAAACAAACAGAACACCGTTTTTGCCATCGGAAAATCGATTTTGAACCGCACCAGCAAAACCCACGTTGGAAAACTCGCACTCGCTCATGGCGGCGGCGGGCACGAAGCCGCTGGCACATGTCAGGTTGAGAATCTCCGAGCCGAAGAAGTTTTGATCGACCTGACGAATAAAATAACCTCCGCGTGACCGAACCACGCCTTGCAATTCACTGGTTCCGACAGGACTTAAGGCTTCAGGACAACACTGCCCTTCTACATGCATTAAAAAATAACCTCACCGTAATTCCTGTTTATATTATGGACTGCGCAGATGCAGACGAATGGCCAAGAGGCGCTGCCTCAAAATGGTGGCTCCACAAAAGCCTTACGGAACTCAACAAATCCCTAAATGAAAAACTTGTAATCCTGAATGGCTCCGCCGAAGACATTCTCCCCGATCTTATAAAAAAAACCGGCGCAACTACCGCCCTATGGAACAGATGTTACGAACCCTGGCGCATCTCCCGCGACAAAAAAATAAAACTCCTACTAAGCAACGCCGGGATAACAGTAAAAACATTTAAGGATTCCGTTCTCTGGGAACCCTGGGAAGTTCTTAAAAGCGACAATACGCCTTACAAAATATTCACACCTTATTATAATAACGGCTGCCTGAAATCGCCCTTACAACCGGGTACACCCGACAACACAAAAGTCCCTCATTCATTATTTGACGACAAATCAACCCTCGGAAACGATATATCCTCCCTCAACCTTGTGCCTAAAATCAAATGGTATAAGGATTTTGAATCAGAATGGACACCGGGCGAATCCGGCGCAAAAAAGGCACTAAGCACTTTCCTTAAAAAAAATCTGCCCCACTACAAAGAAGGCCGCGACATCCCGTCAAACAGATCAACCTCTCGCCTCTCTCCACACCTGCACTTCGGAGAAATATCAATCCGCAGCGTATGGCACGAAGCCCGCAAAACAGGCATAGAGGAAAGACAAGAACACAACATGGAGCATTTCTGCCGTGAAATCGGCTGGCGGGAATTTTCCACATCCCTGCTCTATCATTTCCCCGACATCCCTAAAAACCCCTTACAAAAAAAATTCACAGCCTTTCCGTGGGACAAAAACCCCACAGCACTTAAGGCATGGCAAAAAGGGGAAACAGGAATCCCCATCATTGATGCAGGAATGCGCGAACTCTGGAAAACAGGCTATATGCACAACCGTGTACGCATGATCGCCGCCTCATTTCTGGTCAAAAACCTGCTGATTCATTGGCATGAAGGAGAAAAATGGTTTTGGGATTGCTTGCTGGATGCCGATCTCGCAAACAACTCGGCCAGTTGGCAATGGGTGGCCGGATGCGGCACAGACGCCGCCCCTTACTTCCGTATCTTTAACCCTGTCACACAAGGGGAAAAATTTGACCCCAACGGAACCTATGTCCGCACCCACGTTCCAGAACTCAAAAACATCCCCAATCGGCACATCCACAGACCATGGGATTCCCCAAACCCGCCAACCAATTATCCATCCCCAATTATCGATATAGCCTCCAGCCGCGAAAGAGCACTGGAAGCTTTCGCCCAAATCAAATAACCTAAACCCATGAAACCCTTGCCCCTGAAAAAAGGCGATACAATCGGCGTCATGGCTCCCTCCAGCTATGTCGAACGGGACGATATTGAAAAATCAAAATTACTTCTGGAGAAAAAAGGCTACAAAGTTTTTATCCATCCCCAGACATGG
>JBASFN010000125.1:0-3458 GCA_049653045.1 Alphaproteobacteria bacterium
GCTCATATTGCCGGACTTCTAATGTACATATTGCCGAGTTTATGACAGGGCCTTAATCTTGGGAGTATTCGCTATGTCTGATTATTTGCGCTGGCCTCGCGCCGCGTCAATGCCGTGGTCAGTGGGGCATCATTTTGAGAACCTCGTTCCAGTCCATGCCCTCCCATTCGGGAACGTGCCGGACAATCTCCCCTGTGAATTTCCCCGCAAGGTAGGTTTCAATCCGGCTGGCGATTTTCTCCCCGCCCTCGTCATTGTCCACGGCAAGGATGATTTTCTCCAGCTTGGGCATCTTTTCTATGATTACCATAAGAAACGAGAATTGTTTGTCCTTCATCCCGCCCGATACAGCCCCATAGGATGCGCCCTGCGGCCTGAACAGGGCGAAGTGGCTTAAAGCGTCGATAGCCGCCTCACCGAGCGTTAAAACCGTGTCGGCGGGGTCGATATTGCCAAGCCATAGGGCTTTCTCGCTCCCGCGCATGAAAACCCCTTTATCGGCGTTTTTCAGTTCTAACCCGCAAACCCCCTGCCCGTCCTCATGCGGAAAGACTGCGTTTCCGTAGCGGTCTTGAAAAACCCGTCCAACAAAACGGGGATGATTCAGAACATCGGCGGGAATTTTGCGCTCGTTTATCAGGTAAGGGTGCGCCGTAGTGGGCTTCATCCATTTGAACGCTTTTGTGATGCGCGCACGGTCGTAAACCTGCTCCTGAACGTCCGGCAGGCTGTAAACAGGCAAAACCCCTGCCCCGCCTGACCATGCCGCAAGTTCCTTGCCTATTTCCGGCAAGGTCTTGGTGGTGCGGTTTGCGATAAAATCTACAATCGTTCCGTTGTCTGTGTCATTGAACACGGAAAAATAAACCCAGTTCACCCCCTTCTTGGAAACGATGATTTTATCCCCGCTTGCGGCATGGCGCATGACAAGGGATGATCTGGTGCTTTTTTTCCTGTCCAGTTCGTACCCCCGCCCTGCGGCGTACTGGCTCAAATTGACGGATTGCTTAAAGAGTGTGAAATCATATTTTTGCATAACCGCCCCCTTAATATTCTGTCGTCAAAAGCAGGGTATCGTGGATGAAAAACATCCTGATTTTTGGCAACGGAAAATCCGAGAAGGTCAGATGATGGGTAAAGACAACCTTACAATCGCCGTTTTCGCAGGTTAGGGTGGCGGTCTGGCCTTCATTGACGGTCAATTCCCAAGCCTGAAAATATCCGGCCTGTCTGATTGCAAGTTTCTCCTGAAAACCGAAAATCATATCCACAAGCCAGTATGCGCCCGCTTCCTCCGCCAGAAATTGCACGCCTTCTGTGTAAAGGAATTTGCGGAAAAGCGAATGCCGGAACCATGTTTCAGTTCCACAGAAATTCCGTAATTCACTTTGGAGATACATAGCTTTTTGGGTGGCGTTCATTGTTTCCATGATTATTCCCCCCGCGCTTTGGTCAGGTTTTCGGCGGTGAAATAATCCAGCATCGAGATTAAACGCTGCGCCCTGCCCTCGTCCGTCTGGAATTTATTGACGGCCTCTGCAAAGGCTTCATTGGCATTACGGGCTAAAATCTCAATGCGGAATTGCTCGATCCTTTGAAACCGGATGGCAAAAAGGCTTTTGGCTGGCGGAATAACCGGAATTGCAGGGTTTAAGATTAACTGCGGTGTAGGTGTTAGGCTCATTGTTTCCTCCTTAAAGTTTGAAAAGGGGTGCGTCATGCACCCTTGGCTCCCGCCGAGGGTGGGGGTAGCAAGTGCAAGGGCGATTTTTTGAGAATTTTGAAGGCGAAGCCGTCCGCGAGGAATTGCCCGCAAAGCGGGCAAGGGGAAAATTGTCAAAAAATCGGAAGCAAAGCGCCTTTACCCTTGCGCGCGCGAGGGCCGACGGCCCTTAGCCCTTAAAACAAAAAATGCCCTGTCAAAGACAGGGCACTATGAATACTTACCCCCAGGGCTTGCCCGGTTTGGGCTGGACAGTTCAATAGAATCAGGCTTCGATGTTCCACGTGGAACATTTTTCCTTGTGTATACAGATACTTACAGAATTGACATTTTTCCAAAATATATTTTGGTTTTTGCAAATCGCCCACTTCGCGTGAAGGATCGTTACCCGGATGGGCCAAAACCCGCTTGCGGGGTTTGGTGAGTGCAGGGCCCGTTTGCGGCCCGTAGCGAGTAGAGCCTGACCGGGCCGCATGGCCCGGCACGCCCCCCTACTCCTTTGAAAAATCAACCACCCTGCTTTTTCAGCGCGTCCACGCTGCGCTCGATGATTTCCGCAAGGCTGACCGGGCGATTTTCCTGCACGGTCGCGGCATCGGCCAAGCTGCAAATATCATCATAGGTTTCCACCTTGATTTTGGTATTGAACGGATAAGTACGCCCGGATTTAGCGCGCCGGCGACGATCACCGCGCACAGTCGATTGGCTGCTTTTCCGCGCCAAGGGCGGTGATTTTTCAAGCGGCACCAAGGGAGCGGACATAGCCTTGAAACCCGATTTTTCGCTGATTTCATGAACTTTTTTGGTGATGATTTCTTTCTGTGAAAGCTTTGCGTCCTCATCATCCCCTAGATCAAAATTGAGCTTGGCTCTTTCCTGCTGTATATTTTGCATGATCATTTCCCCTTATGCGGCTTGCTGGATTTTTTTACGGTTGGCATTGACTCTGGCGGTCACACCGAGAGCCAAATTATATGAATCTTCCAACGCTTTTTCTAACCCCCCTACTTGGCTGGCCGTTAATTCATGGAGTACAAGACCCGTTGAAAACATGGTTTTAAAGGCTTCGCGCTCCGTAAGCTGGCTTCCAAAGACCGGAATTTTATTGCTTGTAAGCTGGCGGGCAATATCCGAAAAATTGCGTGAAATAATGGCTGCTGGCATTCTGGTAAATAACAGAGCATATTCAATCTGCTTGTTAAACCCCTTCTCCGTGCGCTTTATCAGCTTAATGGCTTCTGCCGCCTCATTTGCGTCCAGCATGGAGCCTTGAACCGGAATAATCACAAGATCGGCCTGGCTGACCGCGTATGTCACACGCATGTTCTTGGTGCCCTCCAGATCCACCAAAACAGCCGAGGAATTGCGTTTTGCTTTTTCAATATTATCCAGAATTGTTTCCTCGGATTCATCAAAAATAACCTCCAGAAGATCGGGTTTGCGTCCCAACTGAACCCATCTTTTAAAGGGATAATTAGGGTCTGCGTCGATGATGGTGACTTTACTGTCCGTTTGGTAAACAAGCTCGCTGGCAAGCGTAAGAGTTGCTGTAGTCTTGCCTGCCCCGCCTTTCGGCGAAACAAAGGCTATCACTGGTGCTTTTGCTGACATTTTTTCCTCTGGACTGCGAGTAGCGTTTATATAGAACAGGTGTTGAAAAACTATTGCTGATAGTAATACATTTTCGTTCCGCTATCAAGATACAATCAAGAAGAAAGACAGAAGCAACATAATT
>JBASFN010000126.1:0-11713 GCA_049653045.1 Alphaproteobacteria bacterium
GCCAAAAAAACCGGAACAGCCAGTAAAGCCAGAAAAATCATTGCGCGCATAAAAAACCTCCTGAGAGTGCAGGAGGCCTTTATACAGAGAAACCCCCGCTTGCGCAAGTAATTTTCATAAATCAAGCGGCTTTAGAAAGTTTTTCAGATGCTTTTTTGTCTTTTTCATAGGTTTCATAGACGATAACCGGGATTTTGAGCGCGCCCAGATATTTTTCAATCAACGGCTCGACATCCTTCCATTCAAGACCGCCGACACCCGTGGCCAACCGGGGCAGGGCAACCGAGGTGATTTTTTCCTCTTCGATAACATCCCGCAAGGCTTGTAACGCGTGGCCGATAGCCTTGGCGGTCGCCTTGCCGGGGTGCGCCTTTTGATCGGGCGCAGGCTCTTGCGTCATCAGGTTGATGATGACTTTCCCGGCTCCGGCCCACAGCCACGCCCCGCCGGATTTTGGATTATCCTGATGGCAGTAATGACGAAAATCTTTCGCCATAGCCGGATACCGCTCGCGCAGCGCAAGCGCCAGCCCTTGATTGAAATGATCGTGAGGTGCAACGCCGTGGGCAATCGCTTGTGCCTCGCTCAAAAGAATATCGCCGCGAACTTTGGTAATCATTATAAACCTCTGCTTGTTATGCGTTGTCGTAGATCCATGGTGAACACAAACAAGCCCCGTGACCTTGACCAACATCAAGTCCGCCGGATTTCTTTATAGAATTTCGGTTAATCGGCCACTTTGTCGGTTTGGCTTTGCCAGCTTTGGAACATCGCCATGGCCGCATCATGGCCAAGCTGGACATAGGCGGTACGCACCGCGCCGCCGCCCTTTTTCGCATCGCGGACAGAGGAAATTTCAGAATGGCTGAGGCCGTAATAAACCGTGCCGATCCCGACGCTGGCGATTAAGGCCTCGCCAATGGCTGTCGGTTGGCTGGAGCAATAAAGGACGCAGTCAGAAAGATCGGTGCGCCCCAGTTTTTCAGCCGCCTGCCGAATGGCCATCACTTCCGCGTGCGCGGTCGGGTCGGCGCGGCTGGTGATGCCGTTCACGCCTTCGCCTAAAATTTTCCCCTTCGCGTCGGCAACAACCGCGCCAAAAGGCCCACCGCGTTTTGACTTGGCGTTTCTATCGGCCAACTCAACGGCTCTATTCATCAGAGCCTCGGGCGAAAGATGTGTATCGGTTGCGGTCACCGCAAGCGGCTTGGGGTTGACGCCCTTCTGGCGCAACAATCGCTGCACGGATTGAATCAATTTTTCCGGATCAATCGGTTTTTGAATAACGCGCTGAACACCCAGCGCAGAAGCCTGAGTCAGAATATCGCTGGAATCGCTGGCAGAGACGATAATGACGGGAATTTTGATAGATTTGACGACAAGATATTTGACGAATTCGAACCCACCCTTGGGCGCCATGTTAATATCCACCAGCGCAAGGTCGATGGGGCGATCCTCTACCACCTTGATCGCCGACTCGCCATCTATCGCGCCGAAGATGTTATAGCCCTGCGTACGGAGAATCCCCGCCATCAATTCGCGGCTGACATCGTTGTCTTCGGCAATCAGGACATTGATAAATGAATTATCGCTCATAAGGCATAGTACAGCACAGACACCATTTCCGCGAAAGGTAAAATCTGCTAACCTTAAGATATGAAAGAAAAAGGCAGCGTCCTGTTTATTATTTTAATTGCCGTCGTCCTGTTCGCGGCATTGGCCTTTGCCGTCAACCAGATGTTGCGAAGCGGCGATCCCAATACAATTGGCATAGAAAAATCACGCCTTGCTGCCGATGAGATACTCTCCTATGGCCGCTCGATGCGGCAAGCCATGCAGAACATGAAAATCTCGAACGGTTGCGCTGATCTCGATCTGAGTGTCGAAAACACCACGATTGCCGGGTACACGCACGCGCCCGTCGCCACCGATCCATGCAAATTATTTCACAGCACTGGCGGCGGCATTGTGTATCAAGTCCCGGTGGCGGAATGGCTCGATGTCACGATTTCTCCCGCCCCGGCATTGCGTGGCCAGTGGTATTTCCCGGCCAATACTTGCGCCCCCGGCACGGGAACGGCGGCGGCGGGTTGTCATACCGATACGGTAGATAATGAAGCCATCATCGCGGTGCTGCCCTATATCAAGAAACAAGTATGCCTTCAGATCAATCAAAAACTGGGCATCACCAATCCGGGCGGCAATCCGCCGCCGGAAACGCTGAACGCTTGGCCCGCCGCCGCAACCAAATACATAGCCGCGCAAGCTGACGGTGAAAGTCTTGATCAAAGCGGACGCATGGCCGGATGCTTTGAAGGTGCAGCCGCCAGCACACCGCTCCCCGGTTCCTATCATTTTTTTGAGGTACTGATTCCGCGCTAGAGCGGCTGTCATTCTGACCCCGGCGAAGGCCGGGGGAAGAATCCCATCGGGATGTTTCGCTATCGCTCAACATGACAAGAAGGGTCTATTTCAGCTCAAACAACGCCTCGATCTCCACCGCCACGCCAAAGGGCAGGGACGGCGCACCCACGGCAAAGCGTGTATGCTTTCCGGACTCGCCCATGACCCCGGCAACGAGGTTCGACGCGCCGTTGATAACCGCCGGGTGATCGGTGAAATCCGGCGTACAATTTACGAAACCACCAAGCTTGATACAGCGTTTGATTCTAGACCAGTCACCCCCGACGGCGGCATCGGCTTGCGCTAAAATATTGAGGGCGCAGGCCTTGGCGGCCTCAACCGCTTGCTCAAGGGAAAATGTGTCCCCGACGCGGCCTATATGCATTTTCTCGCCGTTCAGGAACGGGATCTGCCCGGAAATAAACAGGAAATCATCATCGGCGATGATGTAAGGCACATAATTGGCGGCTGGCGGCGCAACCTTCGGCAGGTCATAGCCCAGTTCTTTAAGTTTTTGACGAATATCCATGAGACTCTCCTTTTCCCGGCCATTAAAATGTCACAAAACCCCTTTGTAAAGCCCTGATCCTTCTGCCATAATGCGCGCCATGGGACTGTTGAAAATGCTGGGGGTTTTATCCCCGACTTATATGACGTTTTTTGGGATGATCGCACGCGGCGAAAAGGTCGGTGAGGATATGTCAGGGAATAGCTATTACAGGGGAAAACCGCGCCCCGGCACAAAACGTGAGCGGCGCTGGGTCATGTATAAGGGCATTCCGGAGGCAACGAATATTCCACCCGAATGGCATGGCTGGATGCACCACCAGACCAACACCATCCCCGCCAATGAGTCAGGATTCCGCCGCGAATGGCAAAAACCGCACAAACCGAATATGACAGGCACGACCGCCGCATACCGCCCCCCCGGCCATATCCTTGCGGGTGGTCAACGGGACAAGGCAACGGGCGATTACGAAGCCTGGCGTCCGCCGGAATAAAATTCAATCAATAGGGAATAGAGCATGAAGCGCAGCGCGATTGAGACACTTCTGGGGGCTTTTGTTCTGGCCGTGGCCGGATTTTTCCTTGTGTTCAGTTATAAAACCGCGAATGTTGGCGGCGTCGGTGACGGTTATACCCTGACGGCCGATTTTTCCGCGACGGGCGGTTTGAATATGGGCGATGATGTGGTTATCAGCGGCGTTAAGGTTGGCACTGTGACATCGGTTGATCTTGTCCCCGATAGCTACCTCGCCCGCGTTACGGTCACGGTTGGCAGCGATATAAAACTGCCAACGGATACGGCGGCGCTCATCAGTAGCGAAAGCCTGATGGGCGGGCGTTACATGGCTCTTGAACCCGGCGCCGATGAAAGCATGATCGCGCCCGGCGGCCATATTGAATACACGCAAGCACCGCAAAATCTGGAACAGCTCCTCGGCCAGTTTATCTTCAGCATGAAAGACGGCAAGGACAAGCAGGACGAAGAAAAATCGGCGGCGGCCACTGCACCCGTCACAGCCGAACCCGAGGCCGGCATCGAAGCTGGCCCGCCCGCGCCGGAACCCGCGCATCCGTAACCAAATGAAACTTTTTCTCTCTTTATTGAATTTATTTTTTTTCTGTCTCGCCGTGCCCTATGGGGCAGAAGCGCGGGAAATGGAAAGCTATCCGGTTGTTAAGCTGCAATCGCTGGACAAAATTACGGCGCGCACGATGATTTTCGAGGCCAATGTCGGTAGCACGGTCAAATTCGGATCGCTCTATATTAAGGTACAGGCCTGCTCCAAGGCCGCGCCCGTCGAACAGCCCGAATCCGCCGCGTTCCTCCAGATTTGGGAATTGAAGGCGAAGGAAAAAGAACGGGACGGCGAAGCGGCGAATGCCGAGCCGCCAAAAGAGGACGCGCAATGGATTTTCAGTGGCTGGATGTTTGCGTCTTCGCCCGCGCTCTCGCACATGGATCATCCGGTGTATGATGTGTGGGTTCTCGACTGTAAGAACAGCAAGGGACAGAAGGCGGTTGAGGTGAAAACCGTGGATGATCCTGCGCCGACGGAAAACAAGGAAACGCCTCCCGCTCCGGAATCGGAAATTCAAGGCGAAGAGTTAAGCCCTCTTGGGGATTAACTGATTCACTGTCATCCTGAGCGTAAGCGAAGGATCCCATGGGATGTTTCGCTACGCTCAACATGACAAGGAGGGTTAGGAGAGGGTGTTCCGCATATCCAGATACTCCCTCAGAATGTCGCCTTGCGAAATTCCGCTCAAGAGAAAATCGCCTTGAGTGGAAAGAGCCTTATCCAGTTTCCGCTTATAGTCTTTGTAGGGCAGCTCATAAATGCCGAATTGTTTTAGATGTTCATTGACGAACTGCGTATCCAGCAACGTAAAGCCGCCGCGCCATAACCGCGCCGCAAGGTGAATGAGTGCAATTTTGCTGGCATTCGTTTCCCGGCTGAACATGCTCTCGCCGAAAAACGCCCCGCCAAGGGCAAGCCCATAAAGGCCGCCGACGAGTTTTCCCTCTTTCCAGCACTCAACGCTGTGGGCGTATCCCCGTTTGTGCAGCTCGCAAAAAACAGTGTGAATGGGTTTGTTTATCCATGTTTCCGGACGCTTTGGCGCCGATTCCGCGCAGAAGCGGATAACCCCCTCGAAATCACCGCTAATCCGGATTTCAAATGGATTTTTCCTGATGGTTTTAAGCAATCGGCGCGGCAGGTGAATATCCGGGATGGAAAGCTGCCCGCGCATTTCCGGGCAGACCCAGTGGATATAAGGGCTGCCCGAATTATAAGCCATCGGGAATAACCCTTGCTTATAAGCCTCGATCAACAGTTCAGGCGTGAGGACGAGCTGCATGAGTCTATTATACGGCGGATCGAGAAAAGGGGCAAAATTACTTCCCGTTCTTCTCCGCCAGCCGCTTCTCAAGCCATTGAATTGTATATTGACCGGAGACGAATTCGGGTTGTTCGGTGATCCAGTAATGCAAGGGGAGCGTGGTTTTGATCCCCTCGACGACGGTTTCGCGGATAGCGCGGCGCAGTCGGCGAATACATTCCTCGCGGTCGCGGCCATGAACGATCAGCTTGCCGATCATGGAATCATAATGTGGCGGGATCGTATAGCCGGAATACATCGCGGAATCGAAGCGCACGCCAAGGCCACCCGCCGCATGGAACTGCGTGATTTTTCCGGGCGAGGGCGCGAAGGTATCAGGGTCTTCGGCATTGATGCGGATTTCAATGGCGTGCCCCCGGAAACGGATAGGCCCTAAAATGCTAAGCGGCTCGCCCGCCGCAACCCGGATTTGCTCGGCAATCAGATCAATCCCGGTAATCATTTCCGTGACCGGATGCTCGACCTGAATCCGCGTGTTCATTTCCATGAAATAAAATTCGCCGTTTTCAAACAGGAACTCGATCGTCCCCGCGCCGCGATAACCAAGTTTACGGATCGTGTCGGCGGCCAGTGTCCCGATTTTATCGCGTTGTTCGTCGGTCAAAACCGGCGAGGGGCCTTCCTCAACCAGTTTTTGGTGGCGGCGTTGGATAGAGCAGTCACGCTCACCCAAATGAATGGCATTGCCGTGTGTGTCGCCGAAAACCTGTATTTCAATGTGGCGCGGATTTGTCAGATATTTTTCGATGTAAACCGTGTCGTCGCCGAAATTGGCCTTGGCTTCTGCTTTGGCGCGCTGGAAGCATTCCTTGAATTCTTTTTCCTCGTGGACGACCTGCATCCCCTTGCCGCCGCCGCCAGAGGCCGCCTTGATAAGAACGGGAAACCCCATCTTTTTGGCCAAGGACAGCCCCTCATCGGCGGTTTTTACATCGCCGTCGGAACCGGGAACGACGGGAAGACCCAGCTCGCGCACGGTTTTTTTTGCCTGCACCTTGTCGCCCATGATCTCGATATGCTCGGGCGCGGGGCCGATGAAGTGGAACCCGTGTTCCTCGACCATGCGGGCGAACTGCGCGTTCTCGGACAGAAAACCATAGCCGGGATGGATCGCATCCGCGCCCGTGAGGGCAGCGGCGGAGAGAATCGCCGGAATATTCAGGTAGCTGTCCCGCGCCGCAGGCGGCCCGATACACACCGTCTCATCGGCAAGGCGCACAGCCATGGCGTTGGCGTCGGCGGTAGAGTGCACAACGACACTTTGAATGTTCATCTCTCTACAGGCTCTAATAATCCTGAGAGCAATCTCGCCTCTATTCGCAATCAATACTTTTTTAAACATTTTTTCTGTAACTCGCTTTTTTGTTTTTAACCACGGCGATCATGGCGTTTTTTTCATTAGGTAAACATGCGGATGCAGTCCTGTCGGATCAAATCGCTGTTCAAAAGTTTCCCAGCCCGCTTTTTTATACAGATCTTGAGCCGTCGGCGTATAAAGATACAATGTTTTGTATCCCATGGTCGTCCCTCCTCGTTCTGCGGCATCGAGGAACGCATAGGAAAATCCCTTTCCTCTAAATTCCGGATGGATAAAAAAAGACGCTATCCATGGCGTCAAATCTATGCGTTCGGGATGATCCTCGGGAGTCAGGCTAATCATCCCGGCCATTTTTTCCCCAATTGTACCTGCCCATGTTTGCGGCAGACGGGTGTTGTCCCCCTTGGCGGCCTGAATATATCGATTCATGCATTTCTGAAGGCTGCTGTCTTTCTTGTGGCATCCCCACTCTCCGTATGCCCACGCCGCGCAGGCTTCCACGAATTGCGGCCGTTCCGATAGGGGTGCAATTGACAAGCTGCCCATTGATTTACTCAATGACCATCAGCACTTCGCCGAATTCAACCGGCTTGCCGTTTTCGATCAATATGTGGGTGACCGTGCCACCTTTTTCCGCCTTGATCGGGTTCATCACTTTCATAGCTTCGATGATGAGAAGCGTATCGCCCGCCGAAACCGTGTCGCCCTTTTTCACAAATTGTGCGGCATCGGGTGCGGGTTTTAAATAGGCCGTGCCCACCATCGGCGAAGCCACCGCGCCGGGATGCGTATGGGCAATCGTATCGGGCGCATTGAGATTTGCTGTTTGGGGCAATGTCGGATCGGATGGCATGGCGGGCAGGGCGGCCATAGAGGGCGCACCAGCAACGACAGTCGTGCTGCCCTTGGACACGCGGATAACCTTGTCGCCTTCCGCCACTTCGATTTCGGTTAAGCCCGTCTGCTCCAGCAGCTTGGCCAGTTCTTTAATTGCCTTGGGATCAATTTTCATGAATTTTTTTCTGTCCGAATTGTTTTTCATTCTTGTTTTGCGAAGGAGTCGTCCCCGAAAACAAGCCACCTGATTACAGGAGTTAGTAGAAAAAGTCAAAGGACTAATAAAATCAAGAGGTTAGAATGGAGTATAATTTCTCAAGCGCCATTTCGTACCCAAGCGCGCCATGACCGGCGAAAACGGCGGCGGCGATGTCCTCGACATAAGAAATATGCCGGAACTTCTCGCGCTTTTTCGGATTGGATAAATGAACCTCGATCACCGGGATATTTAGCAGGCGCAGCGCATCGTGAATGGCAATGGATGTGTGCGTATAAGCGGCGGCATTGATAATCAGCCCGTCGAAAATTTTCTTGCCTGCGGCCTCTTGAATCCATCCAACCAACTCGCCCTCGTGGTTGGACTGACGGAAATCAATCCGCATCGACAGGGATTCGGCTTTTTTTTCGCACAAGGTTTCAATATCGGCGAGCGTCGCGTGTCCGTAAATCTCCGGCTCCCGCGAGCCGAGCATATTAAGGTTAGGGCCGTTGAGGATCAGGATTCTTTTCATTGGTTTCGCCGCGCTTCGCGGAACATCCGCAAGAAATCTTCAACGCTGGGCTTGGTGTCGGGGACATATTTGATGCCGGAGCCGATCATAAAGGTGGGTGTAAATTCCCCGCCTGCCCTTCTGAACATTATCCCGCTTTTGTCCATTGCTTTAACTCCGGCGGGGGATTTTGCGTCTGTCTTGAGTTTTTCCGCATCAAGGCCAAGCTTGAGGGCGAGGTCTGTTACACCCGCATCGTCAAGGCTCCTGAAGTTGGTAATAAGCTCCTCGAACACCGCTCCATATTTTCCTTGCTGCGCGGCGGCGTAAGTCAGGCGGGTGGCCTCGGTCGATGGCCCACCGCTGCGGGTCATAAGGGGAAGGGGCACATACCGGATTTTGCCGTCACGCCGCACGGCTTCGGTAATGATCGGGTGGATAGAGCGGCAATGATCGCATCCATAATCGAAAAATTCCACCACGGTCAAATCGCCGTCGAGGGATCCGAGTACATATTCCTTTGGCAGGTTGCTAAGGGACGCCCGGAGCGAGGCAAAGCTGTAAATGCCATAGGATATATAGGCAATGACAACGGCAAAAAATAAATAAGAAATCCGCCGCACCATATCAGCCAACCTTCCTCCGGGATAAATATTTATTCTGACTTTGAACCTTCACGCGTTTCCCTGATGGCACTTTTCATGCCCTCGGGGCCGAGATAACCGGGGAAGGGCTGGCCGTTGATGATGAAACCCGGCGTCCCGCTGATGCCCATGCCCATACCCATTTTTTTACCGTTCTCGATCTCGCTTGCGATCTTCTGGCTGGCGGCATCTTGTTTCATTCTTACGACATCAAGCCCGATTTTTTTGGCGAAGTCTTCAAGCGTCGCCTCGTCTATGCCGCCGCGATGCTCCATCAACGCCGTATGGAATTCAAAATATTTTCCCTGCATGTGCGCGGCCAGTGCCCATTGCGCGGCCAGAGTCGATGTCGGGCTGAGGATCGGCATTTCAAAAAACACAAAGCGGACATTCTTGTCGGTATTAAGAATCTCTTTGATGTCCTCTACGGCTTTTTTGCAATAGCCGCAGTTATAATCAAAGAACTCGACAACCGTGACATCGCCGTTCGGATTGCCTGCACCGGGAAGCCCCGGAGCCGTCATCGCATCTTTGTACTCGCCGATTTTCTTCTGGGCGGCGGCAAGGGAATCTCTCTGCTGTTTTTCTTGCGCGGCGCGTAAGGACTCGACAATCATATCCGGGTTTTCACGCAAATAATCCTTGATAACCTGCCGGACTTCGGACTTTTGCACATCGCTCAAGCCGCCATTACCTTGCGCCTGTGCCTTGAAATCGAACAGGGAACCCGCAGCGATAAGGGCAAGGGCGGAAACGGCAAACAGGGATTTTTGGGTCATAAAACGCACGGGATTCTCCTTTTTGAATACAACTATTCCATTATAGCAACGTTCGTCAAACTGGGCTAGGGCGGTTATGCCGTCGCGGGTATTTTAATCTTCATCATCAATGGTTTCGATCTGAGCCAGAATATCCCTGGCTCTGACCTGTTCGCGGCTGCCCTGCGGCGCGTTCTTGAGAACGGATTCCGCCTGACTTTTGGCATAGGGGATCTGGCGTTGGAGGACGGCTTCTTCCGAAAGATTAAGCCGCGCCATGTTTTCCTGCCCGAGTTTCCCGTAAGCTGTCGCCAACAACCTGAATATACGAGCCGACCTTGGCTCATCCTGCTGTGCCCGCTCAAGATTTTCGATAGCCTCCTTCTCCCGTCCCGTCTCCAAAAGCGCATGACCATAGGCAAGCCGGATCAATCCGGCATCCGGCAGCCCATCCACCGATTTTTTATAATGGGGCAGAGCCTCCGCCACGCGGCCAAAATCCACAAGCATCTGGCCTTTGAGTTCTTGAAAATAGGGGTTGCCGGGTTCTGCGGCGATCAATCCGCCAATTTCCTTAAGCGCAGGCTCGACATTATGATTGCGGTAGGCGGCGATAGACCGCGCATACCGCGCCGGGATGGATTGGTCGCGGTCATCATAAACCCATGGGATTTGATTGGGATTGATAAATCCGGCCAGCTTCGCCTTCATGCGTTTATGCTGCTCCATCCACTCTGCCGGAAATTGGCTGTTGAAATGGGGGGATTGACGGGCGCGGTCGCGCACGGCGTCAATTCGGTCGCGGGTCAAGGGGTGGGTACGCATATAGGCACTCTGCTGGTCGGCGGGAAGTAACTCCTCCGATTCCAGCTTCTCAAAAAATGTCTCCAGCCCGGTCGGGTTCATGCCCGCCGTCTCAAAAAAACGTAACGCCGCTTGATCGGCACTCGATTCCTGAACGCGGCTATGGGCAAGAAACCCGCTCATGGCCATGCTGTTGGCTCCGGCGGAAATGGTGGTCGCCGCGCCGCCTTGCCCCGTGACAATCGCCGCGCCCACGCCCAAGACCATGCCAAGAATGCTTTCATAGGATGCTTTTTCCATCGCGGCGCGGCTTGCAATCAGGTGGCCACCCGCGATATGCCCCAATTCGTGGGACATCACACCCAGCAACTCGCCGGGATTATCGGTTTTTTCAATCAGGCCGGTATAGATAAAAATATTGGCTCCCCCGGCGACAAAGGCGTTGATCTGGGGGCTTTGTACGATAATGATCCGCACCCCGTTTTTATCGATGTCGGCGGCCTTCAAAAGCGGGGAAAGCCACCCTTTGAGGATAGTCTCGATTTCCGTGTCACGGATGATAATCGGGGCGTCTTCGGCTCGGGAAAGGCTGACAGGCGCAGCAATAAACATGAAAAACAGCAAAAAGCTGAATAAAAACAGTATCGGGCGGTGTCTTTTGTATGTCATATTTCCCGGAGCCTTTGTTAGTAATGGGGACAACAAGATACCCCAAAAATAGAAATAGACCATGGATTTCGTTCTTCAATGGATTGATGTGCTCTGGCTGGGGATGGCGATGATGATCGCCCGACGCGATCAAAGGCCGTGGGTGGCGGCTTTTTTCATCGCCAGTATGGTGATGATGCGCCTGCTGTCGGAACTGATGGGCTGGATCGGCTATCCGGACGGCCTGCTGGGGCTGATAAAGACTTTCCCGGTTCATACGCGGGCTTTGGTGGTCTACAGCCTGACCTATATCATTTACATGGGTTTTCTTTATTATTCGCCCGGCGCGAGGGGAATGCTCTTGATGGCCGCGTCGATCGGTTTTTTCTTCACCGCGTTTTTTACGACGGCGATTGTGATGATTCTTTAATGAAAGTGAATACACATGCGGGATAAAAAGAAAACGCGGGTCAAAACCGCAAAAAAACGCAAGACATCCTCGACGCGTTGGCTGGAGCGGCAACTCAACGATCCCTATGTCGATAAGGCAAAGGCGCAAGGCTATCGTAGCCGCGCCGCCTTCAAGATCATCGAAATTGATGAGAAGGTTCACTTGCTGAAAAAGGGCATGAAAATAGTCGATCTCGGCGCTGCGCCGGGCGGCTGGTCGCAAGTGGCCGC
>JBASFN010000127.1:0-2122 GCA_049653045.1 Alphaproteobacteria bacterium
CTTTAACCCACGCCGCCGCGCCGCCGCTTTTCAGCCAGTCCATCGCTTTCGGCTCCCGCTTCAGATACGCATCCCAATAGGCCAGCGACAGCATCTGGATAATCTCCTCATGCTTCGCCCGCAAGGGATTAGCCTCCAGCTTGCCCCGCGTCCCGTTATAAACCATATGATCGCCGTCATTCAAAACCAGCAAATATTTTTCCGGCTGCCCCGAATGCTCAAACACCGCCAGCCGCCGATCGTATGTAAACCCCTCCAGCGGCGACTCATCCTCCGTCCCCGTCATATGCAGCAATGGCATATCAATCGGCCCGTATAAATGCGTCTCCGGTGTCTCGCCCGTCAGCTTACGAATAGGAACTGGGCTATATAAAATCCCGGCGCGAAAACGGGGTTCGCGGAAATGCATCAAGCCGCCATCTTCCCCCTGAAACATCTGCCCGGCCATGGCCTGCGTCGTCATCGCGCCAAAGGAATGCCCCGACATCCCCAGCACCGAAAAATCCATCGCCGCCCCTGCATCCGGAGTCTCCCGCGCCCAATCCGGCAAACGATCAAGAACAAACGGCACATCGCGGAAACGCTCCACCGTCATCTCCCGCGTAATCGGGTTCTTACGAAGAATATCCCACGGATGCCCCGGCTTCCCCTCCCAGAGCGAACTATCCGATCCCAAATGGGTTAGGTGAACGATTGTATAACCGTGCGAGGCCACAAACCGTGAAATAAACCCCGCCCCGTCTCGGTTACCGCCATATCCGTGCGACCAGATAATAACCGGCGTTTTCCCACCGCCATGCTCCACCGGATAATAAATTTTATAGGGAATGGAACGAGAGCGCGCTGCATCAAAAAACTCACCGCGCTTCAAAAGAACTTTCGCAGGCTCCTTGCCCGGATTGACATCATCGCGCCAGAACATGGGAAATACCGTTCGTTCTTATTTTTTCCGGAATTTATCCAACGATACAACCTCGCCGGATTTCTTGCCCTTGCCGCCCTTTGGCTTGCCGCCGCCCGTATCATCAGGCCCGTCCTCAAGCTCATCAAGAATGGACAACTCCGCATCCTCCAGCGCATCGCCGATGGGCTGAAACTGCAAGGCAAAATTAACCGACGGGTCGGCAAAAATGCTAATCGCCGCCAACGGAATTTTCAAACGCTCCGGCACATTATTAAACGACAACGTCACATTCATCACATCATCCTTCACCGAAAGATCCGAGAATTGATACTGAAGCACAATCGTCATCTCGCCGGGATACCGCTCACGCAGATAATCGGGAATTTTCACACCGGGATAATCAGTCAGAAACGTAATGTAAAAATGATGATCGCCGGGCAATCCGTGCTGCATAACCTCGTCAATAGAGGCCTTCACCACCCCGCGAAGCGCACCCTCGACCATACGATCATACCGCAAAATTTCATCTTCATCTTTCATCCCTTATGTGTCGCAGTAATGCCCATGAAAATCAAGCCCTGCCATAAGTTGTTCACAGACTGTTGGCAAATTAACAACCCGTTGAAATATAATAAAAAAACACCTCTATTGCGACGGGCATAACATCAAGGCATCAAGGCTTTTTTCTGTTTGGAAATATGCCAGAGCATTTTCATGGCAAACATCTGCGTTTCCCGATCCCCCTGCGCCAGCGCGGCGGTCGCAAGCATCTGGTAAAACTCCTCGGGCACAAGGCTCGCATCCTTCCACCGAAGCCCTTCTTTGAGGACATCGTACTGTTTTTGCGACTCCCCCCGCTTCTTATACAACGTCGCCAGATCCATCCGCGCTTCAATATAAAGCGGGTCAAGACGAAGTGCCTCCACCAGTAAGCCTTCCTGATCCTCTGGCTTATCCAGACGCAAAAGCCCGGAAACACGAGCAAAACGCGCTTTAAAATAAGGCACAGAAGCAAACCGGGGATTCAGCACCCCCACCCTATCCAACAAGGCAACCCCGTCATCATAAACCTGCGCCGCATCGGGCGCGGGCATTCCCCCTTGCGCCTCCAGAGAAGAAAGCTTAATCCGCGCCGCCATCAACACCGCCATCTGATTTTTACCAAACGCCATACGATCCGCTTTGTTCAAATCGCCGATAAATCCCTCGACATCCCCC
>JBASFN010000128.1:0-6398 GCA_049653045.1 Alphaproteobacteria bacterium
GGCTAGAACTTGCCTATATGGGCGTTCCCCATGTTGTTGCATATAAAATGCATCCGGTTTCATGGATGGCGGTGAAGTTGATTGTTAAAACAAAATTCGCGCATCTTGCGAACATACTTTTGGGTGAGCGAGTCATTCCTGAATTTCTTCAGTCAAAATGCAATTCACTAGAGATCGCCAGAGAAATGTCAAAGCTTTTTCAGGACGAAGCCGAGCGCGCCAAACAGGTGGATGGCTGCAAAAGATTGCGCGAGTTTATGACTCCCGAACCGGGAAAACTCCCGTCAGCGAAGGCGGCTGAATTTGTTCTTCAATTTGTAAAGTCTAAATAATCAGTCCCGGTCTTCAACGGCAATATACGGACGCTGTTTCGGGCCGGTATAAAGCTGGCGCGGGCGGCCGATGCGTAAGTCCGGTTCCTCGATCATTTCCTTCCACTGGGAAATCCAGCCGACAGTACGAGCAACGGCAAATAGAACCGTGAACATGCTGGTCGGGAAACCCATCGCTTTCAGGATTATACCGGAATAGAAATCGACATTCGGGAACAATTTGCGCTCGACGAAATAGGGGTCTTGCAGCGCAATTTTCTCCAACTCCATGGCAATTTCAAGCAAGGGATCATCAACGCCAAGGTCTTCAAGAACCTCATCCGCAGCTTTTTTAAGAACCGTGGCGCGGGGGTCGAAGTTTTTATAGACGCGGTGACCAAATCCCATCAGACGGAACGGATCGTTCTTGTCCTTGGCCTTGGTAATAAATTCAGGGATACGATCCTTGCTGCCAATTTCCGCCAGCATCTCCAGAACTTCCTGATTGGCACCACCATGACTCGCGCCCCAGAGTGAGGCAATTCCGGCTGCGATACACGCGAACGGGTTGGCCTGACTCGACCCGGCCAAACGCACTGTCGAAGTCGAAGCATTCTGTTCATGGTCAGCGTGGAGGATAAAAATCTTGTCGAGAGCATTAGAGAGGATCGGGTTGATTTTGTATGGCTCCGCTGGAACGCCAAAACACATATAGAGGAAATTTTCGGCAAAGCTGAGATCGTTGCGCGGATACATGAAGGGCTGGCCGATACTGTATTTATAACTCATCGCCGCCAGTGTTGGTAATTTTGCAATCAATCGGTGCGCCGATAGTTCGCGCTGTGCCGGATCGCGTATATCAAGGGAGTCGTGGTAAAAAGACGACAAAGCTCCGGTCAGTCCGCACATCAGCGACATCGGGTGCGCGTCACGCCGGAATCCGCGTAGGAAAAAGTGAATCTGTTCATGCACCATCGTGTGATAGGTGATGTCGTGCTCGAATGCTTTTTTTTGTTTTGCGTCGGGCAAGTCGCCGTTCAGCAGAACATAGGCGACTTCAAGAAAGTCACTTTTCTCCGCGAGGTCTTGTATAGTGTAACCCCGGTGCATCAGAACACCTTCTTCACCGTCGATATAGGTAATGCGGGACTTGCAGCTTCCCGTCGAGGTGAAGCTGGGGTCGAAGGTAAAATGCCCCGTATCGGCATAAAGCTTGCGAACGTCGATAACACTGGGACCAACGGAACCATCAATGACGGGCAGCTTCCAGCTTTGCCCCGTCTGGTCGTCGGTCAGTGTGAATGTCTTGGACGCGGTGGCGGCGACAGGCGCTGCGGCGGTAGATGATTTGCTCATAAAGACCCCATATTATGAAATCAGGAATAAATTAGTCTGGCATATGGTACTCGCGTTGCAGTGCAATATCAATCTGAATACAAATCAATAAATTCCTTATCCCGCAGAAGATAAAAGGGAATAATAGGCAGTATATTTTCGTAACATTTGAAAATTTGACAAAAAAATCGAATGAGGCTTTACTGATCGCATCGATAAACAAAGGAGGAGACCATGCCTGCGCCCGATCTGAAAGCCAGCATAACAAAGGCTGTTGAGCCAACCCCTTTTTATCCTGACGATGGATTGCCCCCCGTTCCTTATGATACGCAAGGCAGGAGTTTTACATCTGAGCCTGTTTAAGGCGGACAATTGTTTCATCCTTGCCGAGAATCTCCGCCGCATGAAAGACAGACGGAGAGACGGTTGTCCCTGTCAGGGCGGCGCGGAGCGGCATGGCCACTTGCCCGAGTTTTCCGCCATTGTGTCTATCTGCGACGCCCTTACAGGCATTCTGGATATTGTCCGCCGTAAAATCGTCTAAAGCGGATAATGTTTCCGTCAGAATTTTTAAGATGCCTTTGTCCAATAAAGCCGTCGCTTTTTCGTCATACGAAAAGGGCACTGTTTTTGCGTAAAAAACGGATTCATCGACAAACTGTAGAACCGTCTTCGCCCGTGATTTCAACTCCTCGATCCCGGCTAGTATTCGCGTCATCGCCAGTTCAGACAGTTCAATGCCGTGGCGGATTTTATAGAACGGCGCGGCAATATCCATCAGGCGGGCATTGTCGATGATCTTCATGTAGTGCGCGTTAAGATTTTCCAGCTTTGCAAAATCAAATCGGGCAGGGGAGCGTTGCACATGCTCAAGGTTAAACCATTCCCGCGCTTGAATGTCGGAAATAATTTCGTCATCGCCATGCGACCACCCCAGCCTTAGCAGATAATTACGAACCGTCTCTGGCAGGTAACCCATGTCCCGGTATTCTTCGACGCTGGCCGCGCCGTGACGCTTGGATAACTTGCTTCCATCCGCGCCTAAAATCATCGGCAGGTGGGCATAGCGGGGGATTGTCCACCCCATCGCGTTGTAAATGATATTCTGGCGGAATGTATTATTCAGATGGTCGTCGCCGCGAATGACATGCGTCACGCCCATATCATGGTCATCGACAACAACCGACAGCATATAAGTCGGCGTTCCGTCGCCGCGCAGTAAAATAAAATCGTCAAGCTGTTCGGCGGCAACTGTGACATCGCCCTGTACGTGATCGTTGATGGTGCTTTCACCGGATAGGGGGGCTTTAATCCGGATGACGGGCTTTATATCCTTTGGCGCGTCTATTGGGTCGCGGTCGCGCCATCTGCGGTCATACATCTGCGGCGATCCGGCGGCGCGAGCTTTTTCGCGCATGTCTTCAAGCTCCTGCGGCGTGCAGTAACAGTAATAGGCTTCGCCTTTTTTCAGTAATTCATGCGCGATTTCTGCGTGGCGGTCGCGGCGGGAAAATTGCGACACAATATCCCCGTCATAATCAATTTCCAGCCATTTGAGGCTGTTAACGATGGCGGTAACGGCCTCTTCCGAGTGGCGGGCGCGGTCCGTATCCTCGATGCGGAACAGCATTTTGCCGCCGTGACGCCGGGCATACAGCCAGTTATAAAGCGCAACCCGAGCCGTGCCGATATGCATAAATCCGGTCGGGGAGGGCGGAAAACGTGTGACAATACTCATATTTTCAAAACTCTGGTGAATTGATTGATTTCATGTAAAATTCCGTCCTTCCTTCATAATCGTCCAGCGCAGGAGACGCAAGGCTTATGAGTGCCGCCGAGATTTTAGACGCATACGCCCAGCCGGTATCGGCTCCGGCAGTTGTGCCATCGTCTGTGCGGAATTTCCTGTTTCAGGAACTGGCACGACAAAAGCCGCGTTTTTTTCTGTGGTTTCCGGTTTTTATATCGGTGGGGATTGCGGCTTACTTCTCTCTTCCTGCCGAGCCGCCTTTGATTATGGGGGGTGCGGCGGTGATAGCATCTCTTGCCGTTATGGCGATCGTTACAGGCGCGTGGCGCGTGGCGTCCCTTATTTTGTTTTTGATTTGCCTTGGATTTTTTGCCGGGCAGATTCATACGGTTCTTGTCTATACCCCGCTTTTGCAAAAGGAAATAAGTCCGGCCATGGTCAGTGGCCGGATTGAGAGCATCGAGGGGCTGGAGGACGGAAAAGGCAGTCGCTTGATGCTCAATTCTGTTCAGATCGAAAAACTGGCCACGGATAAAACGCCCGTCAAAATTCGGTTGTCTGTTCGTTCGGATGAAGGCTTGCGCGTTGGACAGACTATCCGGGTTCTGGCGGGACTTAATCCGCCATCGCCGCCTTTAACCCCCGGCGGATTTGATTTTCAGCGATATATGTATTTCCAGCGTATTGGTGCTCTTGGTTTTGCGTTTAAGAAACCCGAGGTGATTGAAGGCGGGGAGGCAAAGGGCGATTTTATCGAACGAATTCGCGCCGCCATCGATGCCCGGATTTCGGCGGCGATGCCGTATCCGGCGGCGGCAATTGCCATGGCCTTGACGACCGGGCGGCGCGCCGCTATTGGCGATGAAACCAACGATGCCATAACGGCGGCGGGACTGGCGCATATTCTTTCCATTTCCGGTTTGCATATCGGGCTGGTGTCCGGAATTATCTTTTTTGTTGTGCGATTATTGATGGTCTTGATCCCCGGTTTTGCCCTGCGGTATCCGGCCAAAAAATATGCGGCGGTTTTTGCCTTTGCCGGAGCGGTTTTTTATACCTTGCTGGCCGGAGCGACCGTCCCAACCCAGCGTTCCCTGATTATGATCGGAATTGCGTTATTGGCGATTATCCTTGATCGTTCGCCTCTTTCAATGCGTCTAGTCGCGTTTGCCGCATCTGCTGTTCTTTTGTTCGCGCCGGATAGTTTGACAGGCCCGAGTTTTCAAATGTCCTTCGCCGCCGTCGCCGGGCTTGTGCTTGTTTTCGATTATCTAAGGGGGTTCCTTTCGTCATGGTATAGCGGGGCGGGGGCGATTAAAAAAGCGGCACTCTATATTTGCGGCATCTGCCTGACCACGATTGTCGCCACGATTGCAACTGCGCCATTTACGGTTTTTCATTTCCAGCAGCTTTCCCTGTACGGCTTGATCGGTAATGCGCTTGCGGTTCCCCTGTCGTCGTTTTTTATTATGCCCGCCGCCGTTCTTTCATTTTTGGCAATGCCGTTTGGTCTTGAATACTGGCCGCTGCAGATTATGAGTTTTGGCATTTCCGGTATGGTTGATATTTCGGTCTGGGTGGCGTCGCTCCCCCATGCGCTGTTGAAAATTCCGGCAATGCCGCCTGCCGTGTTGCCGTTATTTGTCTGTGGCGGTCTGTTTTTATTTTTGTGGGACGGGCGGCTGAGATTTCTTGGTGTGCTGCCGATTATCCTTGGTATGGTTATGTATGCGTCTTACAGGCCACCGGATATTTTGGTCGACCCGTCCTTTGAGATTGTGGCGATAAAAGCGCCAGAGGGCGATCTTTATATTTCAAATCTCCGCCGTGAAAAATTTACCCGCGAGAAATGGGAGAGCGTTTACGGTCTGGAAGAGGGAACGGCAAAAAAATGGCCGAAGGAAGGGCGGGAAGGGCTTTTGTCCTGTGATGAGTCGGCCTGCCGCGCCGAAATACGCGGTCGGCGTGTTTCGATCCTTAAAGAAGTATTGGAGTTGCGGGAGGAATGCGCGTGGGCGGATGTCGTCTTGTCTTTTGAGCGGGTCAGAAAAAATTTATGCGGAGGCAAGCCGGTCATAGATAAAACAACTGTCCGAAAGGACGGCGCACATGCCATTTGGCTTGAGGAAAAATCCATCCACATAGAGAACGCCGAAAGTCATCGCGGTATTCGTCCGTGGAGTTCCCGCAATGTTAGACTTAGTGGTAAGAGCGCATCAAACTCACCAGCCGGCCCTGGATTTTAACGCGGGATGGCTCGAGTATTTGTGGCTCATGCGTGTCGTTTTCCGGCTCAAGAACAATTTTGTTACCGGCGCGGCGCAGGCGCTTCAGTGTTGCCTCCTGATCATCAACGAGAGCAACAACAATAGTTCCGTTCTCTGCACTGTCGCAGCGTTTTAAAATCACGGTGTCGCCGTCATGGATTCCGGCATTTATCATGGAATCGCCCTCGACGGTCAGGGCATAAAGCTCTCCGGGCCCGGTCATATCTTCGGACACATGCAAGTTGTCGCCCTCATGCTGGATCGCCTCAATCGGTGTTCCGGCTGCGATTTTTCCGCATAAAGGCACAAGGCGAAATCCGGGAAGCGCATCGTTGGAGGGGGACGGCGTTTGCTGTACAGGTTGTCCGGCTTTCTTTTTCATGCCATCGGGCAGGCGGCGGATTTCAAGAGCACGGGCGCGGTGGGGCAGACGTTCAATATACCCGCGCTCCTCCAGTGCTGTTATCAGCCGGTGAATGCCCGACTTCGATTTCAATTTCAGGGCTTCTTTCATCTCCTCAAAAGAAGGCGCCACATCCGAAGTGGACATACGATTATGTATGAACATCAGCAAGTCGTGCTGTTTCCTGGTCAGCATTTTGAAACCCCCTCAAATTATGAAAATAAAACAGCAAGCAATTATCACTATTTGTTCTATTTTAGTTCCCTGTCTGTGTCAAGAGGTGTTGTTTAAGCGCGAAGGATGCGAAGGGCATGACCTATATCATCCTGGCG
>JBASFN010000129.1:0-9100 GCA_049653045.1 Alphaproteobacteria bacterium
ATTTTTATGGTTTTCTTGACTATGGCGGCGGTGGCCGGGTGTTCTTCGGATGATAAGGACACGCTGGAGGCCGAAAAGCCTGTCGATGTTTTATATAACAAGGCGTCGGCGGCGATGGACGACGGCAATTATGTCGAGGCCACCAAATATTTCGAGGAGGTCGAACGGCAGCACCCTTATTCGCAATGGGCGACACAGGCGCAGTTGATGTCGGCCTATTCGTCGTATCTCGATCAACGCTATGACGAGGCGGTTTTGTCGTTGGATCGGTTTATCGAACTGCATCCCGGCAGCAAGGATATTGATTACGCCTATTACCTGAAGGCGCTGTGTTTTTATGAACAGATTTCCGACGTGGTGCGGGATCAGGCGATGACGGAAGAAGCCCTTAAGGCACTTGAAACTTTGGTGCGCCTGTACCCTGAGAGCCAGTATGCGCGGGACGCAACATTAAAGCGCGATTTGACGCTGGATCACTTGGCCGGCAAGGAAATGGAAATCGGGCGGTATTACCTGAACCGCAATCAGGTCAACGCCGCGATGAACCGTTTCCGCACCGTGGTCAAGGATTACCAGACGACCACCCATGTGGCGGAGGCGATGCATCGCTTGGTGGAAGCTTATCTGACACTGGGGCTGAAGGATGAGGCCGTGCATGTGGCGGCGGTGCTGGGGCATAATTATCCGGGCAGTAAATGGTATGAGCGCAGTTATAAATTGCTCGATGAAGAATCGCGGAAGAAAATCCTCGAGAACAGGGGATTTGTTGACCGGACGGTGGAGTCGCTGTTCAAGCCGGATTAGGGTTTGGCTTTTAGCATACTGAGTCGTGGGCACATTGGATGCTTGTAAGTCTTGATATTCAAAATGTCGTTTTAATCGACCGCTTGACGATTGAATTTCGCGGCGGGCTTTGTGCCCTGACCGGGGAGACGGGCGCAGGAAAATCTATTTTGCTGGATTCTTTGGGGCTGGCGCTCGGCGGGCGGTCGGACGCGGGGCTTGTGCGGAAAGGCGCAGCGCAGGCGCAGGTGACGGCAGAGTTTACGGTTCCGGCGAGACATTCTTCCATAAATATATTACACAACGCGAATCTTGGGGGTGAGGCAGGCGCACAGTCCGAGTATGCCGGGAACGGTTCGGACGCGACGATTATCCTGCGGCGATTGGTGGGTGTGGACGGGCGGAGTCGGGCTTTTATCAATGATATGCCGGTGAGTATCGGATTGCTGAAACAGGTGGGCGAGACTTTGGTTGAGATTCACGGGCAGTTTGAATCGCAAGGGCTGCTTAATCCTTCAACGCATGGCGAGATGCTGGACTTGTATGCGGGGCTGGATATTCAGGGAACAAGAGGCGCGTGGGAGAATTGGAAATCTGCCGAGGCGGAACTGGAGCGGTTGAAATCCGGCGCGGCGCAATCGCGGGCGGAGGAAAGTTACTTGCGGCAGGCGGTAGAGGATCTGGATGCGCTTTCTCCGCAAGAGGGAGAAGAAAAAGAACTAAGCGGGTTGCGCGAGCGGCTCAAACACCGGGAGCAGGTGCTGGAGGCACTCAATGCGGCGTATCATTTTCTGAACGCCGAAGATGATCCGGTGCGCAAGGCCGCAGGGGTGCTGGCGCGGGTGGCAGGGAAAATGGCGGGCGGCGCGGAAAAAGCGCTGGCGGCGCTGGATCGGGCGGATGCGGAAGTGCAGGAGGCGATCGCACTCATTCAGTCTCTGTCGGCGGATTTGCAGGAGGGCGGGCTTGATCTGGAATCGATCGATGATCGCCTGCATGAACTCCGCGCACAGGCGCGCAAGCATGGGTGCGCGGCGGATGAGTTGCCGCGTGTGCGCGATGAATTGGCGGCGCGGCTGAATTTAATCGAGCATGAGGGCGAGGCATTAGAGGCGCAGATGCGCGCCGTCGATAAAGCGCGGGCGAATTATATTGCGAAGGCCGAAAAAGATTCCGCGCAACGCCATGTGGCGGCGATGAAGCTGGATAAATTGGTGGCCAAGGAGTTGGCGCCGCTTAAGCTGGACAAGGCGCGATTTGTAACGCATATCGAACGGATGGCGGAGAAGGACTGGGGGCCAGGCGGGATTGACCGGGTGCGGTTTTTGGTTGCGACAAATCCAGGGGCGGAAGCCGGGCCGATGAACAAGATTGCATCGGGCGGCGAAATGGCGCGGTTTATGCTGGCCTTGAAAGTGGTGATGGCCGAGGTGGGCGCGGCGGAAACACTCATTTTCGACGAGGTGGATACGGGGATCGGCGGCGCGGTGGCGGACGCGGTAGGTGAGAGGCTGGCGCGGCTGGCGGGCAAGCGGCAGGTTTTGGTTGTCACCCATGCACCGCAGGTCGCAGCGCGGGCGGGGACGCATTATATTGTGAAGAAGGACGGCGTGAAGGATTTGAAAACGAGCGTGATGCTGCTGCCCGATAAAAAAGCGCGGCGCGAGGAAATTGCGCGGATGCTGTCGGGCGCGGTGATTTCCGAGGAAGCGCGTGCGGCGGCAGCGCGGTTGATGGAGACGGGGACGTGAGTAGAAATAATCTGGATTTATTCGATGCCCGGTATCGCCATGGCGAATTGGTGCAGGAAATTCGGCGGCATGATGCGCTGTATTACCAAAAGGATGCACCGGAGGTTTCGGATTCGGAGTATGACGCGCTGCGGCTGGAAATTGAAAAGCTGGAGGAGCAGTATCCGGAACTGGTGACGGCGGACAGCCCGACGCAGACGGTGGGCGCGGTGGCGGCCAAGGGGTTCCGGAAGGTCAAGCATTCCGTGCCGATGCTCTCGCTCTCGAATGCGTTTTCAGATGAGGATGTGGCGGATTTTCTTAGCCGGGTGCGGCGGTTTTTGAATTTGCCGGACAGCGAGCCTGTTGAGATTCTGGCGGAGCCGAAGATTGACGGGTTGTCGTGTTCTTTGCGGTATAAAAACAGAAAATTGGTACAGGCGGCGACGCGGGGCGATGGCGCGGAGGGCGAGGACATTACCGCGAATGTGCGGACGATTTCGGATGTGCCGCAGGAATTGCCGCTTGGTGCGCCGGATTTATTGGAGGTGCGCGGCGAGATTTATATGCGGCGCGACGATTTTTCCGCGCTGAACAAGGCGCAGGTGGCGGCGGGCAAGGACGCATTCGCCAATCCGCGCAATGCGGCGGCGGGGAGTGTGCGGCAACTGGATTCAAAAATAACAGCGTCTCGGCCTTTGCGGTTTTTTGGGTATTCGCTAGCGGAGGCGAGCGGGTTTGAAACGCAAAGCGGGATTAAGGAGAGTCTAGCGTCGTGGGGGTTTTCAATTCCCGTGATTCAAGGGAAGGGTGTTTGTCGTTCGGCGGAGGAATTGCTGATGTATTATCGCGGGGTGATGGAGGCGCGCCCCAAACTCGATTACGAAATCGACGGCGTGGTATACAAGGTCAACCGGATCGACTGGCAAGAACGATTGGGGTTTGTCAGCCGGGCGCCGCGCTGGGCGACGGCGCATAAGTTTCCAGCTGAAAGGGCGGTAACGATTTTGCGCGGGATTGATATTCAAGTCGGGCGGACGGGGGTGCTGACGCCCGTGGCGCGGCTGGAGCCGATTACGGTGGGCGGCGTCGTGGTGTCGAACGCGACTCTGCACAACGAGGACGAGATTGAGCGCAAGGATGTACGGATCGGCGATCATGTGGTGGTGCAGCGTGCGGGGGATGTGATTCCACAGATCGTCGAGGTTTTGACGTACAAGCGCACGGGATCGGAAGTGCGGTTTGTTTTGCCGGAGACTTGCCCTGTGTGCGGGTCGATGGCGATCCGCGAGGAGGGCGCGGTGGCGCGGCGATGCACGGGCGGCCTTATCTGTCCCGCGCAGGCGGTGGAGCGGCTCAAACATTTTGTTTCGCGTTTGGCGTTTGATATTGAGGGGCTGGGCGAAAAAATCATTCAGGAATTTTGGGATAAGGGATTGGTGCACGCCCCGGCGGATATATTCAAGCTGGAGGCGGCGAATAAATCTTTGTCCCCGCCGTTACAGGAATGGGAAGGGTGGGGTGAGAAATCGGCGGCGAATCTTTTTGCGTCGATTGAAAAGCGGCGGGTGATTGGCCTGGATCGGTTTATTTATGCGCTGGGTATTCCGCAAGTCGGCGAGGCGACGGCGAAGAAGCTGGCGGCGAATTATTTGAGTTGGGGGAATTTAAGGGAGTCATTGGAAAAGGCAGAGAGGGCGTATGACGAGTTGATCGCGATTGAGGATATCGGGCCGTCGGTGGCGGATGATTTGCTCGGTTTTTTTGCGGAGGGGCATAACCGGACGGTGCTGGATGATCTGGAATTGGTTTTGACGATTGAGGATTTTGAAAGGCCGGTTACGAGCGGCAGCCCGGTCGCCGGAAAGACGGTGGTGTTTACGGGCACGCTTGTCAAAATGGCGCGGGCGGAGGCCAAGGCCGGGGCGGAGAGGCTCGGCGCAAAGGTCGCGGGGTCGGTGTCCGCGAAAACGGATTACGTGATCGCAGGCGAGGATGCCGGGTCGAAGCTAAAAAAAGCGCGGGAATTGAATGTGCGCGTTTTATCCGAGGACGAGTGGCTGGAGATGATTAAGGGCTAGACCGCGTCCTGTTGGTCGCGCAGGTCGTAGAGCATGTCCATCGCCTTTTCGATTTCGGGCGGATAGTCGCGGCGTTCGACGAATTCGCCGCCGCCGGTGTTGCGGGTCATGGAGAGTTCCATCGCCTTGACGAGGGCTTCCGCGATTTTCACGTCTTTTTGTTCCAATGCCAGCTCTAAAGCAGACAGGATGCGGTCGCTGAGGCGGATTTTGTCTTTTTCGTTTTGATCCATGATTTTATTCACTCCTGTATTCTACGGGATACACACACGCCCGCTACTTTGCCTTGTTTTGGCGGGGTTTTCAAGGGTTCAGGGGGATAAAGGAGAAGAACGCATCGAGGAAATTGGTGCGGATTTCATCGCTCTCCATCAGGATTTCATGGCCCGCGCCGGGGAATTCGAGGATTTTAGTGTGGGGCAGGGCGGTTATGGCCTTGCGGGTGGCAAGATTATCAACAAGCTGCTCCCTGCCTGCCAGCGCGATCAGGCAGGGAATGTGAATAGCGCTGAGGGTTTCCGGGTTTTTCAAGAGGTGGCAGGAGGCAAGGGCACGGTCAAGCCAGCCGCAGGTCACGCCGCCCACGCGTAAGGGCGGATTTTCGGTCAACCATGCAAGGGCGGCGGCGGCGCGGCTAGGATCGGAGGTGAGGCAGTATGTATCGTCTTCGCCGGGACTCCAGTCGTGCTGGCCGGGGGCATAGGATTTTCCGGCAAGGCGCGACAGGAGGTGGAGTATCACAGGTGCGGCGGGAATATGATCAACAGCCGGGATGCCAAAGAGCGGCGCGGTCAGCGCGGCGGCGGCAAATATACCGGGATGGGCATGAAGATAGCGCAGGCCGATATTCGCGCCCATCGAATGCGCCAGCATGATCCGGGGCGCATCACCGGGGACGGTTTTTGTGATAAAGGCGTGGAGATCGTTGACGTGATGGATGAAATCCTGGGAATGGCCGCGCTCCGGGTGGCGCGGAATCGGGCGGTCGGAGAGACCTTGCCCCTGCCATTCCATGATCCAGACAGCGCAGTTTTTTTGTAGCAAATCGCGGGCGAGTTCAAAATATTTCTCGGCAAATTCGGCGCGGCCCGGCAGGAGAATGATATGGACGGACGGAGGAAGGTTCGCGGGCGCAACCGTACCGAATCGTAAATATTTGCCGTCCTTGTTTTTCAGGCTGTGCCAGTGCCAGCCGGGGGGCGCAAGAAAACGGGGGGCTAGGTCAGGGGTTTTGAGGGGAATCATTATCGTACCGATGTATTCCTGTTTTCTTTACATATGATCTATTCAGGTCTATAAAGTAATATTATAACAAACAATAAGAAAAGCACATGCGTTTAAGCATGTGATGAACAGGGATTAGTCGATATGTCGTTTGTCCGAAGAGTTTCGGAACTTAGCCCGTTTGCTAGAAACTTTGCCCTTTCGTCTTTGTTGCTTGTGGGCGGGGCTGTGGCTCATTCCACCGCGACGGGACGGGATGATTGTCTTCAGTGCGCGCATGAGGTGAGCGAAATTTACGATATGTTTTTTGTCAGTGCCTTTGGGCCGAAAGTGTTTCAGGCTCCGGGATTCGATCCGGATAGGCATACGAAGGTTTTGAGGGTCGGAGCGACGCAGTTTTTTTCGACGAAGATCGCGCATTTATCTTTTGAGATTGCAAATATCGATGAGCATGGGATTTTTATGCCATCGGAGGTGCAGGTTCATGGTGTGATTATTGATGGCAAGACCGGGGAGACATTGGGGATGACACCCTGTAATCTGGAATGGGTCGGCAGTCAGAGGCTTCTTCAGGGGGTTGTTTCAAACAAGGATTTGAACAGGGCGATGCTTGACCGGACTCCCTCGGTTTATTTTGAATTGAAATATATGGATGATGACGAGGCGCGGCGGGTTGTTGAGAAGATCGAAAAATTCGTCAATCAGTTTAACCAGATGAACATCGAATATGGTTTTATCGTTGCGCCCAACAGCAATACGCTGGTGCATGGGTTGCTGAATCATCTTCATCTGGAGATTCCAGAGGAACATCTGGCCGCGCTATGGTTGCCGGGGTTCAGGGACAAGCTGCCGGAGATGGTTCTGGCGTCTAATGCTCCATAGATTTAATGATGTCCTCGGTCATTTTCTTGGCGTCGCCCAATAACATCATGGTGTTGGCCTCGAAAAACAGGGGATTGTCGATCCCGGCGTACCCCGATCCCATCGAGCGTTTCACGAATAATACCGTTTTGGCTTTTTCCACGTCGAGAACGGGCATGCCGTAAATCGGCGATGAGGGGTCGTTTTTGGCCGCGGGGTTGGTGATGTCGTTCGCGCCGATGACATAGGCGACGTCGGCCTGCGCGAAGTCGCGGTTGATGTCCTCCATCTCGAACACCTCGTCATAGGGAACGTTGGCTTCGGCCAGCAGCACGTTCATGTGGCCGGGCATGCGTCCGGCGACGGGGTGGATGGCGTATTTGACCTCAACGCCTTCCTTTTTGAGGAGGTCGGCCATTTCGCGCACCGCGTGCTGGGCTTGGGATACCGCCATGCCATAGCCGGGGACGATGATGACTTTGCTCGCGTTTTTCATGATATAGGCCGCGTCTTCCGCCGCGCCGATTTTCGCGGTTTTATCGCCGACGCTGGCCGCGCCCGCCGTTTGTTCGCCGCCGAAGCCGCCTAAAATCACGTTAAAGAGCGAGCGGTTCATGCCCTTGCACATGATGTAGGAGAGGATCGCGCCCGACGCGCCGACGAGTGCTCCCGTGATGATGAGCAGGTTGTTGTGCAGCGTAAAGCCGATACCCGCCGCCGCCCAGCCGGAGTAACTGTTGAGCATGGAAACAATGACGGGCATGTCCGCGCCGCCGATGGGGATGATAAGCAAGATGCCGAGCAGGAACGATATGCCCGCAATCGCCCAGAACAGCGCGGGGCTTTCCGTGATGCAAAGGCCGATGATTAAAACAACGAGCAGGATTCCAAGGGCGGCGTTGAGTTTATGCTGCCCCTTGAAGGTAACGGGTTTGCCGGAGATTGTGCCCTGCAATTTCCCCCACGCGATGAGGGAGCCGGTGAAGGTGACCGCGCCGATGGCAAGGCCGATGGACATTTCGATCAGGCTGATGGTGTGGATGTCGCCGCGCCAGCCAATGCCGAAGGCTCCGGGATTGTAAAACGCCGCCGCCGCCACGCATACGGCAGCGAGGCCGACGAGCGAGTGGAACGCCGCCATGAGTTGCGGCAGCGCGGTCATGGCGATTTTATTGGCGATGACTGCGCCGATGCCGCCGCCGATGGCGATTCCCACGAAGATCAACAGGTGGGAGTTAAGTTGCGGCATGGAGAGTGTCGTAAGGATGGCGAGTGTCATGCCGATCATGCCGTACATCACGCCGCGCCGCGCCGTTTCCGGGTGCGAGAGACCGCGTAAAGCCAGAATAAAAAGAACGGACGCGGCGAGATAGGCGAGGGGGGCTAATATGTGCATGTTTCAGTCTTTCAAGTGTTTGTTTTAAACATAATTAAATTACAGAGAGCGCAAATATTGCAGGGAAAAAAGAATTTAACACGAAGGACACGAAGTTTAAGAATAAGACCACGAAGTTTTTTTTAAATAAAATTCCTCTTCGTGAACTTCGTGTTCCTTCGTGATCTTCGTGTTAATTTTTTTCTAAATTCTGAGATCTCTACGCCCCCTGTAGTTTAAATTTTTCAATAACAATTAAAATAAATACCTGTTCCCCAATAGTGCCGCCCAGACGAGTAAGCCGAGGATGAGGCTTAGGAATACGGCGGCGCTACCTAAATCCTTGGCGTATTTGGCCAAGGGGTGTTGAGCCGGGGAGACAAGATTGACAATGGTTTCAATCGCCGTGTTCAGAATTTCAACGATCAATACTAAAAGCAGGCTGGCGATCAGCAGGACTTTTTCCGGAACGGTCACATCCAGAAAAAATACAATCGGGGTGAGAACAAACAGGAGGATAAGCTCCTGCTGGCAGGCGGTTTCTTTCTGGAATGCCTCTTGCAGCCCCTTCATCGAGTGGCCGAATGCGCGGGTCAGGCGTTGCGGGTCAAGAATCTTCATCCCTTTTTCTTGAACATGGCCAGCATGCGGCGGGTGATGATAAAGCCGCCGAAAATATTGACGGAGGCCAGGACAACGGCAAGAAATCCCATCCATGTCGAAAATTCATTGCCCGACGCGCCAACCGCCAAAACCGCGCCGACGATGATGACGGAGGAAATGGCGTTGGTGATGCCCATGAGCGGCGAGTGCAGGGCGGGCGTGACGCGCCAAACGACGTGATAGCCGACGAAACAGGCGAGGACAAAAACGGTGAGGCCGGTGATGATGAAGGGTTCGGACATTTTACGACTCCTTTGTAAAAAGTGGGTGGATGATGGCGCCATCGCGTGTCAGGGCGATGCCCTTGATGATCTCGTCATCCCAGTTAATGGTGAGCTGGCCGTCCTTGACGATGAGCGCAAGGAGATTGAGCAGGTTTTTGG
>JBASFN010000130.1:0-6380 GCA_049653045.1 Alphaproteobacteria bacterium
AACATCCGTAATATGAAACTCGTCAAAACACAAAACCCGAGACCGCTCGGCAATTCGTGACGCCAGCGCAGGCAAAACCCCATCGATCCCGTCATCAAAATCATCATCCTCGCGCCGCGAATGAATATACTCATGCACCTCGATCATAAACTGGTGAAAATGCACCCGCCTCTTTAAAATCCCCTCGGGTAGCGCAGCATAAAACAAATCCATCAGCATGGATTTGCCGCGCCCGACCCCGCCATAAATATAAATCCCCCTGATCCCCTCTCCCCGTGGGGAAAAAGAAGAAAGAATTTTTTTGAGTATTTTTTTATTCGCCCGCACAGGCCGCGCAACCTCATCATAAAGCCGTTGCAATGACCGCAAAGTCGCCACCTGCGCGGGATCTTGCGTCAATCCCGCCTTGGCAATCCGCGCCTTATAAATGCCCTCAAGATTTTCCGGCATAGCGCACGACAAAAATGGAAATCTCATAAAGCGCCATCATCGGCAAGGCGAGCAAAACCTGACTCATCACATCCGGCGGCGTTAAAATCGCGGCGATAATGAAAATCACAATAATCGCGTATTTCCGTTTGGCAATCAGAGTATCCGCCGTAATCAAACCCGCCTTCCCCATCAGGCCAAGCAGCACAGGCAACTCAAAACAAAGCCCAAACGAAAACACCAGCGTCATAATCAGGTCGAGATACTCACTCACCCGCGCCTCCAACTGGATCGGCATCCCCGTCTCCGCCGCGCTCGTCTGAAAGCCCAGGAAAAACGGCCACGCCATCGGCAGGACAAAATAATAAAGACACGCCCCGCCCATAAAAAACAAAATCGGCGTCGCAATCAAAAACGGCAAGAACGCGCCCCGCTCATTCTTGTAAAGCCCCGGCGCGATAAACATCCACACCTGCCACAGCAAAAACGGAAATGTCAGGAAAATTCCCGAAAAAAACGCGACCTTAACCGACGTAAAAAACGCCTCGGTCAGCCCCGTATAAATCAATCGCTGCGAATCCTCCGGCCCCATCGCCGTTGCCAAAGGCTGCATCAAAAACGCGTAAATCCCGTCCACGAACAGATAACAAATCCCCGTCCCCACGGCCATAATCCCAAACACCCACACCAACCGCCGCCGCAACTCGGTCAAATGATGGAGCAAAGGCTTTGCGTCACTCTGAATTTCTTCATTTTTAATCATAAAAAAAACTTTGCGTAACTTTGTTTTACTTTGTCTGACTTTGCGTTTAAAAAACCTTTAGAAAAACACAGATCATTCATTTATTTTCTTATCAACGACTTCCAAATCTTCCTCATCCGCACTTTTCTCATCGAAATCCTTCGCCTCAAAATTCACCTGCTTGCGAATATCGTCAATATCCGCCTCGCGCATGAACTCCTCGAACTGCTGGGAAAAAACATACCGCACATAATGCAATCGGCGCGCAATGCGGCCAAGCCCGCGCATGACAACGGGCAACTCCTCCGGCCCGATCACAAGAACGGCGACGGCGGCAACAAGAAACATTTCCGACCAGCCGATGTCGAACATGACGCTTTATTCGTTAGGGTGAGTATCGTGATGATCTATTTTCTTTGGCGATTTTTCATCGTCCTTCAGCCCTTGCTTAAAGCTTTTCATCCCCTTCGCAAGATTCTCCATGATCCCCGGCACACGGTTCGCACCAAACAGCAAAAGAATAAGAATGATAATAAGAAGTATCTGTAACGGCCCCGGCGACATGGTATTTCTCCTGTAAAATCTTGGTACAAACGAAAATAAAAACTACGCAGCCTCTTCCTCTTGTTCCTCGTCGGCATCGAAATCCGCCGCCTCAAAGGCATCATCGTCTTCCGCGTCATCCGCCGTCTGCAATTCTTCCGGCATCCCGCCATCGAACAAATCCCGCGACGCTGGAATGGCCTCAATCGCCGGGCGACGATCAAGCAGCCCCGACGCCTTCAAATCCTCAATCCCCGGTAAATCGGTCAACGCCGTGAGCGAAAAATGATCCATAAATTCCGTCGTCGTGATATACGTCAAAGGCCGCCCCGGTGCTTCGCGCCTGCGCCCCGGCTTCACCCATCCCATCTCCATCAACGCGTCCAGCGTGCCCTTATGCGTGGCCACGCCGCGAATATTCTCGATCTCTGGCCGCGTCACCGGCTGGTGATAGGCAACAATCGCCAGCGTCTCCATCGCGGCGCGTGACAATTTCCTCTGCGCCTCGCGCTCCATCTCCAACACACCCGCCAGATCAATCGCCGTACGAAACGCCCAGTTCCCCTCGATTTCCACAAGATTAACCCCGCGCCCTTCATAACGCTTTTGCAATTCCATCAACGCGCCGCCGACATCCGCCCCCTCCGGCATCCGCTCATGCAGATCTTTCGTGCTCACCGGCGCGCCCGAGGCAAACAACAACGCCTCCAAAATCCGGACATTATGCTCTACGCTGTTTTCGCTCTCGCTCATTTCCCCTCTCCCTTGGCTCTCATATAAATAGGCCTGAACAACCCGTCCTGCCGAATTTCCACAAGCCCCTGTTTGACCATCTCCAGACTCGCCGTCAAGGTCGAGGCCAGTGCCGAACGCCCGAACAACCTGTCCTTGATCCCTTCCGGAATAAAACTCTCCATCGTCGTCCAAACGGAATACAGCCCCGTGCGCGGCAATTTACCAAGCATCCGCGTCATGCGCGTCACGGCATCTTCCATCGACATCAGGTTGAAATTCGGCAAATCATAATGGCTTTCGTTTTTCCGACGGTGAATATCGCCATACGCCTTCAGCAAATCATACAGCGTCGCATCCCACGAAACATTGGTGCGAACCGCCAGCCCCTCCGGCGCACCCCGCGCAAAGACCTTCTGCCCCAATCTTGGTAATTCCGCCAATTTCGCAGCCGCCGATTGCATCGCCTCCAGCCGCCGCAACTGAAACTGCAGCGCATCGGCCATCTCTTCCGCGCTTGGCTCTAAATCATTTTCCTGTTTGGGGAGCAACAACCGCGATTTCAAATACGCCAGCCACGCCGCCATCACCAGATATTCCGCCGCCAATTCAAGATTGAGTTTTTGCGCCCGCTCGATAAAAACCAGATATTGCCGCGCCAATTGCAGGATAGAAATTTTCGTGATGTCCACCTTCTGGTGACGCGCCAGATCGAGCAGCACATCAATCGGCCCCTCATACCCGTCGATATTGAGCAGCAAAGAATCAGCCTCATCCACCTCCGGGGCGGTACGCGGCAAATCTTCCTCAAATGCGACGGCACTTTGCATTACTGACCTATGATCGTTATGCGGCCAATCTTATGTATTCCGCCGCTTTTTGCAAGCGATCCAGCGATTTTACCGACAATTTAGGCACAGATTCGGCTATTTTCTCCATTTCAGGGAGCTTCCCGGCGCAATAAAGGGCGGCATCGCACCCGGCCTCAATCACCATCTCCGCCCGCTCCGCCATATCCCCATACCGCCCCAACGCCTTCATCTCAAGGTCATCGCTCAGCAAAAACCCGTCAAACCCGATAGCCCCCCGAATAATCCCCTCGATTCCCTCACGGGAAACCGTCACCGGCCGCTCGGGGTCGATGGCGTTAAAAATAATATGCGCAGTCATCCCCCAAAGCGCCGGGGCAATATCCGAAGCCGCCAGACTTTTAAACGGCAGGAAATCGGATTCCTCAAGCTCCGCCATCGTCGCCGCAACAACAGGTAAATCATGGTGCGAATCCATCGTCGCCCGCCCGTGCCCCGGAATATGCTTCATCACGGGCGTGACCCCCGCCGCCAGCAAATTCCGCGCCACACAAAGCCCGAGCCGCGCCACAATCATCGGATCATCCGAAAACGCCCGGTCACCGATCGCGTCATGCGTCCCGGACGTTAAAACATCCAGAACAGGCGCGCAATTCACATCGATCCCCGCCGCCCGCAATTCTTCCGCCATTTGCAAAACAGCAAAACGCAAGGCCTCCAGCGCCGCGTCCATCGACTCCGCGCCCGCCATCTCGCCAAAAACCCGCATCGGTGAATATTGCCGCCAGTGCGGCGGCTTCAATCGCTGCACCCGCCCGCCTTCCTGATCGATCAAAATGGGGCAATCCCGCCCCACCGCCGCCCGCAAGGAATCGGTCAAGTCACGAACCTGTTTCGGCGTATCGCAATTGCGTGCAAAAAGAATAAACCCGAGCGGATTGGCCTCTTTGAAAAAAGCCACCTCCCGCTCTGAAAGCTCAAAACCTGAAACAGAAAATAGTGCAGCAAGGGAATCTCTCATCCCTCGAATATACTAACTATTCTTTATTGTTAGTTAGGAGTTTTTAAAAGAAACAACGGAATAGGAAACCGCCGCTCGACATACCCGAGATTCTCGATAGCGGAAAAAACCGCCTCTTCTGCAATTTTCTCTTTTTGGAAAACGGTAAATGTTTCCGGATCGTTATTGACCACCTCTGCGGCCGCCTCAAAACAAAACGTCAAAGCCTTTGAAGAAAAAAGACCATTGCTGAAAATGGAAGCCCGGTCATTAGGCGACTGGCTACGCTTGAACTCAAGCTGAAGACCGCCTGCCGCAACCCCAAGCAAAATCTTCTCAACAGCCTGCCGTGCGCGTACCTCAACCGAAACATCACTCATGTAATAATCTCCTCAAATTTGAGGCCGGAAACTACATGGAAATATGAAAAACGTCAAGAGAATAATGAAAAACGGTATTTAAGGCCATTTTTTAAACAAAAATACCCGCGCCATCAAAACAATAAGAACCTTCGCGTCCCTCGCGGCACACTTTCGCGCACTTGGCGTGCCCCCTTAAATCACTGAGTAATAATGCACCCGCCGGGCTTTTGCGCCTTCACGGCATCGCAAACACCCTTGGCACTATCCTTGCTCATCGGTCCGGCCTGAATGCGGTAGAACACGCCCTTCGCGCCCAGATCGGCGCGCTGCACGCGGTACTGCGCCCCGGACAAAGACGGGAAAGCCTTCTGGAGCTTCGTCCATTCTTTTGCCGCCGCCGATTCGGAACTGATGCTGGCCAACTGCGCGAAATAGGTTCCGGGCTTGATCGCCGAACCCGCGCCAATCGCCGCGCCGGAAGCCGGCTCAACCGCCGCCAATTTCTCGGCGGAGGGCGGAGCCTTCTTGGCAACAATAAGGCTGGCTCCCGCTTCTTTTTCTTTCTTGTCCAAAACCGACCGCACATAGGCCAGCGTCTCGGGCGTCGAGGCTGCGGGCGCAATCTCGGGTCTATCCTCGCTAACGGCCTTTTCCTTCGCCGTATCCAGCGCGGACGCGACATCGCCAATCCCTGCCATCGGCGCAATTTTCTCGCTCTTCATCGGGATCGAGCGCGTTTCCGCTACGGTCACAGGCGGCACATCCGCCTTGCTCACCTCGGCAACAGCGTCACTCTTAATCGCCGATGCTTCCTCAACCGCCTCGGCCAGAGCAGAAGGCTGCGTCGCCTGCTCTTCCGCAGGCGGCGTAACCTCGGCAACCGTCGCGTCCGGCTGCGGCGGGAATACAGACTGCGTATCGACGGGCTGCTCCTGCGCCAGCAAATTTTCAATCGGCGGTGTTTCCTGTAACCCGTCGGAGCGAACCGAACTCAAAACGGTGCTGTCCTGATTGGCAATCTCCATCCCCCCGGCCTCATCCGGAACCATCCGAAGCGGCCCCGCATCCGCCGAAACGACAGGCAGATTTTCTTCTGCCTGCTCACTGGCCGGATAGCTGGCGATAATAATCGCGGCAAAGGCAACCCCGGTCGCCAGCAACGCCACGGTGGCAAACACCGGACTCCGCATTTTCTGCACGATAGGTGAATTCATAAAACGCTCGGTCATGGTCTCGTCAATCTGTTGGGGCGTGGGCCGTCTCGGCGGCACAGGCTGGTCAGAACTTCCATAAGTATGTTGCAAATAAGGGTTACGCTTTGTCATGGCCGGATTCCTGTATGGATTCATCGAATAAGTAAACTGCCGCAAATCCTAAAAAGAGTCGCACCTCAATGCAAGGGCGCGTTACCGATGATCCCAGTAAAGATTGAACATTTTTTCATGCTCACGGATGGCATAGCGGTCGGTCATCCCGGCGATATAATCGGCCACAACCCGCGCCAGCATTGCATCATCGGCCAATCCGCCCGCCTCCTCCACCCGCCGTTGCCAGTTATCCGGCAACAGGTGATAGTTTTTCGTAAAGGCTGTGAATAAGTCTGTGACAATCCGCTCTACCTTCAGCCACATCCGGTGCATCGTATAATGGCGGTACATGCGCTGAAACAAAAAATCACGCAAATCATCGACCTTGCGGCGCATCTCGTCGGAAAAGGCAACCATTGCCCGCCCCGCCCCGCGCACATCGTCCGGCGATTCCGG
>JBASFN010000131.1:0-4197 GCA_049653045.1 Alphaproteobacteria bacterium
TGGTTTCAAGGCTTTCATGCCAGACTATCCCCCCACCCTGACCCTCCCCCCCATGGGGGGAGGAAATAAAAGAGGAAAGAGCTTGCGACTGCCTCTGTTTCAACACGGGACTGGTTTCAAGGAAATGAACCCGCGCCGCGCCGTGAAATCCGGGGAGGTTTTTCGTCGCCCGCAGCAGATCGGCCATCAGCGTTCCCCGCCCCGGCCCGCATTCGAGCAAAATAAAAGAATCGGGTTTGCCCATCTGCGCCCAGACATCCGCCGCCCATGCGCCGATCATCTCGCCGAACATCTGGGAGATTTCGGGGGCGGTGGTGAAATCGCCCGCCAGACCGAACGGATCGCGGGTCATATAATAGCCGTATTCCGGATGGCTGAGGGCAAGCTCCATAAACTGCCCCATATCCATCTGGCCGTTTTTACGGATCAGGCCTTTGATGTATTCACTCAATGTCATTCTGAGCGCAGCGAAGAATCCCGCCCGAGATCCTTCGCTTGCGCTCAGGATGACACTTCTTTTTTCTTGAATGCAAAATACAAAACGCCGATCCCGAATAAAATCACGGGCACGCTCAAGACCTGCCCCATCGTGATTCCTTCGAGGATAAACCCAAGATGGGCGTCCGGCTCACGGAACAATTCACCGATGCTACGCAACACCCCATAACCAATCAGGAAAACCGCAGACAAAATTCCTGGTCTTTCGCGCACAGCCTTCACATGAAGCAAGGCAAGCAGAATTAAAAACAGGAGGAATCCCTCCAGCCCAGCTTGATATATCTGACTTGGGTGGCGCGGCAGATCGCCGCCACGGGGGAAAACCACCGCCCACGGCACATCCGACACGCGCCCGTATAACTCACCGTTGATGAAGTTCGTTATGCGGCCAAGGCATATGCCTATCGGCGCCGCGCAGCCTGCAATATCGCAAAGCCGCAACAAGGGGATTTTTCGCCTGTGCGCATAAAAAACAAGGGAGGCAACAACCCCGACAATCCCCCCGTGGAACGCCATGCCGCCGTGCCAGACCATGAAAACCTCAATTGGATTTTCAAGATAAAAGGCAGACTGATAGAACAAAATATAGCCCAATCGGCCACCCAGAATGACCCCCAGGATCACCCATGGGATAAAGTCGTCGATGTCTTCGCGGTTGGGACGATTCCCGGGGCTAAGACGGCTGATATAAATGCCATACCCCCAGCCGAACAAAAAACCCGCCAGATAAGCCAGCGCATACCACCGGATTTCAAGGGGGCCAACCGCCAGCGCGACCGGGTCGATATTGGGACAGGAAAGAGCCATGAACCCCGTTTACCAGCGCAAAGACACATTGTCGAGAGCGCATAAAATATCCACACCATTATTTTTCAAACAAGTATTGATACCGTGACCGAATCCGGTGTAGAAAAGCGCCCACAATCCTTACATACAAAAACAGGCGCGTACCACCATGCAAGCCCGGGAAAAAATACTTGATGATGTCGCCCGCGTTGCGGGCGGTGCGGTCAGTGCGCTCAGTGGCCTGCGCCGTCAGGTTAAGGACGAGGTTCGCTCGCGCCTTGATGAACTGGCGCAAAAACTCGACCTCGTGCCGCGAGAGGATTTTGAACGGCTTGAACTGGTGCTGCTCCGGGCGCGTGAAGAGCAAACCGCGATGACCAAAAGAATCGAAGCCCTCGAAGCCCGCTTATCCGGTAAAACGCCCGCAAAAGAAAAGACACCACGCAAGACCTCTAAAAAAGGAAAAAAGAAGCCATGAGCATGGAAACAAGTTACGGCAATGACGTTGCCAATCCTCTCGACAGCGTCGAGGAATTGCTTCTTTCCCACAACTGGGTTTTCAACCGCGTGACGCCAGACGAATTGATGGTTGAGGTCGCAGGGAAAACCGGACTGTACCGCCTGTTTTTCCTGTGGCAACAAGACATGAACGCGATGCAGTTTTGCTGCCAGTACGACTTGACGATTCCGGAAGGTAATCGTGACGCTGCCTGCCGCGCCGCTATTCACCTGAACGAAGGGCTATGGATGGGGCATTTTGACATCCCGCAAATGAGCAGCGTTCCGACCTTCCGCCAGACTTGCCTCTTCCGCGGGACGGATAAAAACAGCGAGACGGAGCATATCGAAGACCTCGTCGATATTTCCCTTGCACAATGCGAGCGCAACTATCCCCTGTTCCAGTTCCTCGCCCATGCCGACAACATTGATGAACAAAAATTAACGCTGGCGGTCATGGAAACCGCCGGGCAGTCCTAGAAAAATCGTGAGCAAAACAATCGCATTGATTGGCTGCGGGAAGATGGGCGAAGCCCTGCTGCGCGGTTGGATCGCGGCGAACATAAAATCTTCCTATATTGTTGTTGAACCCTCCGGCCTCAAGAAAAAACCGAAGTCAGTCAGGCTCCTGAAAAAACCGGACGCGAACATTAAGCAGTGCGATGTTGTTGTTCTGGCCGTCAAGCCGCAGGTTATGGACGATGTCTGCAACGCCTTGAAACCGTTTCTTGCAAAAAACACACTCGTTCTTTCCATCGCCGCAGGCCGCACGATTCAAAGCTTTGAAAAAACACTTGGCAAAACACAGCCGATTATCCGCTCCATGCCCAACCTGCCCGCCGCCATCGGCAAAAGCATGACCGTCGCCGTTGCCAATAACCATGTGACCGCCGCACAAAAAAAGATCGCCAACACATTACTGGGCTGCGTCGGGAAAGTCGAATGGGTCAAAAATGAAAAACTGATGGATTCCGTCACTGCCGTTTCGGGAAGCGGCCCGGCCTATGTTTTTCACCTGATCGAAACACTAGCCAAGGCCGGGGAAAAAGCCGGGTTTGATAAAAACACCGCCATGACCCTCGCCCGGCAAACCGTTATCGGCAGTGCGGCATTGGCCGAAAGCACCCCGGACATCAATGCCGCCACCTTGCGTCAGAATGTCACATCCCCCGGCGGCACAACCGAAGCCGCCCTGAAAATCCTGATGGATGGACGAATGCAGGACATCTTCGACGCCGCCATCGACGCCGCCAGAAAACGCGGAAAAGAATTAAACGGTTAGGTGTTCGCTCTTAGCGGCTGCGCGTCCCAAGGCCAATATCCTTAGCCAGTTTGCTCCGTTGCTTCGCGTAATTCGGCGCGACCATCGGATAATCGGACGGCAATCCCCAACGCTCGCGGTATTGCTCCGGGGTCATGTTGTAGGATGTTTTCAAATGACGCTTCAGCATCTTTAACTTTTTACCGTCTTCCAAACAGATAATAAAATCCGGCGTAATGGATTTTTTAATCGGCACGGCGGGCTGCGGACGGTCAGCAATCAATGCACCGCCCTCACCGCCTATGTTGGACAGGCTCTTGAAAACCTGTTCGATCACCGCAGGAATGTCGGCAGGCGCAACGCTGTTGTTTGAAAGATACGCGGAGACAATCTCCGTTGTCAGAACCAGAATATCTTCTTTATTATTGTTTTGTTCGTTCATAACACCCTCTTTTATTACAATGCGAATATCACTACTATTCAATTACATAAAAGGCAAGTAATGCGAAGAAAAAGAAATATTGTTTCTTATTGTCACTCAGTAAAGTTACAAAATGTGCGGCTTTGCTGTTTCGAGGCTGTTACGTCGGCTCCGCGCAAGTAAACCGGCTCGGCGCCTTCTGTGAAAAAGCCGGAATCGGTCGCCAACAATTCTGCGATCAAACCAACATCGGGCATCACCAACCCCGGACTAGATCCCGTCAATCGCCCCACGCCGTCGCCAATAAGAATAAATCCTTCTGTCTTAATATCGGAGCCGGGCAAAGAGGCCGCTTCGGAAACTGCTCGGCCTATCCCGTCAAAATGCTGGACGTAGAAATCCTGCCGCTTTGTCTCAAGGATAACCGCGACAGGATCGGGCTTTTTCTTAATCGATTGCAGCGCGAGACTTTGCGTTGTTGTGATGCCAAAAATCGGAATATTCAGTGCCAATGCCAACGCCTTGGCGGCCGACAACCCCACACGAAGCCCTGTGAACGATCCCGGCCCCACTGTCACGGCAATTGCGTCAAGATCGGCATAGGCGATGCCGGATTTCTCTAGAGCGTTTTCCACCAACGGCAAAAGATGTTCCGCATGGCCTTGCGCCATTTCACGGGTTTCGGCCACAGATTTTCCAGACGCATAAACCGCCGCGCCGCACTGGTTGAGCG
>JBASFN010000132.1:0-6832 GCA_049653045.1 Alphaproteobacteria bacterium
GAAATAAGCCGTCGTTCTTATTAAAAACCCTTAAAAATGACAAGCTAGGCAGAGCTTCCTGACCTATGATAAACTTATTCTATGAAGGGGTTCTTGATGTCAGGGCGGATTTCGTGAGCTTACGCGCTTTTTTTGCTACTTTTGTTGTGTGTGTGCTGTGCGCCAATATTGCGCTGGCGCAGCCGATTCCCGAGACATGCGATCCTGATTATAAGGCTGTTCTCGATGCTAGGGCATGGATGGGGGGCAAGCGCGACATGGAAAGTGCCCAGACCTTGATCGGGCAGGGTAGTGTTCTCTCTCTTTCCTGTTTCAGCGGTCAGGTGACGTTTATGGGCGTTGCCGCTAACAGCTTGTTTAGTGATAACGTCAGAAGCCCTATATTGTTTAATCTTCCTCCTTTGGCCTTTTTTCCCAATGATATTCACCAGCCGACAATTATTTCGCCGCCGGGACCAAATCCGCCGGGTGGGATGACGGCGCAAACTTTGGATATTATGTTGGCGCGTTTGGTGTTGGCTTCGCTTGCCGTTCATCTCGCTAATATTCGCCCAGGTGCTATTCCCGCCTCTGCCGGGGCACTTTGTTCGAGCATGGCGGGTGTCTGGCGCGATGCAAAATGTACGAATGTGAATGATGCCTTGTGGATTACACTTGAGGCGCATCGGACAACGGATCGCCGGAATTTCGGTTGTGGTGACAGGGGGAGATGGAATACGCGCTGGAATACTGGTTATCCCGCTCCTGGCGGGACGGGTGCGCTTGATGCGGCGACCAGTTACAGAAACTTTATTGTTCCCGGCGCAAGCCCCAATTGCGGTGGTGTGCAGCCTGTGCCAACCGGTATGACGGTCAATATCAGGGGCGCGGGGTATCCTGATGCGGTGTGCCCGCCTGTTGGCTGTTGGTATAATCCTCAGAACAATACTTGTAACAATTAAAAACTTCCTGAAATAAATGTGCTCATGCGGCGGGCGAAGGCTCCGGCATCGTTGACGGGCTGGCCTTGTATGATCCGCGCCTGATCGAGCAGTAAAAGTGCCGCGTCTTTGAAAAGATCGCTGTCATGCGACTTGGCCGCCATTTTTTCGATCAATGGATGTTTAAGGTTAATCTCTAGAACAGGTTTGGCTCCGCCCGCGTATTTCTGGTGTACTTTCAGGACGCGTTCCATGTGCATATCGATTCCGCCTTCTTGTGCCACGATGCATACGGGCGAGTCTGTCAGGCGTTTTGAGGCGCGCACATCTGAAACATCGTCCTTTAGAAGTTCTTTGAGCCGAGCGATCATATCGATTGATGCTTTTGGCGTATCTTCTTTTTTATCGTTTGTGGATTGATCGAGGTCGATGTCGCCCTTGGTCACGGATTTGAATTTTTTGTCCTTGAATTCCGGTGCGTTTTGGAGCCAGAAATCGTCAATCGTATCGGTGAAGAATAATACCTCTAGCCCGTGCGCTTTGAATCCTTCCAGTTGCGGCGAGTTCAGCAGGCTGTCGAGTTTTTCGCCGCTGATGTAGTAAATTTCTGTCTGGCCTTCTTTCATGCGCGAGACATAGTCGTCGAGGCTTACGAGTTTTTCGCCGTCCTCGTGCGTGGAGAAAAAACGGCAGATTTTGAAAATATCTTCGCGGTGTTCGGCGGCATCATAGAGGCCTTCTTTGACGACAGCCCCGAATTGTCCCCAGAACGCATGGAAGCCATGTTCGTCGTCGCGGGAGAGTTTATCGAGATCGCCTAATATTTTTCGCGCTACGCCCGAGCGGATTTTCGGCAATAACGGATTATATTGCAGGCTTTCGCGGCTGATATTCAGGGGTAGATCCTGGCTGTCGATCATTCCGCGCAGGAACCGCAGCCATGGATACATCAGCGTCTCTAAACTGTCGCTGATGAACACGCGCCGCACATAAAGGTTGATGAAGCATCGGCGTGATGGGTCGTATAAATCCCATGGCCGCATCATCGGGACGAAAAGAAGTCCGGTATATTCGATCTTTCCTTCCGCACGCCAGTGCGCGGTCATTAACGGTTCGTCGAATCCGTGTGTGATATGGCGATAAAATTCAGTGTATTGTTCCTTGGTTATTTCTGATTTTGGCCGTGTCCAGAGCGCCGAAGCCTTGTTAAGCGGCTTGTCCTTGTCGGTTATCTCGGAGGGCGCGCCGAGATAGATCGGCAGGTCTATATGGTCGGAATAATGCGTGGCGGTTTGTTTGATTTTATCATCGAGCAAAAATTCAACAGCCTCGTCCTTGATGTGGAGGACAATCGCCGTGCCGCGCTCCCCATCCAGTTTTTGAATGTCTTCCTTTGTCGCTTCGCGCACATCGAACCCGGTGCGGCCATCGGATTCCCATGTCCATGTTTCGGAGCTTCCGGCGTGGCGGCTGATGACTGATACTTTGGAGGCCACCATATAGCTGGCGTAAAATCCGACGCCGAACTGGCCGATCAGCTTTAAATTATCCTTGCTGTCCTTCATTCTTTCCATCAGGGCGGCCGTGCCCGATTTTGCAATCGTGCCGAGATGGTCGATCAATTCGGCGCGTGTCATGCCGATGCCGTTATCAACCAGCGTCAGGGTGCGCGTGGTGGTGTCCTTGTAAGTGTGGATGCGGAAGTCCGGATTGTCCTTCGTCAGTGCCGGGTTCTGGATGGCCTCATAGCGCAGGCGGTCGCAGGCATCTGCCGCGTTGGAGATCAACTCTCGCAGGAACACGTCATGGTTGGTATAAAGCGCGTTGGCGACAATATCGAGCAGGCGGGATACGTCGGCGTTGAAATTCATTGTTTCGGTGGTCATTTTCTTTATTCCTGTCATCCTGAGCGTAGCGAAGGATCTCAAGGGGATTCTTCGCTGCGCTCAGAATGACATTGTCGGGTCATGGAAACAACCATCTCGCTGTCCACTTATCATTTTCTTTTACGTACACAAACCGTGTATGCAGCCGGGCGGGGTGGGCGATCCAGAATTCCATTCGTTCGGGGATGACCCGGTATCCGCCCCAATAAGGCGGGCGGGGGACATCTTGTCCCGTGAATTTTTTATCTATCTCCGCGACGCGGCGTTCAAAAGATTCGTAGCTTTCCAATTCCAGGCTTTGGTTCGATGCCCATGCGCCGAGGCGGTTTTCCCGGCGACGGGTGGCAAAATATGCATCGGATTCGGCATTGCTGGTTTCTATGATGGAGCCTGAAATCCGGATTTGCCGCTCCAGGCTTTTCCAGTGAAAATTTAGTTCGGCATAGGGGTGAGCCTTCAGGGATTGGCCTTTTGCGCTCTCCCGGTTGGTAAAGAATGTAAACCCGTTTTCATCGGCGTCCTTCAGGAGGACAATCCGCACTTCCGGCCTGCCCTCAGGGGAGGTCGTCGCCAATGCCATGGCGTTGGGGTCGTTGATCTCGCTCGTTTCCGCCTCTGCCATCCAGTCGGAAAACAGGGCGAGGGGGTTTTTTCCATATTTTTCAAAAATATTATTGTTCATGGCAAATGGAATCCCGTCTCAGGCGTATAATATTGTACATGCCGATGTTTAGATATATGGTGTGTGACCAGAATCGCAAGCGAAAGAAAGGCTATAAACTATGAAATATTTTGCTCTAACAGTTATGATGGTGTCAGCTCTGTCACTTGGAGCCTGTAACACCCTTCAGGGGCGCGGGAATAAGGAATTGCTTGGCGCTGGTACGGGCGCGGTCGCGGGCGGTCTGCTCGGTTCGCAAATCGGTGGCGGCAAGGGTCAGCTTTGGGCATCCGGCGCGGGCGTTCTGCTCGGTGCTTTGATCGGTAGCGAGATCGGCGCGTCTTTGGACAATGCCGACCGTGGCTATGCGGCTCAGGCACAGCAAAGGGCATATTCGGCTCCCGTTGGTGAAACGGTTTCCTGGAACAATCCCGAAAGCGGAAACCATGGAACCTATACCCCCAAGCGTGATGGTTATAGCTCTTCGGGGCGTTACTGCCGCGAATATCAGCAAGACATTACCGTTAATGGTCGTCGTCAGACAGCCTACGGTACGGCGTGTCAGCAGCCCGATGGCAGCTGGGAAATCATCAGCTAGAATTTTTGAATAAGGTTACAAAAAACCGCCGGGAGATCGGCGGTTTTTTTATGAGGTGGCTAGAAAACACGGCGCAAGAAATTTTAATTCCTCAATATTTTCTATTTCTTTTGCCACTATTTCTGGCGTTATTTTGATGCCTTTGCGTTTCAGAGCTATAATCAGGAGCATGGTTTGTTCGACTTTTTCCCATGGGGCTTCTGTCATGGCTTTCTCAAAGGTTGCTTTTGCCTTTTCGGTCGAGGTTCGATAGGCGATTTCCGAGCAGAGCAGGGGATAGGAGCACCAGCCGATTGGATTGCCGTCCAGCATCCTTTTATTTTGCCGCCGCGTTTCATCCATAAAGCCGGATGAATTGTTTTTGAGGTTTGAGCGGGTTAGTGCGTGGCGAAAGCTTTCCTCGCAGGTTTTCAGGTGATACCGCTCGTTCGTTTCCGATTCCGCGAAGGAATTATAATATCCGGCGGTGTTGGGAATGGTCGTCTGGATATTCAGGGCGTCGGCAATCAGGTAAGCGGTGGCGCGGGCGTAATAGTCTTCGCTGTTATAGACGGCGGCGCTGATGATGTTGTTTTTTTCGATTCCCATCCACGCCATTTCCTGTGCGGGCTTAATGAAGGAGCGCCATTGCTTGACCGATTCCATGTCGAAGGTTTCGCCGATTTCGCGTGTCATATCCAAGGCTTTGTGGATCAGGCCTGCGTGAGATGTGGTTTTTTCAGAGTCCATGTAGACGAGCCGCGTTGCCTCAAAAACCATCGGGAAGGGATAGAATTCCGGTCTGGCTCCGGCTTGGGCGCTGACGGCGGCGAGGCTGCGTTTTCTGCCTAGGGAGCCGATGGAATCTTTCCGTCCTCCCATCTCCATGACAAGCGCGGCAAATGCGTCGGCCAGCATATTTTTCCACGCATGGGCGGAGGCACTTCTGTGCAGGGTGATAATCCCCGCTTTTTCTTCAAAAAAATTCTTTCGGTCTTCTTTGTAATCTTCGATCAGGGAAAGCCCATGCCATGCAAGAAACAAGGCATGGCTGCGCGCATCATCAGAGTTCTGAAAGCGATCCGCATTGACAAAATAGCAGGCCATGGCCTTTCTTTTTGAAGAAAAAGGCAGGTATTTTTTGGTTTTTGCAATGGAGATGCCGCAAAATTCACGCCCGTTCTTTTTTGCTTCCTGCTTTAGAATGGGTAGAAAGAGCCGTGAGGCCGGGTGCTTTGCCAATTCATCGCTTCTTTTCTCAAAAGCTTTTTCGCGCTCGCCCTTTTGGTAGAGGACAAAAAAAAGCGATATGTCCGGGAACTCCTCCTGGATTTCCCGGCGGACGACGTTAAAAGCGTGATCGGCGGCAGCTATTTCGAAGGTCATTGGGTCTTTGATTCTTTATATTCTTCAAGACTACGGCAACCCCCTTGAAAATTAAAGGATTTATTCACTTTACCCCGGAGACAAGGCACTGGACGCAGCGCAGGAAATGTGTAGGATGCCTTATGTTTTATAGCGTGTTTTACAGCATTTTTTGGATAAAGCGATGAATTTTGATAATCAATTCTTAAAGGGCAAGCGCGGCCTGATTATGGGCGTGGCGAATGACCGTTCGATTGCGTGGGGAATCGCGTCGATGGCGGCGCAAAGCGGGGCGGAGTTGGCCTTCACGTTTCAGGGCGATGCGCTGGAAAAGCGTGTGCGCCCGTTGGCCGAGAGTGTTCAATCGCCCATCGTCGAGGCTTGCGATGTGACGGACGAGGCCAGCATTGACCGGGTTTTCAAAACCATTGAGGAAAAATGGGGTGGGCTGGATTTCGTTGTTCATGCCATTGCGTTTTCAGACAAGAATGAGCTTGATGGTCTTTACTTGAACACGACACGCGCCAATTTTCAGCGCACGATGGATATTTCGGTCTATTCTTTTACTGCCGTAGCCCAGCGCGCTGCGCCGTTGATGAAAAACGGTGGCAGTCTTTTGACTCTGACCTATTACGGGGCGGAGCGCGTGATGCCGCACTATAACGTCATGGGTGTGGCCAAGGCCGCGCTGGAGGCGTCGGTTCGTTACCTCGCTACCGATTTGGGGCCGAGCAATATCCGGGTGAATGCGATCTCTGCCGGGCCGATCAAGACGCTGGCGGCGAGCGGGATTGGCGATTTCCGTTATATCCTGAAATGGAATGAGCTTAATTCGCCGCTCCGTCGGAATGTGACGATTGAAGATGTGGGTCGTTCTGGCCTGTTCCTGCTGTCCGATTTGGGGAGCGGCGTTACGGGCGAGGTCATGCATGTTGACGCCGGTTATCATACGGTTGGGATGGTTGCTGTCGATTCCGCCGCGCAAACGGCGGAATTATTGAATGGGATTGCTCCGAAGAAGGATGAGAAGGCTGCATGAAACGCTGCGTAATATTATTTTTCTGTGTTTTTATTTTGACGTTGCCTGTCGCGCAAGCACAGGAATTTGACTGGAATGCAGAGCCGGGTAGCGCATCCTCGGGCGAGGCTGCAAAGCCCGCGGAAAAAGCGCAGAAAAAGAAATGGAAGAAAAAGGGCGTTCCGGGATCGCCGGAGTTCGTTAAGGCAATTGCCGACGAGGCGCGTGCGTTGTTGCCGGCTCAGAAATATGCTGACGGCAAGGTTGTCGGCCCTGAGACAAAAGATGAGAAAAAGCAGAAAACTTTTATCCCTCAGGATGTCATTGATCGGATTGTGAAAGAGGGCGCTCTGGTCGGGTATGCCATGCATTGCAATCTTGACTGGAAAAATAAGGCTTATATCC
>JBASFN010000133.1:0-10526 GCA_049653045.1 Alphaproteobacteria bacterium
GTACCCCACCACGTCGATGTCGATCAAGGCCTTCATCACCAATTCACCGATCTGTTTCGATTCAATCTCGGCTTCGCCTTGGGTTTCCAACTGGCGCACGATGTCGTTGGCGGCCTTTTCGATGACCTCTAATTGCGCCGGGCGTTTCCGAAGTGCCACCTGCATCGAGCGGATGATTTTGTCACGGTCAAAGGGCTGGCGGCGGTTGCCGTTTTTGATGACGGTCATTTCGCGGAGTTGGACGCGCTCAAAGGTCGTGAACCGCTCCTCGCATTTGGCGCAGAAGCGCCTCCGCCGGATCGCGGAATTGTCCTCCGTCGGCCTTGAGTCCTTGACTTGAGTTTCCTCATCTCCGCAAAACGGGCAGCGCACGTATAATCCTGATAGTTAATTCAGTTAAATTTTAACGACGAAAACCTTCGTATATGTCGTTTATAACTGACATACATTCTTCAGGCGAGTGATATGTGTGATCTGCATACTCGGGATCACCTAAAGCACCTACAAGCGTTAAAGTGCCCGTATCATGTCCTTCCTCATCAAGAAATGACCCAGCCCAAAACTCTGTGACGAGTTTATTCCACTTTTTGATGGGGGCATAGAAAACTGATTCATCACCAACTTTAGATTGTCCAGACTTTGTGGAAATCACTATGCACGGTCCTTTGTGCCTTGCGGGTATATTGAATAGCTTCCTGAGGGCGATCGAGCCTGCCATATCCTCTTTTTCTGCACCATCAAAATCCCAAGCCATAATACCCTCCCTTTGTATGCAAAGGGAATTATTTATACATAATCATGGATATTGTCAAACTTTAAGGCGTTGCTACATCGTAAATCGGGAATCGGGCGCATAATGCTTTCACCTTGGCTTTAACCGCCTTTTCGACAGTTGCATTGCCTTCCGCGCCGTTGGCCGCTAAGCCATCCAGCACTTCGAGGACATAGCCGCCGATTTCTTTCCACTCAGCGGGGCCAAAGCCGCGTGTTGTCCCGGCGGGCGTGCCTAAACGGATGCCCGAGGTCACGAATGGTTTTTCCGGGTCATAGGGAACCGCGTTTTTGTTACAGGTAATACCCGCATGCTCTAACGCCTCGTCGGCCACTTTCCCTGTCAGTTTTTTGGGGCGAAGGTCAACTAAAACGATATGGCTGTCCGTGCCGCCCGTGACGATATCAAGACCGCCCTTGACCAAAACATCGGCCAGGATTTTCGCGTTCTCGACCACGGCCTTGGCATAGACCTTGAAGCTTGGCTGTAATGCCTCTCCGAACGCCACGGCCTTGGCGGCGATGACATGCTCCAAGGGGCCGCCTTGCAAGCCGGGGAACACCGCCGAGTTGATTTTCTTGGCGATGTCCTCATCATTCGTCAGGACTATGCCGCCACGCGGGCCGCGCAAGGTTTTATGGGTTGTCGTCGTCGTGACATGCGCGTGGGGGACGGGATTGGGATAAGACCCGCCCGCAATCAATCCCGCATAGTGCGCCATATCAACGAACAAAACCGCGCCGACGGAATCAGCGATCTTGCGGAAGCGTGCCCAGTCAATGACCCGTGGATAGGCCGATGCGCCGGCAATAATCATCTTGGGTTTATGTTCGTTGGCGAGGCGTTGAATATCATCATAATCAAGCAATCCATCTTCTTTTCGCGTTGTGTATTGGATCGCGTTGAACCATTTTCCGGACTGGTTGGGCGCCGCGCCGTGGGTCAGGTGACCGCCGAATGCGAGCGAAAGACCCAGGATCGTATCGCCGGGCTGAAGCAGCGCCATGAACACGGCCTGATTGGCCTGTGCGCCGGAGTGCGGCTGGACGTTCGCAAATTTTGCGCCGAAAATCTGGCAGGCGCGGTCAATGGCCAGTTGCTCGGTCACATCGACAAAGGCGCAGCCCTGATAGTAACGCTTCCCCGGATAGCCTTCGGCGTATTTGTTGGTCAGAACAGAGCCTTGCGCCTCGATCACGGCGCGTGACGCGATATTTTCCGACGCGATCAGTTCAATCTGATCCTGCTGGCGGTGCAGTTCGTCGTTCATCGCCTTAAAAACCACCGGGTCCGCCGATTTCAAATCCGCCGTAAAAAAACCATCTTCGGTATATTCATTCTTTTTTTGTGCCTGTGCGTTCATTTTTTACTTCCTTTCAAAAAAACCTTGTCATTCTGAGCGCAGCGAAGAATCCCTCGGGATCCTTCACTTCGTTCAGGATGACACATTACAATTCCCCAGTTTCTGCACCCGTTTATCATGCCGCCCGCCCTCGAATGGCGTATTCAAAAAGGCATCGACGCATTCAAGGGCTGTTTTCGTGTCAATGATCCGCGCCCCCAAGGCCAGAACATTCGCATTGTTATGCTGGCGGCTTAACTTCGCCATTTCTGCACTGGTGCACAGCGCCGCCCGTACCTTCGGATTCCGGTTGGCGGCAATCGAAATGCCAATCCCAGAGCCGCAGATCAGAATCCCCAGTGAAACCTTCCCCTCAGCAATGGCATTGCCCATGGCAAAACCAAAATCCGGGTAATCGACGGACTCGAGTGAATTCGTTCCCAGATCGAGAATATCGGCCTTCCCGTCCAGATATGCCACCACGGCCTGTTTCAATTCAAACCCGGCATGGTCGCTGGCGATTGCAATTTTGATACTTCCCGGCACTTTCTTACCTCCAAGCTGAGCGCAGAATATATGTTTTTAAACGGAAATAAACTCATTAAATACCATTTTTTCTTAATTTTCTTGACGGATCGTCAAAATATGGGAAATATACCGTCCATGTCCGACCCCACCACTACAACTACGAGACGGTTTTGCGACAGTGCCAAGATCGCTGCGTTCAACGTCGTGCAGGCCTATGTTGTCACTGGAAACATCAGATGGGCGTTTGGACTAGCGGCCTCGACAGGGCTGGCTTATTGGACGTTCTCGAAAAAAGCGTATGAAAACGATGACAGTCCTTCCCGTTCTCTGTCCTAAATCAACCCCTTCTTTTTCAGAACATATTCGAGGCGTTTGACGGCGTTGTGTTTTAACGCCTCCTTGCCCGCCGAAACGGGACCTTGCGTCACCACCTCGGTCAAGGTCGCCGTGTCGATGGCCGAAACCTTCATATATTGGCCGATGGGGAAAAATTCGATGATGATCTCGCGGCCTTGTAGCGTGTCTTTGCTCATAATGTCATCCTGAGCGAAGCGAAGGATCTTTTCAAGATAAAGACAAAACTGGATCCTTCGCTTTGCTCAGGATGACAAGTTATAAAAACATAGTAATATGATCGCATGAATCACCGTGCCGAATTCGACTGGGAAGACCCCCTGCTCCTTGATGAGTTGCTCACCGACGAGGAGCGGGCTATCCAAAAAACCGCCCGCGATTATGCGCAGGAAAAACTCCTGCCCCGCATCGTTGAGGCCAACAGGCACGAACGGTTCGATATTTCAATCATGCGCGAGATGGGCGCACTCGGGCTTTTGGGGCCGATGATCGAGGGCTATGGTTGCGCGGGGGCGAGTTATACCGCTAGCGGACTGATCGCCAGAGAGATGGAGCGTGTCGATTCTGCCTATCGTTCCTGTTATTCCGTGCAATCGTCGCTTGTCATGCTGCCGATTTATCTGTTCGGGTCGGAAGAACAAAAGCAAAAATACCTGCCCAAACTCGCCAGCGGCGAGATGATTGGCTGTTTTGGCCTCACGGAGCCGGATGGCGGGTCAGACCCGTCCGCCATGCGGACAAAGGCCGTCAAAACAAAGGGCGGCTGGAGCATTTCCGGGTCAAAGCAATGGATCACCAATTCACCCATCGCCGATATTTTTGTGATCTGGGCAAAAAATGAGACCGGGGAAATCAACGGCTTTATCCTCGAAAAAAGTATGAAGGGTTTATCTGCGCCGAAAATCGAGGGCAAGATGGCTCTGCGCGCCTCGCCCACCGGCGGCATTATGATGGACGATGTTTTCGTGCCCGAGGAGAACCGATTCCCCGGAGCCAACAGCCTCAAAGGACCGATGCTCTGTCTCAACTCGGCGCGCTACGGAATTGCGTGGGGGGTTTTGGGCGCGGCTGAGAGCTGCTGGCATATTGCGCGGGACTATACGATGGAGCGCAAATTGTTCGGCAAGCCCTTGGCCGGGCAACAACTGATCCAGAAAAAACTCGCCGATATGCAAACGGAAATCACGCTGGGGCTGGCGGCGTGTCATCGCCTTGGCCGCCTGCGCAATGAAAACCGCGCCGCGCCGGAGGCTATTTCTTTATTGAAACGCAATAACTGCGGCAAGGCTCTCGATATTGCGCGGCTGGCGCGGGATATGCTGGGCGGTAACGGGATTTCCGACGAATACCACGTCATCCGCCACATGGTGAATCTAGAAGCCGTGAATACCTATGAGGGGACGCACGACATCCATGCGCTTATTCTTGGCAAGGCGCAGACGGGGATTCAGGCGTTTGGTTAGTCGTTTTTATTCTTAAAACTGCTGCCGACGGGTTCGCGCAGGAAGAAAAAGCCGCCGATGACAAACAGCATGATCCCCGCAAAAAACGGCAGCCAGCCCATCAGTAGCATCGTGAAATCGCCCTCGAACACCTCGAACAGCGCGAGGATAATCACCGTCAGGGGATAAAAAACCAGCATGGCGAAACACGCATCCGGGAAATAACGTATCCCGTTGACGATTTCATCGGGAATTCTTGCCACATAATCGAAAAAGCCAAAAGCCCCCCGGAACGGTTCCCATTCATTCTGGTAGTTTCTCTTATTCAGAAACTCCGCGATATGATCCGCGCCAAGGACAAACGCAATAAGAATCCCGCTCAAGCACAGAAACAGCGCGACAAGCATCGTCAGGACAAACATGAGTCTTGGAAAAAACGCGCCTCGGGTTTTTTGTTCCCTGGCCACGACCCGGCGCGCCCCTAGTATCCGCCGCCGGAGAAATTAGCCTGACTCGCCCAGAAACGCTCCACCATTTTCAAGGTGTCGTTCAAAGAGCCAAGCTTTTGATCGGTCAATTCCGTTCCGGCAATCGCCTTTTCGTGGCGGCGGAACATCTCGGAAATAATATCGCGGAGGCTAATGCCCTTCTGCGATAGCTTAACGCGGATTGAGCGTTTGTCATGCACCGAACGCTCCTGAACCAGGTAACCGTTCTCAACCATTTTTTTGACGTTATAGGAAACATTCGAGCCGAGATAATATCCCCGGATCGTCAATTCCCCGACGGTCATTTCATCATCGCCGATGTTAAAAAGAATCATGCTCTGGACGTTGTTGATGTCCTGTATCCCTTTTTTGTCGAGTTCAACCTTCAGCACGTCAAGGAAATGGCGGTGCAGGCGTTCGATCAACTGGATAGATTCATAATATGGCGTACTGGTCACTGGATTACTCCGAAAGGTTTCCGGGAAAGACTGGACTGTTGTTGTTTCAAGGTCAAGACCTCTAGCCCCATCATAATAAAGACAGGAAACTTATCAAAGCATTAATTTTGGGCGTTAATTTTGGGCACTTCCCTTAGTTTTGGGCATTTTATTGAATATATCGATGCCTGTGGGCTTAAAATAGGCGTCAATTTCACCTTGGTCGATTTCCCCGGCGGTTTTAACGCTCCACTGGGGGTTTCTGTCCTTATCGATGACGGCGGCTCGGATCCCCTCGTAAATGTCCACGCGCTCCAGAAATCGCTGAGTCAGAATAAAATCTGTGGCGATCACGTCGTCGAAATGTACGCCCCGCGATCGGCGCAGATGCTCCGCCGTGACCCGCAAACTAGCGGGTGAACGCGAGAGGATCACACTTAATGCCTCCAAAGCCCATATAGAACCGACATCCGCCAGTGCCTTCAAAATTTCCTGAAGCGTGTCATGCCGGAACACCTCCTCAATATCGTCCGCATTTTTTTGCAGGGATGTTTTTTCGGCGGGGGCGGCGTGACGCGAGGATAAAAATTTCTCGATATTACCCCCCCGCGCCAAATCTTCGATCAGCGCATTCCGCGCTTCCGACGGTAAAAAATAATCCGCCAGCCGCGCCGTCAGCATCTCTGCGCCATTGATCGTCACCGCGCTGAGAGCGAGATATTTGCCAAAGTGATGCGGCGCCTTCAGCAAATGAAAGACGCTGCCGACATCCGGAAAAAACCCGATTCCGGTTTCCGGCATGGCGAACGCGGTTTTTTCCGTGGCTATCCTGTATTTACAATTTCCGCCAATGCCAAAACCACCCCCCATGACGATCCCGTCCATGAAGGAGATTGTGGGTTTTGGATAATGGAATATCTGATGATCCAGGCCATATTCCTCGGCGAAAAAGAGTGCGGCGGCCTCTCGGCCGGCCTCCCCACGCCGATAGGCCATGCCCATCCGATAGAATGATTTTACATCCCCGCCCGCGCAAAACGCCCTGTCCCCTGCCCCGAGAAAAAGTACGGCGCGAATAGCCTCGGTCGTCGCCCACTTCGTTAGAATTGCCGATATTTGCCGGATCATTTCAAGGCTTAAGGAATTGAGTGCCCCCGGCCTGTTCAAGGTTATAATGCCGAGATTGCCCCGTATCTCTGTCTGGATGTCATTCATAAAAAGCTTGATTCGCCAAGGTTAAGCCGCTTTAAGTGTCCTCATGGAAAAGAATAAAACAACTCCGCTTGGTGAACAACAATCGCTTGAGCAAATTTCCGGTTCATACCCGCAAATTCGCCTCCGCCGCCTGCGCTCGAACGGCTGGCTCCGTGAAATGGTGCAGGAACACCATGTCCGCGCCAGCGATCTTGTCTGGCCTGTTTTTATCACCGAAGGCGAAAATAACCGCGAGCCAATCGCCGCCATGCCCGGCGTTGAACGCCTTAGCATCGACATCTTGATACAGGAAATACGGAAAGCCTTTGACCTCGGGATTCCCGCTTTTGCCTTGTTCCCGGTCGTTCCGCCTGAGAAAAAGACCATGGACGGGCGTGAAGCCCTGAACCCCGGTAACCTGATCTGCCGCGCTATTACCGCGATTAAAAAGGCCGTGCCCGAGGCCGGTCTCATCACCGATGTTGCCCTTGACCCCTACACGACTCACGGCCATGACGGGGTCATCGATCAGGATAAGATTTTAAATGATGAGACGGTTGAAATTCTCTGTAAACAATCGCTGATTCAATCTCAAGCCGGAGCCGACATCATCGCCCCGTCCGACATGATGGATGGCCGCGTGGGTCAGATAAGGCGCACGCTGGATCAAAACGGGTTCACCGATACCGCCATTCTTTCCTATGCCGCGAAATATGCGTCTTGTTTCTATGGGCCGTTCCGCGACGCGGTTGGATCGTCCGGTTTTCTGAAGGGCGACAAAAAAACCTATCAAATGAACCCGGCCAACGCCGATGAAGCCCTCCGCGAGGTCGCGCTCGACATCGCCGAAGGTGCGGATATGGTTATGGTCAAGCCTGGCCTGCCCTATCTCGACATCATCCGGTCGGTCAAGGACAGGTTCAACATCCCCGTATTTGCCTATCAGGTTAGCGGTGAATACGCGATGATGCGCGCCGCTGCCGCGCAAGGCTGGCTCGATTACGATCAATCGCTCGGTGAAACTCTGATTGCCTTCAAACGCGCCGGATGCACCGGGATACTTACCTATGGCGCTGTTGATTTTGCGAAGAAACTTTAACGGCCAGAGTTCTTGTCCGGCATTTATTCTGTTATGCTGATATGATCTGCGTTGCATTTTCCTGCTCACCCTTCCGTCAAAAGACCGCCCCGCCCCATGTCCGAAAAAGACCCACTCAAAGACCCTTTGAAAGAACAGCGCGACCGATTCCTCGCCTTTGCCTTCGCCTCGGCCGACCTGTTCATCGAGGTTTCTGAGGAAGGCCGCATTGCCTTTGCAGCCGGCGCGGCCAAAGGCGTTACGGGAATCGATGATGAAAAACTGCTAAAAAGAAACTGGCTGGATTTATTCTCGGCTTACGAACAATCGAAAATGCAGCGTATGCGCGATATGGCCAAACCCGGCGGTCGTATCGGCCCCATTCTCGTCACGCTCAGCGAACAAATCACAAAGAAACAGGCCGCCCTCACCGCCATCAAAATGCCGGGAAACGGAAAATTTTATATCACACTCGGCGTCAGCAACGATTTTGTCGCCATGATTGCGCCCCTCCTCTCCGTCCCCGGATCGGCCTTTATCAACGATGCCGACAAATACGCCGATGCGGCGCGTGATGCGCTGTTCAACGCCAAGCTCTGGCAAATGCCCGCCGAGATGACTTTTATGGATTTCGTCAACGGCGAGGACCTGAAAGACAGATTCGGTGCTGATGGATGGGGTAAGGTTCAGGATGAAATCGGCGCGATCATGGCGAGCTATTCGTTTGGCGGCAACGCCGCCGGACAAATCGCCGACGGGCGTTATAGTTTCGTGCATGACCCGGCGATGAACCTCGATGAACTGAAAGAGAAAATCATCGCCGTCACAAAGGCGCATGACCCGGACGGGAAAGGCGTTGAAATCAGCCACAAAACCGTCGAAAGCAACCTCCAGGACATCGAAAAACGCGAAATCGACCGCGCCGTCGCCCAAACCGTCGATCAATTCAAAGACTCTGGCATGACGATGGACTATAAAGACCTGAAATCGGGCTATGCGTCGTATATTTCAGAAAACGAGATGAAAATCAAAGACCTGCGAAGCTCCATCGACCGGGTCAGCTTCAGCCAGTTTTTCCAGCCCGTTGTGAAAATCGCCACCCGTGAACTTGTGCATTACGAAATTCTAGCGCGGTTTGAAAAGGGCGAAACCCGCGATTGGATCCGTCTGGGCGAGGATTCAGGCCTTGCCAGCGATCTGGACATGGCCGTGGCCGAACGCGCCATGAACCACATCAAATTTAAGGCCGGTACGACCCGCACGAAATTCTCGATGAATATCTCGCCCAAATCGCTCGACGATCCGAAATTCCCGGAACGCCTGAAAGAACTCATCGCAAAATACAAGGGCATTCCCGAACGCCTGTCGTTTGAAATTACCGAATCATCCAGCATCGAAAACCATGAAAAAATCGGGAAACTGGTCAAAGACCTGCGCGCCATGGGCTTTAAAGTCGCCCTCGACGATTTCGCGCCCGCCGTGTCGTGCTTGCATCTTTTGCAAAATATAAAAGTGGACACCATAAAAATCGACAACAGATATATCGGCAAAATCATGAACTCCGAGCGCGATGCCGCCCTCATACGCAATCTGGTTACTGTCTGCGCTGATCTAAAAATAGAGATTATCGCCGAGGGCGTGGAAACACAGGAACAAGCCGACGCCCTCGCCGCCATGGGCATTCAACTGGCTCAAGGTCATCTTTATTCCGAAGCGAAACCTAGAACAGAATATATAGGCTAATGCGTATGCTCCGGATGCAACTGATCTGGGGAAAAAACCTGACACTCTATATTCTGACTTTCTGATTTACTCCGCTCACTGATAGATTATCTACGTCCAAGGAAAGGGTGTTTCCTCCAAATGAAGTTTGTCGGCCTTCTTCTCGTTTTTGTCTGCACTTATGGCGGTCTGCTGGTCGCCATGCACTTCAACTTTGCGCATTTTACCCATTTGATGATGGGTATTCTTGAGGCCATGCCCGGCGAGCTTATCATCATTTTGGGCTGCGCTCTCTGTGCCTTTATCATCGGCAACTCGATGGACACCGTCAAGCACACCATTAAATATATGGGTGCTCTGGCGAAACCGACATCCTACAGTCAGGAAGATTATATCGAACTGTTTTCTGCTCTGTTCTCGATCTTTAAACTCGCCCGCACGAAAGGCTGGCTGGCTCTTGAAGCCCATATCGAAAAACCGGAAGAAAGCGAGTTGTTCAAACGCTTTCCAAAATTCGCGGAAAACCACCATGCGGTTGCCTTTATATGCGATTACTTGCGCCTTATCTCCCTCGGCAAGGAAAATCCTTACGAACTCAGCGACCTGATGGACATGGAAATTGAAACCATCGAGGCGCATGAAGGTCACCCCGGTCACGCCGTCCAGCATATGGCGGATGGTATTCCCGCCCTTGGCATCGTCGCCGCCGTTCTCGGCGTTATCAAAACCATGGCGTCCATCAGCGAGCCGCCCGAAGTTCTGGGTCAGATGATTGGCGGCGCATTGGTTGGAACATTCCTCGGCGTCTGGCTTTCCTATGCCTTCGTTTCCCCCATCGCCGGCGCGATGACCGCCCGCGCTCAATCCGAAGTGCAATATTACAAGGCTATCAAAATGGCCATTATCGCCTTCCTCAACGGCAGCGCGCCGCAGGTGGCACTCGAATTTTCGCGCAAATTCCTCTCGCACGATGTGCAGCCCTCGTTCCAGGAGCTTGAAACCAAGCTGAACGAACTCCCGCCGCCCGCTTGATCCTGAAAGAACGCAACGGCCATGGCCAAGGAAGCAAAAGAAGAAGGCAGCAAAAAGACCCAGCCGATCATCATCAAGCGGATCAAAAAGGGCGGCGGTCACCATGGGGGTGCATGGAAGGTGGCCTATGCCGACTT
>JBASFN010000134.1:0-3355 GCA_049653045.1 Alphaproteobacteria bacterium
GGGTGGATGAGCACAGTATGTCAACGCTTGTCATTCGGAAATTCGCCGATGTCGGCAGCGCAAGCGGCACGGCACTGGCGACGGACTGGCGCGCGTCGGCCCAGTATTTCTGGCCCGTTCTTTATAACAAGGCTTTTGCCGAGCAGATCGGAATCAATACACTGGCCGGGGCATCAGCGGCGGATGCGAAGCTGCGCGACATCATCGCCTATTCCGCCATCGACGAGGGGACGCCGGTGTTTGGCGACACCGGCATCCGGGCGTTGTATGACGATGCGAATAATCTGGGAAAGGCGTTGGCTGTACCGGGTGTATCTGCCAGTCTTGCTACTTATGCCACTGATATATCCAAGGCGTTTGTTCAGTATGCGGGGATGCTGGCGTTGAATAAAGTCGAGATGGCAACCAATGCCACAGCAAAAAACGGAGTCCTAACACTCTCCGAAGCCGCTAACAATAAAACTTTGACGATTGATTTTACCGACACGACGTGGAAAGCGATTAACGGCGGTATTCTGCCCGCAATGCCGGGACGGGACGCGCTGGTCAATGGCCTGTTTTATGAAATCGGCAATGGGGGGTCTAGCACTTTTTATGCGCGCCTCAAGGAACTTTGGGGTGTCAACACACCCGCTATTGTCGAGAAGGTTATATTCGCCACGCAGGATAGCGGCGCGACGATTCTTGAGAATGGTTCTGTTGCGACAGGAAAGGCCAATATTTTTGTCGGGGGGATTGGTAACGACGTTGTCACTGGTTCGGTGGGGAATGAATTGATTTATGGAGACGGCGGCGATGATAAATTTACACTTTCAGGCGGTAAAGATTTTATCGACGGTGGAAATGGGGTAGATACGCTTGATATGAGTACCAATACGACCGGGTTGCGACTTGCCAGCGATGCGGGCGTTTATACGGTTGGCGCATCGCCTGTCTTGCTCGCCAAACTCGGTCATATTGAAAAATATATTCTGGGATCAGGTAACGATGAAATCGGGATTGGAAACTTTGCGGTAAGTATCGATGCCGGAAATGGCACTGATACCGTCACGGATGCCACAGGTGATTGGTTTGTAACAGGGAATACTGTCATTGCGAGAGGCGTCACTACTTTTTTTAATGTCGAGAAATTTATTTCTTACTCGCAAAGTACAGATTTCAATATTGTAGGGTTAGGGCACAGCTATGGTTTGGCGGGTGCACCCACAGCTAACGCGCAGTACAACTATTCCACCTATACCGGGAAATTGAACTTCAACTGGGCAAGCGGCACATTGGCTGTCATCGATCAGGCCGGAGCTTTTGCGGGTACGGACAATATAATCCTGACATCATCATCTATCACAATTGGCTCCAGCAATGGCGACACAATCAATGGCAGCCCGATCGGAAAATTCTGGTTGGGTAAGGGTAATGACATCGTCAATCCCAGCGCAAGCAATCTCTCTCTGGTATATACGGGCGGGAATGACGTGGTGCAAAGCAATGGGCGATATGTTGCACTGAGTTTTATGCCGGGGATTAAGCCAGAGGATGTGACGACTGAAAGAGTGAACGTTAATGTTTTGACCGTGACAACCGATGGGTATAAGGCGACGTATAACTACGATCTAAAAGTGTCCGTAGTCGGTCTTGGATCAATTCTTATCAAGGGGAATTACGCCCGTGCTTCATCCTCTGACGGGATATTTGGTAATGCCGATGACCAGAATCTCGTAGGATCATATGGGCCCAGTATATTTTTGCCCGACGGCAGCAGCAATCAGACAACTCCGTATGGAGATAATTTGACGGATAACATTTACGGAGGCTCCGGAAACGACGTCATTAGGCTGGTTAATTATACATCAACAAGTGGCGGAGAAGGCAACGATCACATTTATGGAGGAAGTAACGCGGATAGCCTGAGTGGCGGAGTGGGCGATGATATTATTTTTGGTGGTGTTGGAGGTCAGTTATTATCAACTAATTCTTACAGGCCTGAATTACTTTATGGTGGAGAGGGAAATGATATTCTTCATGGAGACAGTGGTCAGGATGTACTCTGGGGCGGCAACGGGGACGATATTTTAATCGGAGGAGATGATTATGATTATCTTTTTGGTGGAGATGGTTCAGATGTTTTTTATATAAAATCAGGTTCGGGTATAGATCGTATTATGGACTTTCAGCCCGGCGTTGATAAAATTAGCTTAGGAGAATTTGGGTTAAGCAATTTTTCAACCTTAAGTTTTTTTGAAGATCACGGCATTCGCAGGCTTGATCAGCCTCAAAATTATTATGGAGAAATTGTGGGCGATCCTTTTCCGTATCCTGACGGGTTTGAGACACGCATTTCTTTTGCTGGGGACGTTCAAGGGATTTATCTGCATAACGTATCCGGATCGCAATTAACAGCAAACGATTTTGTCTTTACGGGGCCAAAGCCATTTAATGAGCGTCCAAATATTCAAAATGAATCGGTGACTATCTTGAAAGATATGCAAATATCTTTGAATCCGTTGTCCAATGATATTGATCCCGAGGGGGGAGTTTTGACACTTGTTAGTGTTGGAAAACCAATTTTTGGATCAATTATCGTCAATTCTAACCAAACCATAACATACACACCCAACGCCGGATTTACGGGAGTTGACTACGTGGACTATACATTGAAAAACACTGCAGGTTTTTTAAATGCGGGAAGGGTTTCTTTTACTGTTAAGGCGACTTTAGATGGAACCACTTCAGCGGATAGCCTGAACGGCAGTCCTTTGAGTGATACTATCCACGGCTTTGCTGGCAATGATAATATTTTTGGCCACGAAGGTAACGATACGCTTTATGGGGACGAAGGTAACGACAATGTCAGAGGAGAAGAAGGGGACGATAGCCTGTTTGGTGGGATTGGAAATGATATTATTGATGGCGGCATAGGTAACGATAACTTATACGGAGGAGATGGGGATGACACGGTTTATGGAGATATAGGAAATGATGTTATTTACGGCGACATAGGAAATGATAGTTTGTATGGAGGGGATGGCAATGATCTTATAGATGGAGGTATCGGCGAAGAGAACATACGGGGCGATCTGGGGGATGATACGTATGTCTTCCGTGTAGGGGACAGTCTTTCTGCCACGCCTGACTACATTATGGATTTTGCAGGTGAGGGAACCGATACGATCAAGCTGACAGGGGGCGTACTTTCTCAGAATATCACTATATGGACAGATGCAAATCGTTGGCTCCACATAAAGTACAGCACTACCGATGAGATTATCGTGACCGGCTATATTCGAAATGGCAATACCTTGACGATGGGTGCTCTCGCACCAGAAAAAATCGTTTTTGATGACGGAACAGTTATCAA
>JBASFN010000135.1:0-7176 GCA_049653045.1 Alphaproteobacteria bacterium
GGTAAAGGCCGTAAAAAGGGCGATGCAAATGCCAAATAGGGGTGCTTCGCTTGTCGGTCCGGTCATTAGGATGACACCGGTAAGACCGATGAGAATGGCACTCCAGCGATGCCAGCCGATATGCTCTTTCAACATAAAAAAGGCTAGGGCAGGCGTGATGATTGTTGCGGTGAAGAGTAAAACCGTGGCGGTGGCTAGCGGCAGATAATGAAAGGTCAAGAAAGTACATATCAAGCCAAACGTGCCGAAGATGCCGCGGAAAATAACGAGCTTTGGCTTTTTGGTTTTCAGGATACTCCATTTTTTTGTGACAGTGAGCCAAAGGGTCAGAGGCACGAACGTGATTAAGTTGCGGTAAAAGGCAACCTCGATAACGCTGTGCTGCTCCGTCATGATTTTTGCCCCCGCCTGCATGACGCCGAACATGAAATAGGCGAGCACGGCAAACAGGATGCCGCGCATGATATGGTCTTGATGGGGTGGTGTTATGTTGATGTCTGGCATTTTCTATCCGTCATTGCGACCCCGGCGGAAGCCGGGGGAAGCAATCCAGTTTTTGCACAGGGCATAGATTTCTGGATTGCTTCGTCGGCGATGCCTCCTCGCAATGACGGGTGTGTTAGTTTTTCGATTTATCAACCAGCTTGTTCTTACCGATCCAGGGCATCATGGCGCGGAGCTTGTCGCCGATTTTCTCAATCGGATGCTGGGCTTCTTTTTCACGCAGGTCTTTCAGGCGTTGAAGACCCTCTTTGTTGCCGCCCATGAATTCTTGAGCGAACTGGCCGGACTGGATTTCGGCCAAGATTTTTTTCATTTCCTTTTTGGTTTCGTCCGTGATGATGCGGGGGCCGCGTGTGTAGTCACCGTATTCAGCCGTGTTGGACACCGAATAGCGCATGTTGGCGAGGCCGCCTTCGTAGATCAGATCCACGATCAGTTTGGTTTCGTGCAGGCATTCAAAGTATGCCATTTCGGGCGGGTAGCCAGCCTCGATCAGCGTTTCATACCCGGCCTTGATGAGAGCCGAGATGCCGCCGCAGAGAACAGCCTGTTCGCCGAACAGGTCGGTTTCGCATTCGTCTTTGAACGTGGTTTCGATGATGCCGGAGCGTCCGCCGCCGACAGCCGAGGCGTAGGATAGTGCGAGGTCTTTTGCCTTGCCGGAGGCATCTTGCGCGATGGCGATGAGGCAAGGAACGCCGCCGCCCTTTTGGTATTCGCCGCGCACCGTGTGGCCGGGGCCTTTCGGCGCGACCATGAACACGTCAAGGTCAGCGCGGGGTTTGATGAGTCCAAAATGGACGTTGAGGCCGTGGGCGAAGGCCAGAGCTGCGCCTTTTTTCAAGTTGGCTTCGAGTACGTCGCGGTAGAGGTCGGCCTGGTGTTCGTCGGGAACGAGGATCATAACAACATCGGCATCGGCAACGGCCTTGGCGGGGTCGAGAACTTCAAACCCGGCGGATTTTGCCTTGGCGGCGGTGGCAGAGCCATCACGCAGGCCAATGGTTACGCTTTTAACACCGCTATCTTTCAAGTTTTGCGCGTGGGCGTGGCCTTGGGAGCCGTAGCCGATGACGGCGACTTTTTTGCCTTTAATCAGGGCTTGATCGGTGTCTTTGTCGTAATAGACGCGAAGGGGGGCGTTGTTGTCTGAAGTCTGCGCTTTTGCTGCGTTTGCCATAGCCATGAGTTTTTCCTCGTTTTTCTCGGTTAATTCGGGGCACAGAACAACAGGAAACAACAGGAAAATCAACAAAAAACTTTAATATTGCCAGCCCGCTGCCGCGGGCCGACTTTATGGACCCCCGATGTTAAATGTTCCGCTGCGCGGAACCTCGGGGGTGACGAATGGTTATTTCCGGTTCAGGCCTTGTTCGACGGTTTCGGTCAGTTTCAGGTGCTCTTCCATCGTGCCGAGGATTTCCTTGCCCTGCATGCCCCAGATTTTTTCATCCATCTTGAGTTGATATATGGTGGCGGTGTGGCTGGAGCCGAAGATGCCGTAGGTTTCAACGAAGATGCACTGGATTTCCTTGTCAGCGTCGTACCAGCCGTCGGTGTCCACCACAGTCAGGCGGACTTCGCGGTAGCCGGGGCCGAGGTCGGGATTGTCGCGGAAAATATGGTCTTTGACTTCCTTAATTTTGTGGCCTTCTTCCATGAAGAGTTCCGCGCCGGCGGTGCAGCCGTTCTGAAGCCTTTGGTCGGCTTGTTCGCGGGAGACGCAGCCGGTGAGGGTGAGGGTTCCGGCCAGTAGCATAAGTCCCATTTTGAGGCGCATGATTAGTCTCCCTTTTTGTTTTTGCCGCGTGATAGAGCGGCGATGCCTGTGCGGCTGACATCCGATAGGCCGAGCGGGCGCATGAGATCGATAAACGCATCGACTTTCTGAGCCGTGCCCGTGACCTCGAATATGAAGGATTCTAGCGTTGAATCGACAACGCGGGCACGGAAAATATCGGCGATGCGGAGGGCTTCGATGCGGTGATCGCCCGCGCCGGTTACTTTTACCAGTGCCAGTTCGCGGTCGACGAAGGGGCCGGTGACGGTGAGGTCACGGACTTTCCGGACTGGAACCATGCGATCTAACTGGGTTTTGATTTGTTCAATGACGCGGGGTGTGCCCGTGACGACGATGGTGATGCGCGATAAATGCGCGTCGTGGTCGGTTTCGGCAACGGTCAGGCTCTCGATGTTATAACCCCGCCCGGAAAACAGGCCAATGACGCGAGCCAGAACGCCCGGTTCATTGCTGACCAGTACGGACAGCGTGTGGGATTCGATGTTTTGTGCAACGGGGGTTGCTCCGTACACGCTTTTGCTGGGTTTTTCTTTTTTTAGTGCCATGTTAATGGTTTAGCAGAGAAAAGAAGGTTTGTCATCCGGGCTGTTTACACCAGCTTTTTGTCGAATTTTTCTGCGTCCGCCGAGAGGATCATCTCGTTGTGTGCTTTTCCAGAGGGGATCATCGGGAAACAGTTTTCCTTTTGATCGACGCGCACGTCAACGATTGTCACTTTGTCGGTTTTCAGCATTTTTTGGATCACGCCATCCAATTCATCGGGCGTTTCAGCGCGCAGGCCAATGCCGCCGTAAGCCTCGGCCAGTTTGACGAAATCGGGGAGGCTTTCCGTATAGCTTTCGGAGTAGCGTTCGCCGTGCAGCAATTCTTGCCACTGGCGCACCATGCCCATCCATTGATTGTTGAGGATGAAGATTTTGACGGGCAGGCGGTATTGAACGGCGGTGCTCATTTCCTGGACGTTCATCAGGATCGAGGCTTCTCCGGCGACATCGATGACGAGGGCGTTTTTGTGCGCCATCTGCGCGCCGATCGCGGCGGGAAGGCCGTAGCCCATCGTTCCCAAACCGCCGGAGGTCAGCCAGCGATTGGGATGATCGAATTTCAGGAACTGCGCCGCCCACATCTGGTGCTGGCCAACTTCGGTGGTGATGTAGGTGTCGCGCTTGTCCTTTTCGATGAAGTGGCGGAGGCGCTCCAGCGCGTATTGCGGTTTGATGATTTTGCTGCTGTTTTTGTAGGCGAGGCAGTCTTTGCCGCGCCATTCGTTGATTTGTTTCCACCATTTGTCGAGGGCGGGTTTGTCGGCCTTGCAGCCCTTTGCTTTCCAAATTTTGAGTAAGGCCTTTGTTGCCTCGCCCGCGTCGGCGATGAGGCCGATGTCCACGGGGACGTTTTTGTTGATTGAACTGGGGTCGATGTCGATATGGATTTTGATCGAGTTTGGCGCGAAGGCATCGAGGCGGCCTGTGACGCGGTCGTCGAAGCGTGCGCCGATGCAGATCATCACGTCGCAATCATGCATCGCCCAGTTGGCCTCAAACGTGCCGTGCATCCCGAGCATTCCGAGCCATTCCTTGCCCGAGGCCGGATACGCCCCGAGGCCCATGAGGGTCGAGGTGATGGGAAAGCCCGTTTCCTTGACCAGATCGCGCAGAGCCTTGGAGGCTTCGGGGCCAGCGTTAATCACGCCGCCGCCCGTATAAAACACGGGTTTTTTCGCCTGCGCCATCAATTCAACGGCGGCCTCGATACCGTCCATGTCGGGTTCGCGGCGGGGTTTATAGCTGTGGGTCATGGAATCCCGCGCCTGTTTGTAATCACCTTGCGCGAATTGAACGTCCTTCGGGATGTCGATGACGACGGGGCCGGGGCGACCCGAACGCGCAACGTGGAATCCCTCATGGATCGCGGCGGCCAGATTATTCACGTCCTTTACCAACACATTATGCTTGGTGCAGGGGCGGGTGATGCCCGTGGTGTCGGCCTCTTGAAACGCATCCGTGCCGATCAGGAAGGTTGGAACCTGTCCGGTCAGGCAAACGACGGGGATGGAATCTAGTAGCGCGTCTGTCAATCCCGTGACGGCGTTCGTCGCGCCGGGGCCGGAGGTCACGAGGAAGCAGCCGACTTTACCTGTTGATCTGGCGTAACCTTCCGCCGCGTGGCTTGCGCCTTGTTCATGGCGGACGAGGACGTGTTTGATCTTGTCCTTGTTTTTGAACAGTTCGTCGTAAATCGGGAGGACTGCGCCGCCGGGATAGCCGAAAATCACCTCGACGCCCTGTTCGATCAGAGCTTGGATCACCATTTCCGCGCCCGTCATTTTTTTGGCCGGGGCGGGCTTGGTCTTGCTGGCCTTTCTTTTGGCGTCGGCGGTGCTCATGTTTTAGTGCCTTTCTTAAAATAAACCCATAAAAAAACCCCGGTTTCGATCCGGGGCGCTGCGTCAAGAGTGTGGCAAAAGCCTAGCTCCGCAGCGCCTTTCCAAGAAGGACCACGACCACAAGGCTGTTCAGGGCGTTCAATTTTGTATTCATGGGGGCATTTTTACGCGATGCAGCAGAAAATGGCAAGGGGTTTTTCAGGCTGGAAAAAAGGGAGGTTTAACGCAAAGGACGCAAAGTCACGCAAAGGAATTTTAATACTCCGTCATCCCGAGCGGGGTGGGGGTGTTTAAAGCTGGTGTTTAAACCATGTTGTCTGGCGTTTGGCGTATTGGCGGGTTTGGGCTTGAGATTGGGCGATGGCGGTTTCTAGAGAGATGTTTGATTTTATATAATCTAATAGGGAGGGAAAGCCCAATGCGTTTTTTAAGGGGGTGGTGGTGGGGATTTCGCTAGTTTCGATTTTTGCGGCGAAGGTTTTGATTTCTTCTAACGCGCCGTTTTCGATCATTTTTAGAAAGCGTTCGTTACATCGGCGGTAAAGTTCCTCGCGCTCCGGCATGATTTTGTGGATTTCAAATTGCCAGTCGGCGGGCGGCGCGTCCTTGGTTTCGCGTTGCCAGTCGCCGATGGTTTTTCCTGTGGCCTCCAGCACCTCCCATGCGCGGACGAGGCGGGCGGTGTGGTTGGGGTGGAAGCGGGCGGCGCTTTCCGGGTCGCGCTTCCCGAGTTCCTCATAAAAGCCGGGATTGCCGAGTTCCTCCTGTTTTTTTACGGCGGCGGCGCGGATGTTTTTCGGTGTGGGCGGGATGGGGGAGAGTCCCTCCATCAGCGTCTTGATGTAGAGACCTGTGCCGCCGCAGATGATTGGGGTTTTTCCTGCTGCAAAAGCATCCTCGATTTCTTTTGCCGCCATTTCGCGCCATATCCCGGCGGAGCAAGGATCGCCCGGTTGCAACACGCCGTAGAGCCTGTGTGGGGCGCGTGATTTTTCCTCCGCCGTCGGCTGCGCGGTGAGGATGGGCAGGCCGTTATAGATTTGCATCGAGTCGCAGTTGATGACGATGCCGTTCGTTTCCTGCGCGAGGTTGAGGGCGAAAGCCGTTTTGCCGCTTGCGGTGGGGCCTGCGATAATGTGGACGGTGTGTTTTGCCACTTATCGGCTGCCTCGGTTATTGCGGTTCTTTTTCCGGCGCGGCTTTTTTGGTTTTGTCTTCAAGCTTGAGCGCAACAAAGCGGGAATCGCCGCCGCGATTCAAGAGAAGCAGCAGGGATGTGCGGCCTTCCTTGATTGCGGTCTCGATGATTTCAGCGACATTTTTCGGATCTTTCGCGGGTTGCTGGCTGATTTTGACGATGACATCACCGGGGAGTAATCCCTTGGTTGCCGCTTCGGACATGTCGTTTACGGCGGTGATGACAACGCCCTCGACATTGCCGGGGATCATGTAATCTTGCCGCAGCATTTCCGTTATCGGGGAGAGGGTGACGCCGATTGAGCCAATTTTTGTGCCCTTTATATTGTCGGATTGATTTGATCCGATCAAACCGTCTTCTTCGGCTTTTTCAAGTTCGCCGACTTTGGCGTTTGTGGTTTCTTCTTTGCCGTCACGCCAGTAAATGATTTTGCAATCTTTGTTGATTTCTGTTTCGGCGACAAGGCGGGGGAGTTGGCGCATGCCTGTTAATTTTTCGCCGTTGAAGGATAGAATCACATCGCCGGTTTTTAATCCCGCTTTTTCCGCCGGGCCGCCGGAGGTGACGCTGGCAACAAGTGCGCCTTCCGGGTTTAGCAGGCCAAGGCTTTCCGCGATTTCAGGTGTTACGGTTTGTACATGGACGCCTAGCCAGCCCCGCCGCGTGTGGCCGTAGGCGAGGAGCTGGTCGATGACGGGTTTTGCAAGTGCGGAAGGGATGGCAAAGCCAATACCGACGGAGCCGCCGGAGGGGCTGAAGATCGCGGTGTTGATGCCGATGACTTCGCCTTTCAGGTTGAACATCGGGCCGCCGGAATTGCCCCGGTTGATCGAGGCGTCGGTTTGCAGGTAATCGTCATAGGGGCCGGAGTTGATGTCGCGCTGGCGGGCGGAAATGATGCCAGCCGTTACCGTGCCGCCCAAGCCGAAAGGATTGCCGATGGCGACAACCCAGTCGCCGACGCGTAGGACATCGCTGTTGCCGAATTTTACGGCGGTTAGTTTTTTCTTTGTGGTGACTTTTAAAACGGCGAGATCGGTTTTTTCGTCGCGGCCAATAACCTCGGCGGGGAGTGTTTCATCGTCGTGGAAGGTGACGCGCACCTCTTCTGCATCGCGGACGACGTGGTTGTTGGTGATGACGAGGCCTTTTTCCGCATCAACGACAAAGCCTGAGCCAAGGGAGGCTTGCGGGATGGCGGGCATGCCGCCGCCGCGTTTTTGCATGAATTCATCGAAGAAATCCTCCATCGGGGAGCCGGGCTGGAACTGGGGCATTTCCGGCTGT